>DBPV01000045.1:377-17566 GCA_002304995.1 Syntrophaceae bacterium UBA1411
TTGCGGCAAAACGCCGTTGTGATGAGAAAGCACTACACGGCTTCCGCCGCCTGCGTGCCCAGCAGAACCTGCATCATGACCGGCCAGTATTCCGGCGTGACCGGCGTTGACCAGACGGACGGACTTTTCAAGACGGCCGAAGATGTGCCGTTTCTCGATCCCGACGGCACGCCCACCGTCGGCGACTGGTTTCGCGCCGCCGGTTATACCACCCACTACTTCGGAAAATGGCACGTCTCGGAGGCGGACGAAGCGACTGCCTACCTGGAATCCTGGGGCTTCGGGGACTGGGAGAGCTCCTACCCCGAACCGCACGGCGGAGCCGCCGATAACCTGGGCGTCTTTCGCGATGTCATCTTCACTGAAAAAATCGTGGATTTTCTGAAAAAGAAGGGGGCTGACGCATCCGGGAAACCCTGGTTTGCGGTGGGGTCGCTCGTGAATCCTCACGATATCAGCGCCTGGCCCATCAACTGGCAAGTGCCCGGCGGCACCGGCGTCGTTCCGTGGACGCTTCCCCCCGCCGTTCCACCGTTTCCCCCCGTTTATCCTCCGCCGTCCATTCCCGCGCCGGGCGAAAAGAGCCGCGTCGGCACGGTGCGGACCGTCGACAACGGAGCGGCGGTTGAAAGAAAATTCCAGGTCGATTTGAATCCGGACGGTTTTCCTCAGGCCAACAGCGGGCTGCCGGTCACCTATGCGGAGACGCTGGAGCAAAAGCCGCGCTGCCAGCAGGACTATGCCCTCAAGTGGGGGCTTGCCATAGAATCGAGCTCGGATAACGGGCTGCAAGGCACTCCCTTCAAATCCCCGTTGCCTTTCCAGCTGCAGGGGCAGTACGCCCGCGACTGGTCGCAGAGCTACAATCAGTTTTATTTCTACTGCCACTATCTCGCGGACCTGCAGATCCGCAAGATTCTCAACGCGCTTGATGAAAATAAGCTGACCGGCAATACCATCATCGTTTTCCTTGCCGACCACGGCGACATGACGGGAGCCCACGGAGGAATGATCCAGAAGTGGCACAACGCCTACGAGGAAATCATCCGGGTCCCGATGGTGATCTCTTCTCCGCTTATCAACGCCGACAAACACAACATGAGAGAAATTCTCGAACCCACGAGTTCCATTGATTTCGTGCCGACGGCGCTGGGGCTGGCCAAAATAGACGCAGCGCAGCTGCGCGCCAAAATGGAAGCCGTCCACGGCAAAGGCGTAGTGAAGCCCTTTCCGGGCGCCGACCTGTCGGCTCAGATTCAGGCGGCAGGCCCGGGAAACATTCTCGGACCGGACGGCCAGCCGCGGGCGGGCGTTTTCTTTATGAGCAACGACACGATAACGGCGCTCGGCCCGACCGGCGACAAGCAGGCTCTCTACGACCTCTACAAAGACAACGTCGACGCCCGGATTGGCCAGGGACATCCCCTGGCGCCCGGATCGGTCCGGCAGCCCAACAGCGTGCGCGCCCTGTGCACCGGCGACTGGAAGCTCGTGCATTACGTGGACCCGAACGGCCTTGAAGCCGACGAATGGGAATTCTACTGTCTGACGGCGGATGCCCGGGAACAGACCAACCTTGTCGATTTCAGGACGGGCGAAGTGCGCGCCGACGTCGCGGTTCCGGGCCTCACTCCGGCGCAACTGAATTTGAAATGCACGCAGTTGAGAAGAGAACTGGCCCGGCAGGAAACGGCCATCCTGGGCTGACCTGATCCTTCGCCGGGAGATGGGGATTTTCATTGCGGCAGTCTGACAGCGAAATCGACGACGAAAGAATATCCGCTCCGCCGGCTCCGGCAAAGCGCGGCTTTCACCTGATGGCCAAACCCGTCGGGCCGCGCTGCAATCTGCGCTGCACCTATTGCTTCTACCGGGAGAAAGAAGTCTTCTTTTCCGATCAGGCAACGTTTCTCATGCCGGACGACGTTCTGGAGGCCTACGTCCGGAAGTACATCGCCTCCCAGCCGGGCAACCTGGTTGTCTTCGACTGGCAGGGCGGCGAACCGGTTCTGGCCGGCATGAATTTCTTCCGGCGGGCGCTTGATCTTCAAAAAAAATACGGCGCCGGAAAACACATCCACAATACGCTTCAGACCAACGGCACGCTTCTGGATGACGCCTGGTGCGCTTTTCTGGCCCGAAACAAATTCCTGGTCGGATTGAGCCTCGACGGCCCCGCGGCGGTTCACGACGCCTGCCGCGTGGACCGCGACGGCGGAGGGACCTGCGCGGATGTGCTCAGGGCGCTTGGGCTGTTGCAGCGCCACGGCGTCGATGTCAACGTTCTGGCGACCGTGAATCGCGAAAGCTCACGGCATCCCCTGGAGGTCTACCGCTTTTTCCGGGAACACGGCGTTCAGTATATCCAGTTCATTCCCGTGGTTGAAAGAGAACCGGAGGCCGCGGCGGAAAAACCGGAACCGCCCCGTGCCGCCGGGCCGTCTCTTGCGCAGGGGCAGCCGTTTCCCGCCGTCACCGCCTGGAGTGTGGAGCCCGAGCCGTACGGCGAATTCCTGCTTGGAATTTTCCGGGAGTGGAGCAAAGCCGATGTCGGCGCCGTTTTCGTGATGAATTTCGAATGGGCCCTGGGCGCCTGGGCCGGCGCGGGGCCGGGTGTTTGCTATCTGGCCCCCCGCTGCGGACAAAGTCTCATTCTGGAGCACAACGGCGATATTTATTCCTGCGATCACTTCATGTACCCCGGTTACCGCCTGGGCAACATCCTCGACGGCGACCTGAGAAAAACGGCCGAGTCGCAAGAGCAGCTGGCCTTCGGCGCGGCGAAGGAAACCGCTCTTCCCGGATATTGCCGCGCGTGCGAATTTCTTTTTGCCTGCCGCGGCGGATGTCCCAAGCACCGCTTCAGGGGCTCGCCTGCGGGGGAACCGGGCTTAAACTATCTTTGCGCGGGGTTGAAGGAATTCTATCGCGAGGCAAACCCTTTGCTGAAACGGATGGCCGACCTGATCCGGCGCGGTATTCCCGTAAGCCAGTGGCGACTGGACCATTAGGCGCTGCACGAGGCCGTCAGGATTCGGATCCGTCCGCGCAGACGGAAAGGATATGAGGCGTGCCGCCGGGAAGCCTGCGCCTACCTGTCTTTTCCGCTGTTTCTTCCTTTCCCGCGGTACCCCAGGATGGTTGCGTAAAGCATCCCCTGCTTGTCTTTCGCGATCTCCATGGCTTTCGCGACAGCCGCATCGCGCTTTGGTTTGGGGACGTTGAAAAAGGTGAGAGCCGTTTCAATGATAAAGGGCGTGTGCTCTTTGAACCGGTTCATGCCCGTATGGACGCGCTCCGCGATGCAGATTTGGCGCATTCCTCTCAGCGCCAGCGACAGCCGGTAATAGTCCTTTTTCGTAAAATGCGCGTTGAATTCATGAAAAAACAATTTTTTCCTCTGCATATTTCTCGGTACGATCATTTGCGTCATCCGCCAGGAATTGTAGGACTCCAGGTACAGCTCGGCAATCTTGTCGTATTTTTCGACGATCTTGAATTCCAGCGCCCGGTACAGCGCGTATTTCAGGATGAAATCGTTCGGATCGTCGATGACCTGTTCGACGTGCGCCATCAATTCGGAATCGATCTGCTGGGAGTGTTTGAGCAGGACCTCTTCCTTGTCCCGGAAAAAGTGGTAAATGGTGCCGATTTTGATTCCCGCTTCTTCGGCGATCTGCCGGATCGTCGTTTTCTGGTACCCCTGATCGACAAAGAGCCGGCCGCTGACATCTAAAATAGCATTCCTGACGTTATCGCTTTTTTCCTGCCGTTTCATGACGTTGTTTTCTCCAAAGGGACGCCGTTTTTTTACAGCAAGGGGCCACTTGACGAATGGCGGCGCTCGTGGAAGACCGTTTATCGGCCGGGTCGCTCTGCGGCGTCCGGGGGGTCAACTTCTCAAGTCTTCTATCACAAAACGTTTGTTGTGAATAGCTAATGGTGACGCTAAACGGCAAAAGGCCATTGAAGAGGACAGAATGGGCGCAGCCGACGGCCGTGCCGACGGCTCCTTTGCTGTGAAATCGGCGGAAATTGAATCTATTTGAACACGATCAAATACTGCTTGACAAGGATGAGCCGTTCCATTATTCAAAATTTGAACTTGTTCAGATATCAGGGTGAACAGGGTCTGCACATCATGAAAAAAAACAAGGAGGTTCAGGATGAAGAGAATTGGTAGAAATGTAGTCGTCTTGTTGAGTGTGCTCGGCCTTTTGGCCTTTGCGGCCTGCGGCCCGTCTTCGGCGGTTGCCGCAAAGCCGGCGAAGGCGGTCAAGTCCGCAAAAACGACGGAAGCGCCGGACGAACTGGGAAAGCCCAAAGCCGCGGTGGACATCAAGAAAATGGCGGATATGTCGGATTTCGACCCGGCCAGCTGGGTTCCTCCGAAAGGCGACACCATTAAAATTGCCTACGTAAACGCCTTTTCGGGGCCGGGGTCTCTCAACGGCATCATCCACATCACGCCGATCATGTTTGCCGCTCACGACATCAACAAGCGCGGCGGCATTCTGGTTGACGGAAAAAGGAGGATGATCGAGGTCATCCCCGCCGATCATCAGTCCAAGCCGGACAGCTGCAAGAAGATCTGCGAACGGATGGTGCTGCAGGAAAAGGTCCACGTCCTGATGGGAACGTCCGGAAGCAATATGATGAAGATCATCAACGAAGTAGCCAACAAATACAAGGTGATTGCGGTCAACGAAGGGGCGCTGGCGGAAGAGCTGCAGGATGCGACCAATTTCGGACGTTATTCTTTCATGACCTCGCCGACCACGGAACAAATCGGGCGCGGAATGGCTTACTACTACGGCCAGATCCGCAAGAAGGAAAAGAAGTTTTACATTCTCTGCCAGGACTACTCGTTCGGCCGCGGTCTGGCCGAAGGATTCAAGAAAGGTTTGAAGGAGTACTATCCGGGCGCGGAAATCGTCGGAGAAGACTATCACAAACTGTTCCTGACCGATTTCGCTCCCTATCTGACCAAGATCAAGGCTTCCAGTGCGGAAGTGATTTACACGGGCGACTGGGTTCCGGATGCCAGCAACTTGCTGAAACAGGCCAGAAATATGGGGATTACGATTCCTTTTGCGCATTTGTTCTTCGACGAGCCCAATATGCTTCATGAGGTCGGCGTGGAAGGGACGAACGGCCTGGTTCACATCGACGTTTACGATATGCCCCAGGTCTTTAAAAATTATCCGGATTTCACCAAATTCTACAAAGCCTGGAACAATCAGTGGAAAAAATGGAAAACGCCGCCTTACAACAGCCGTCTGTTCGAGCACGGCACCGGCGGCATCGGCCTCTACGGTCAGTCTGCGTACTGGCTTTTCAGCGTCATCGAAAGAGCCGGCAGCCTGGATCCGGACAAGATCGTGAAGGTCTGGGAAGGCGATGTGTTCCGGTATGCAAACGGCAAGGTCGTCAAGATGCGCTCCTGCGACCACAAAACCATTCAGCCGCTTTCCGTGACGGAATATGTGGTTCCGGCCCAGCAGAAAGCGTCCATGACCATTCCGCCGTATTACTGGTATGACAAGGCTTCCGCGGCCGGACCGGCCTGGGTGGTGCCCGCTTCCAAAATCCTGCCCCCCATGGACAAGAATCTTGACCGCTGCAAGGGCAAGAGCGACTGGGGAGAATAAAGCAACAGACGTTTGAAAACAAAAGGCGCGGCGATTCCTCACCGCGCCTTTTTTTAAAAACAGGCGGCAGTGCCTGAGGATCGTTGATGGGAAAGGAGATTTTTTATGGCGCAAAACGGGGATAAAAGAATGAGCGCCCGGGAAGCCGTTGCCGAATGTGTCCAGGACGGCGACACCCTGATTATCGGCAACTACACGCTGTGCATGGCCTGCGGCCTGGTTTACGAAATTGTCCGGCAGAAAAAAAGAAACCTGACGTTTTGCTCCCAGTCGGGTCACGTGATCGATGAGGTGCTGGTGGCGGGGGGCTGCGTCGACCGTCTGGTCACCGCTTACGTCCTCAATGCCGGCGGCGCCGAAGGCGGCTCCGCCGTGGCCCGGGCCTGGAAAGCGGGAAATCTGGAACTCGAGGACTACACGAACTTCAATTACAACGCCCGGCTGGTGGCCGGCATGCACGGATTCAGCTTTCAGCCGGTTTTTGAAGGGATCATACACACGGATCTGTTCGAAAAGCGGGGCTTCATGGGTGACGACAAGTACAAAGTGATCAAATGCCCCTTTACGGGGAAGGATACGGTGCTGGTGCCGGCGTTGAATCCGGACGTCTGCGTCATTCACGTGCAGCGGGCCGACAAATTCGGCAACGCGCAGTACTGGGGCGCGATGGGAAGCGTCCAGGCGGCGGCGCTGGCCAGCAAAAGGATCATCGTGTCGTGCGAGGAAATCGTCGAACACGATGTCATCCAGGCCAGTCCGCACTTCACGATCATTCCGGCGCACCGGGTGAACGCGGTGATTGAAATGCCCTGGGGCGCGCATCCGTCGGATGTCGTCGGATATTACAATGCCGACCGGATTGCTTTCGCCGTGTTCATGATGGCGCTGCAAAGCGAGAAGGCGACGCAGGACTGGCTGGCCGAGTGGATTTACGGGTGCAAGGATCACGAAGCGTATCTGAAACATCATATCGACCGGTACGGGTTCAATACCCTCAACGCTCTGAAGGCCCGCGCTTTTTATTCCGCGCCGGCGAATTACGGCGCGGCGTTTACCTCCGTATGGGACGACAAGGATCGCGAAAGAACGCTGGGCATCACGCTTACGGAACTCGAAGACTTCATGAAAGAGAAGGGGGTGCTGTATGAGTAAGCCCTATACGCTCAACGAACTGCTGATCATTGCCATTGCCAAGGAAATCCATGATTACGAAAACGTCGTCCTCGGCGTCGGCATTCCGATGATATCCGGCGCGCTGGCCAAGGCGCTTTTCGCTCCGCATGCCACGCTGATGATGGAATCGGGCATCATCGACATTCAGCCGACGGTGCCTCCCAATCACATCGCCGACTGCCTGTCCTGCCGGGGCTTCTCCTTTTCCACGGATCTTTTTTCGGCCTTCACCATGACCTACCGGGGCTTCGTCGACGTCTGCTTTCTCGGGGTCGCCCAGGTCGATAAATATGGAAACGTGAATACGACGGTGATCGGCGACTATGATCATCCGATCACCCGTCTGCCGGGGTCGGGAGGCGCAGCGGATTTCATCTCGTACGCCAGAAGAACCATTCTGACCATGCGCGGCGGCGAATTCGTTGAAAAGCTGACGTACCGGACGTCGCCCGGCTATCTGGACGGAGGCGACAGCCGCGAGAAGACCGGGCACTTTCCCAAGGGCAGCGGCCCGACCAAGCTTGTCAGCACGCAGGGCATCTTCGAATTCGATCCGGTGACCCGCGAAATGTATCTGTCCCGGGTGCATCCGGGCGTGAGCGTGGAAGCGGTTCGGAAGAAAGTTCCATGGAACCTGAACGTCTCGCCGGACCTGAAGGAAACGGAACGTCCCACGGACGAGGAAATCGATTTCATCCGAAGGTTTGCGCCGACCGAGTCCATCGGGAAAAATCTGGCCATCGAACTCATCGTCAAACGGATGATGAATCAGGCCGGCTAAAATCCGCAAGACGCGGCGAAAAACACACCGCAATCACAAACGGGGCTGCCGGCCTCCGGCCGGCATGCCCCGGAAAATCCCTGATCTTTGAACCCGCCATTGCCGCTCCTCAAAATCCCGGAGAGTCGCCGGGATGTCCCGAGGGGCTGTCCGCTGAAAATGATTATTCCGAGGTCTTTGCTTGACGTTTGACGCGCCGCGATATATCCAGGCGACCGTGTTGATGCCGCGACGGGCGGCAAGACAACGCAAAAAACCGAATATCTCTTTCACGGGGGAAGACCATGGCCGATGTGCTGGAAGCCAGACTGAAACGCGCGGAAGCGCTGATCGACGCCGGGCTTGACGCCGAATCAACCGGCGAAGTCCTGCAGATCATCGAAGCGCCGGCTCTGTCCGCCGCCATCCTCAACCGGATGATGCTCTACAATGAAACTCTGCCCCGGGCCGTCGATTTTCCCTACACGCCCGGGCAGCGCTATCTGCATTTTCTCTGGGACGCCTTCGACAAAACGGCCCTCAGTCTCACCGTTCCTTTTTCCATCCCGTTTCGCCGCCTGATTGCGCAACACCTCTTTAAAGCCTGCGGCCATTCGCTGATTGCGGAAGAAAATGTCCGGTTCAATTTCGGCAATTTGCTCGAACTTGGAGACGGCGTTTTTTTCAACCGGGGCGTTTTTCTGGATACCAAGGGCGGGATTCGCCTGGGAAACAGCGTGGCCCTGGCTGAAGACGTGCGGATTTTTACGCATACCCATTCCGAGGCCTCGCACATCGTGCGCAGCTACGGGCGCGTGGTCGTCGAAGATTACGCGAAGATTTACGCCGGGGCGACCGTTATGCCGGGCGTCACCATCGGCAGCCAGGCCATTGTGGCGGCGGGTTCCATGGTGAACCAGGATGTGCCGCCCAACGCCGTGGTCGCGGGAACGCCCGCCCGCGTCATCCGTGAACGCAGAAACGAAGGCCACACCGGCGACGAACTCGATCATATCTGGCTTTTCTGAATAAACAGGCCGCCAGGCTTTGAAGCCGGGCGACCCGGAAATTTCGCATTTTGCGGCGCCCGGGGCCTGCGCCAACGGCGTAACAAAAAAACCGGAATCGGCTTTTTGCCGATTCCGGTTTTTGCTAAGTGAATATTAAATTATTCGCCCCAGCCGTTCTTGCCTTTGCAGCGATCCAGGCTCTGGTCCATCCAGGGGAGAATCTTCTCCGCGGGAATAACCGCCGTCGGACCGTAGGACGACGACGTCTTGTACCAGTAATACGGCGCGATATTCATATGGACTTTCTGCTGCTCCCAGGGAACGAATTCGACGATGGACAGATCCTGAACCACCTTGTGGTCGCAGGCTCTCATTTTAACCACTCTGCCGTTGATGTACTTGTAGGTGTCGTTTTCCCACACGGCGATGATCTTTTCCGGATCCGTGCTTTTCGCGCGTTCAATGACGCTGAAGAGCCAGTAGGTTTCGTTGGTCCAGGAGCCGAAGTTTCCGAAATAATGCTCAAACAGCTTCCCGTTGTAGGGCTGGGTTTTCCACGTCGTCTTCCATAAATTGTTCCAGGCCTTGTAGGCTTTGGTGTAGCCGGGCGTCTTGAACTGCGGATTCGCGATCCAGAAAGAGCTGATGTTCACCAGGCCTTTGGTGCCTTCCACGCCGACTTCGTTGAGCATATTGGGATCGTCAAAGTAGACATTGGCGATCGGCAGCATCACGCCCATATGGCGCGCCTGCTTGAGCAGGTTTCCGGCATCGGGCAGCCAGTCGCCCGAGAAAATCACTTCGGCGCCGGAAGCTTTGATTTTGGTCAGGTAAGGGGCGTAGTCAGTCAAAAAGAGTTTATGGTAGTCTTCACCCACGATCGTTGCCGTCGGATAGTATTCCTGCAGACCCTGCTTGAAAGCCGCTGCATATTGGCGGCCGAAGGCGTAATCCTGGTTGAGGATATAAAACTTCGTTTCTTTTTTCCGAATCTGGCCGTAGTAATAGGCGAAGGCGCGGGCAATCTGTTCCGTGGAGAAAGACGCCTGGAAGGCGTAGCGGGAAAAATTGCTGGCATCCTGGAGGTCATCCGACATGGTGGTCGCATTGATGGCGATGACTTTGTGCTTCTCCGCGGCGGCATTGATGATTCTCATCATGTGGCTGCCGTCGGTTCCCCACAGCACATGAACCTTTTCCTGCAGAATCATGCGTTCGAGGACTTTTTTGCACTGATCAACCTTGCCCATGTGATCGGCCTTGATGACCTCGATGAGCTTCTTTTTTCCGTCGACGAAGATGCCGCCCCGCTTGTTCAAATCGTAGGCCACCCAGTTGACGACCAGCCAGTAGATCTGGCCGTTGATGGCCGACGGTCCGGAAAATGACGCCACAACGGCAATCTTGATGGTGTCGCCCGTGGGCTGAACAATGTTGGCCGGATCGTAGCCGGTCATATCGCCCATTTTGCTTGCGTCAAAAGCCGCCTTGACATCGGGAGCTTTTTCGGCCTTGGCCGGTTTCGCCGGTTTCGCCGCCAGAGCGGCCGTCGGCGCAAAGGCGACCGCAACCAGAGAAAGAACGGCCACCACTAACAACAAACCTGAAAAACGCTTCAACAAACATCTCATCATTCAAACATCCTCCTGACTCATTTTTTACCAGGTTTTAAAACCTGATTATTTTGCAATTCAGATGTAAAAAAATGTCTAAAGGGTTTCTCGTTTACCCGTTAGGCGTCATTGCTGAATATCCGGGCCGGCTAACCGGGATCCGGCGCACAGCGGAATGAAAAATATTTTCCGGGGTGGCGTTCCGAAACTGCGGGGGACAGCGATCGATTGTTTCTGGGTCGTCTTATCTCCAGCGGACCTGCGAGCAGCCGGACGGCTTCTGAAGGTTCGAAGCAAGCCGTTATCGGGCGTGTGGCGCTCTCCGATCCGCTTCTGCAATTTTCTGATCCGGGTCCTGGGCCTCTTTTTCCGGAAGGGGCGCGGAGAAAACTCCGGCCTCGATTCCATTTGTCGCTTTCTGGCGGCTATTGCCGACTTCCCTGGTTTTCTCCCAACGGCCGGCAGCGGGGAGGGAGCGAGATATTTACAACGGACGTTGGTTGTAATAGTTACTCGAGAGGGCTTTCTTTTGTCAAGGAATATTTCAGGCCAAGCCATGAGGCCCATCCTCGGCAACCGGCGAGGAAGGAAGCGGCCGCCGGGGCGAAAACGCCGGAAATGTCTAAGAAGATTGGAAAACCAACAGAGCCGCCGGCGGCGCAACCGACCGCCGCAAAATTTCCGGAGCGCGCTCGCGCCAATCGGCCGATATCCCTGCCTTTCCGCGTTCCCCAAGTCATTTTTTGTCATTCAGCCGATTCTTTTGTGCTTCCTGTTAATGGATACAGCCTTCCCCAAAAACTGGGCCGGCTTCTGGAAGGCGGGTCAATCTTGTCTTGCAGAATCCTGCCCCCGAAATAAAAAATATTGCAAACTTCCGGAAATCCGGCATTATGACCAGACAGCCGCTCCGGCATGGAAAAACAACACCAATTTGAAAGAAAGTTCATTCCGGGAAATACATGAACGCTGAAGATTCCAGATCGCAAAATATTGCCTCCACACACGTCGTTTTGCGCGTGATTTTGTTTCCCCTGCTGTCCGGACTCCTCTACTGGCTCAGTTCGCAGGCTTTCTCCTTTCCGCTGGCGGTATGGATTTGCCTGGTCCCTCTGGGGCTTGCGCTGTACGGAGCCTCTCCCTTTGAGGGATTGGCAGGTGGCTTTGCGTATGGATTTTTTTTCTGGATCTTTGCCGTCTGGTGGATCAAGATCCAATTGATCGGGATGATCGGACTTCCTGCCTGGCAGGCGTGGGGCTGGACAATGATTTTTGCCGCATTTCACGCCCTGCCGTACGCCGTTTTCGGTTATCTTGCCGGAAAATTCCGCCTGATGGAAAGCCACAAGGGTGCCGCGTGGGCCGCTGTGTCGCTGGTGGTCATCCGGACGTGGTATCCCCACGTTTTCCCCGGCAGCGAAGCCCATAACCTGTATGCATGGCCCCTTTTTATTCAGGTGCTTGACCTGGGGGGAGCACCTCTGCTGCTGTTTTTTATCTATTTTGTCAATTTCCAGATTGCCCATGCATTGACGGCCTGGCGTACCCGCCGATCCCCTGCACCGGCGCTGGTTGGCGTCGCCCTCGCTTTCCTTATCCTGGTTGGATACGGCGGTTACCGGCTCCATTCGCTGCATCGCGAGATGAAAACAAAACAATCCGGAAGGCACATTTCCGTCGTCTTCGTTCAGCCCAACGTGCCGGTCAATCAGGGCTCCCGGGATGTGCCTCCGGAGGATCGGTATAACGACATGAAAACCGCCCTGGCCTACAGCCGGGAAGCGGCCCTGCGGCATGCCGGAGCCGGGCTGGTGGTCCTTCCCGAAATCCCCTCTTCATATTCCTGCCGGGAAGAGGCGTCCCGGGATGTGCCTCCCGTGGCCAGAAAATCGGCCAACGCATTTCTCCTCCCATGCATGTCCATGGTCGGGAACAGGGACGAAGCCTATTACAACAGCGTGTTTTTCGTTGACCGGCACGGCGCGGTAGGCAAGGAATACCGCAAGCTGATTCTGGTTCCCTTTGGCGAGTACATTCCCATGGAGGGGCAATTCCCTTTTCTTCGCCGTATCTTTCCGGGCGTCATGCCCTTTGTCGCGGGCAATCACGGAGAGGTCGTGTATGAACTTGAAGAAGGAATCCATCTTATTCCTTCTCTGTGCTATGAGGCAATTTTTACAGACCATACGCGCCGCTTTGTTGAGCGCGGAGGCAATGTCCTTGTCAACATGGTGGATGACGCCTGGTTCGGGAAGAGCCCGGCATCGGTGATCCATATGTCGCTGGCACTCTTTCGTTCAGTCGAATACCGGATTCCCCTGGTCCGGGTCACCAACTCAGGTGTCGGGATTTTTGTTGAACCAACCGGAGACATGGTTCCAGGCTCCCGGACGCCGCTCTTTCAAAAGGCCGCTTCAGTTCATACGCTTTACATCCCGCCGGGGCGCTCACCGTATGAACGCTGGGGCGATGTATTCCTCTATGGATTTACCTTACTGTTCATTGTGGGATTGGCGTGGAGCTGTTTCAGGCAACGCGGGGGCACGGCCGAAGGAAGTCGAAGCTCCCTCCGGCGATAGCGGATTCAGTGCCCCTGTACGTCCAGGATATCCTCGCCGTTCAGAAAACCGCACCGCTCCACCATATTGCGGCCATTGCATCCATAAAGGCATCTGGTCTGGCTGCGGAAGTCAATTCCCTGTTGGGCAATCAGGTGGAGAATAGAAAGAACAAATTCCTTTGTGGGGGAAATTGCCGTTCTTTACTCATCGGTTGTTATCAGGAACCTTCCATGATCAAGTGACATCGTTCATAGAAGGTTCCCGCGCCAGGACGCCTATTCCTTTATGAAATGATAACCACGGCCACTTGAATAGTTGTCAAACGCCCGCAATCGGTGTGAGGAAGATTTGCAGTTCAGATCGCCGCTGAGCAGCTGAGCGCAGTCTGTCGGGGAGAGGGCACTCTCTCCACTTTTTATACAATGATAGAGAATTCTTTTTGTTGAGCTATAAGACTCTGTGACGCTCCCGTAAAGACAGGAAGGGCATTTTTTTCCGGTGTGGAATTTGTATTCTGCCCTTGAATTTACAGTCGCTGATTGCGTATCACCGTTAAACGTTTGAAGAGTAATATTAGCTGTATAGTCTGTATCGTTTATTACTCTGACGGTGTGGTCGATCACACCTCCTGCCGTGGAATATTTGATAAAAATAAACAGGGAGATTACAATTGCGGGCAATACGGCGATGATCAACAGTCTTTTGTTCATGGCTTCCTCCTCGTTATGATTGTTGTGTGCGTTAAGATTTTACAAACAAAGTTGCTTTTGGTCTGGGCTATGAATATACAGAATTTGACAATCTCTTCAAGCATTTTTATATCGATCAGGTATCGCTTTTGATGGTTTGGAGTCTGGGATGTTTCTGCCTGTCAAAGAACTGCGGCCGTAAGGCCTTGATCGGGTCCATCCGAGACGCCGTACCGGCCGGGCAGACGCCGCAGAAAATGTCGACCGCTATGCTAAGAAGCGACCGCAGATTTTCATCGGTAATCGAGAAACTTCAAACGCATTGATTTCGCTTGTTAGCAGGTGAAAAGCGTGCGGTTGAAGCTGATCCATTTCAGCAAAGCAAAAGTCCCCATCAGCCGGCAGAGCTTTTTCATCTCATGCTGAAAATATTTTTGGGGGAGGGTGGCAATTTCCTTGTTTTTCCCTCCTGGAAACCATGATTTCGTTGACATCCGGATGCGTTTTCCCTATAGGACGTTTTGCAAAAAAAGTTTTCATCTTGCGATAAAAATATTCCGCAGACCGCCGGACCCAGGAAGGATTCCCGTGCAAACCATACCGCAGATTTTAGACGACGTCCAAAAACGCTATCCGCAGATCAACGCCCAGTACTTCCGGAAAACCGGCGCCGGACCTTTCGTCGCCCGCGCGTTTGCCGAATTTTACCAGGACGCCCTGACTTTCGGCGCGGGGCTTTTGAGCCTCGGGATTTGCCGGGGCGAGCCGGTCGGCCTCTTGGCCGACAACCGCCGGGAGTGGAGCGTTGCCGACATCGGCATTCAGGCCTGCGGCGCCTGCGACGTTCCGCGGGGCCGCGACATCACCGACGCCGAAATCCGCATCATTTTCGGGACGACAAAATGCCGTTTCGTCATCGTTGAACGCGGGCAGGAACTGAACCGTCTGGTGGCCGCCAAAGACGCGCTTCCCGAGCTGGCGGCGCTGATTATCATTGATCCGGCGGCGCCTGTTCCCGATGCAGCGGGAATCGCAATTCTCAGCTTCGACCAGGTGAACGAAAAAGGCCGGCAATACCGCGCGGAGCATCCGGGCGCCGTCGAGGCGGCCGTCGCAGCGGGCCGGAAAGAGGATTTGGCGACCATTCTGTTTACCTCCGGCACGACCGGACGTCCCAAGGGTGTCATGCTCACCCAGGAAAATTATCTGCGGCACGTTTCGGGCGGCCGCGAGCGCATGATGACCGAACCCGGCGACGTGTGGCTTACCATGCTTCCCGTGTGGCATTCCTTCGAACGGGCGGTCCAGTACATCGCGCTCGGGAACGGCGTCGGCCTGGCGTATTCGAAGGCCGTGAGCATGATGAAGGATTTCACCGAAATCAATCCGCATTACACGACCGCCGTGCCGCGCATCTGGGAAATGATTTACAACTCGGTGCAGAAGAAAATCGACGCCGCAGGCGGGGTGAAGAAGAAGCTCTTCCGTTTCTTCGTCGCCGTCGGCGGCGCTTACGTTGTCCTGGACAATCTCTACAAGGGGCTTGCGCCGAGCTTTTCAAAGCGGTCGCGCGCCTTCGATAAAATCGTTTCCTGCCTGCCGCGGCTTTTGCTGATGCCGCTCAATGCCGTCGGGTCAAGGTTGGTCCTTCAGCCCATCAAAGCCCTGTTCGGCAACCGTCTCAAAGCCGGCGTCTCCGGCGGCGGCAGCCTGCAGCGCAAAATCGATCTTTTCTTCGCTTCCGCGGGAATCGTGCTCATGGAAGGCTACGGGCTCACCGAGGCGGGGCCTGTCGTCGCCGTGCGCAGCCTTCGGCATCTCGAAGCCGGCACGGTCGGCACGGCTTTTCCCGGCATGGAAATCAAACTGGTCGATGAAGAGGGCCGGTCCTGCCCGCCCGGCGCCGTCGGGCTGATTTTCGCCCGCAGCGACCAGATCATGAAAGGGTATTATGAAGACCCTGTCGAGACGGCCAAGGTTCTTTCGCCCGACGGCTGGCTCAATACCGGCGACCTGGGCGTTCTGACCCACGACGGAGCGCTGGCGATTGTCGGGCGGAAAAAGGATACGATCGTTCTTCTGAGCGGCAAAAACATCGAGCCGGCGCCCATCGAAAAGCATCTGGCTTACTCGCCGCTCATCGACACCGCCGTTGTCGTCGGCCAGGATCAAAAACACTTAGGCGCGCTGATCGTTCCGAACATTGCATTTGTCAGGCAGTATGCCCGGGAAAACGCCATCCGGGACGACAGCATCGAAGAACTCGTCCGGAATGCAGCGGTGCTGAACCTGTACCGCGAGGCGATCGACGGGCAGGTGAATGCGCGCCACGGCTTTCAATCCTATGAACGCATTCGCGCCTTTGCGCTGCTCACCCGGCCGTTCGAGGCCCCGCGCGAGCTATCCGCCAAGCAGGAGTTGAAGCGCGCCGAGGTGAACAGACTCTACGCGCGGGAAATCGCCGGCCTGTTCCGGTAAGCCGCCTGAATGCTGCGGCAAAATTTATCAGGCGCGGGCGGCCAAACCAAAATCCGGTCACAAACGAGGTGTGTTGCGCAAAAGGCAATCTTTCCGCCTCCGGTTATCCGTTTCCTTCCGCGAGATCGCCAAGGGCGCCGCGGTCGAGAATGCGGAGTGTGCGGCCTGACGCCCGGAGAATGCCGTCGTCGGCCAGTTTGCGCAGCGCCCGGGAAAGCGCTTCGGGCGTGGCGCCGAGGATCTTGGCCAGTTCGCGCTGTGTGATGGCCAGCTCCAGGCGGTCGGTCTCCCCGTGCGACTGCGCCAGCGAATGCAGCAGGAACGAGGCGAGCCTTCCCGGAATTTCCTTGAGCGCCAGCGATTCGATGAGCGTCATGGAATCCTTGAGGCGCCGGGACAGGATTTGAATGATATTGAGCAGCAGTTTGGGCTCTTTCAGAGCCGTGCTTTCCATGAGCGCTCCGGGAATTAAAATGACGGAGCTTTCCTCAAGGGTCATGGCGCTGGCCGGAAAGGCGTCGGTGGCAAACGCCGTGCACAATCCAAAGGGATCGCCCGGCCCCAAAAGCTGGATCGTCTGCTCCTTGCCTTCCGGCGAGCTTTTGTAAAGCTTCAGCCTTCCCGTGAGCACCACGTAGAATGACTTGATCGGATCCGCCTCGCCGATGATGATTTCCTGGGCGGGATATTTTCGATACAGCGCCTGCGCCGCCAGCAGACGCAGGTTTTCCGGCGACACTCCCTGAAAAAGATCAAACGTTTTAAGATGTCGTACAATGTCCATAAAATAAGCTCCGGCGTTGATCCAGATCAATGACGCGGACGAAAGGATCCTGTATTCCTGTGATCGTGGACGGGAAATTTTTACCATAAACAATAAAAGAGACCAAATAAAATATCGGAGGAGAAAGAGATGAGTACCAATGAATTTGCTAAACACGCGGATGATCGGAATTTTTCGGCGACGGTTTTAGAGGAAGCCGGGCCGGTGCTGGTGGATTTCTGGGCGCCGTGGTGCGGACCCTGCCGGGCGATCGGTCCGGTGCTGGAAGAGGTGGCGGCCGCGTATCAAGGCAAAGTCGCCGTCGTCAAAGTCAATGTGGATGAGAATCCGGCGACTGCGTCCCAGTACGGCGTACGCAGCATTCCGACGCTGCTCGTCATTAAAAACGGCAAGGTCAAGGAATCCCGGATCGGGCTGATTTCCAAAGAGCAGCTGGCAGCCATGCTGGACCGGAATTTGAATTGATTTGT
>DBPV01000133.1 GCA_002304995.1 Syntrophaceae bacterium UBA1411
ACGGCGCCGAAGTCGCACCGCCGGATATCCTCGATGTCCATGAGAAAAAAATAGACGGGAATCCGGACGCGGTCGTCGAGCCATCCCTTGATGCGGTGCAGTTTCTGGTTTAACGAGCGCAGACGCCTGTCGTCGAAATGCCGGCGGTCGACGCAGATCCAGATGTCGCAGTCGGAGTGGAGGGTCTGGCCCAGCGTGCCGACGGAGCCGATGGTGTACATTCCCTGGATGTCGGATGCCCCGGGAAGATGGCGGACGGTAAACGACTCCTGATGCACGCCGAACATTTTTTTGTACTGAGGCTCCCGGTCGACAATGTCCCGGTTGTTGTCGATGTTGAAAATCTTGAACGGTTTATCGAGTTCCCGGACAAAGCCCGGCACGGAAGGGTCGTTGGCGCAGAGGAGCCACGGCACGAGATACATAATCGTCGCGGCATCCCGGGGTGAATAATCGATGAACTGCTGTTTGCGCCACTGATTATAGTCCAGATACGTTTTTTTGTTCTTCTGCAAAGTGACCGACAGCACTCCCCAAGCTCCCACCTTATGAAATGAGGCATTCTACAAAAGAACATTTTTGAAGTCAATTACCGCGCCCATTTCCGGGATTGACAGCGGCAAGCCGGGTGTGAAATAAGCACAAAAAAAGTTCAGCNNTCCGGGGACATTATGATCGCCGATCAGCATGCGCTCTGGCCGTCCGCCGGAAAAGCGGGCCGTCCCCTTGCGCCGCGGCATCTTCCGCCCGCGCTGCGGAGACGCTGGGAACTATCGCACAGCCGCATGCTGGCGCGCGACGCCGGCGTCCCCGAGCTCAGCTTTCCGTCCGAACTGCCCATCACCGCCCGGCGCGACGCCATCATCGACGCCGTGCGCCGGCATCCGGCCGTCGTGATCACGGGCGAAACGGGCTCGGGCAAGACCACGCAGATCCCCAAAATGTGCCTGGCCGCGGGCCAGGGCCGGCGCGGCCTCATCGGGCTTACGCAGCCCCGGCGGATCGCCGCCGTCAGCATCGCCCAGCGCATCGCCCAGGAATTGGGCGAATCCTGCGGCCGGTCGGTGGCTTACAAAATCCGCTTTGATGAAAAATCATCGGCCGAACCGCTCATCAAGGTGATGACCGACGGCATTTTACTGGCGGAAACTGTTTCGGACCGCGACCTTCTGGCCTACGATACCCTCATCGTGGACGAGGCCCACGAACGGAGCCTCAATATCGATTTCCTGCTGGGCTATCTGCGGACCCTGCTGGCCAGAAGAAACGATCTCAAGGTCATCGTCACGTCCGCCACCATCGACACCGAAAAATTCGCCGCTGCTTTCGGCGGCGCGCCGGTGATCGAGGTGTCCGGCCGCATGTATCCGGTTGAAGTGCGCTACCGGCCGATCGACCCTGTCCGGGAGGAAAAAGGCGAAACCACTTATGTGGATGAAGCCGTCGCCTCCGTGGAAAAGCTTCAGCAGGAGGGGCGCCGGGAGGATATCCTGATTTTCCTGCCCACCGAACAGGACATCCGGGAGGCGTGCACGCGTCTGGCCAAACGATGTTCGGGGCTGGTCCTGCCGCTCTATGCCCGCCTGTCCGCAAACGCCCAGCAGTCGGTGTTCGCCCCCGCCGACCGGCAGAAAATCATCGTCGCGACCAACATCGCGGAGACATCCCTCACCATCCCCGGCATCAAATACGTCATCGACGCGGGACTGGCGCGTCTTCTGGAATACAACCCCCGCAGCCAGACCACCGGTCTGCCGGTCAGGCCCGTTTCCCGCAGCAGCGCCGATCAGAGAAAAGGCCGTTGCGGCCGCGTGGCGGACGGCATCTGCATCCGGCTTTACGCGCCGGAGGATTTCGCCGCCCGTCCGCTGTACACGACGCCGGAAATTCTGCGATCCAATCTGGCGGGCGTCATCCTGCGCATGCTGGCGCTCAACCTGGGATCGGTTACGGATTTTCCCTTCATCGATCGCCCGCAGCCCAAAGCCATCCGCGACGGCCTGGAAACGCTGCGCGACCTGGGCGCGATCACGCGCGACGAAGATGCAGCGGGCGGAGAGGTCACCCGCCTCACCGCGGTCGGCCGGACCATGGCGCAGTATCCGCTCGATCCCCGCGTGTCGCGCATCATCCTGGAAGCCCAAAAGGAAGGCTGCGTGGGTGAAATCGCCGTCATTGCCGCGGCGCTGAGCATCCAGGATCCGCGCGAGCGACCCTACGATCAGATCGACCGGGCCGCGGCCGCGCATGCGCAGTTTAAGCATCCGGAGTCGGATTTTCTCGCCTATCTCCAGATCTGGAACCGCTATGCCGATACGCTGGAAAAAATGCAGTCGCAGGGAAAGCTGAGAAAATTCTGCCGCGAGCATTTCCTGTCGTGGCGGCGAATGATGGAGTGGCGCGACATTTACCGCCAGATTCTGGATATCGCCCAGGGAAGCCGCCCCTCCCCCGTGCGGCGCAAGCCGCCGCGGTTTGATATCGACCAGGCGGTTGCCGACAAGATCTCCCGCGCGCTCCTGGCCGGCTACCTGTCCAACATCGCGCAGAAGAAGGAAAAAAATTTCTACACCGCCGCGAAAAGCCGGGAAGTCATGCTCCACCCGGGCTCCGGCCTTTTCAACCGGGGCGGCCCGTGGATCGTGGCTTCGGAAATCAGCCAGACGTCCCGTCTCTTCGCCCGCAACGCAGCCAATATCCGCAGCGAATGGCTCGAGGAACTGGGACGGGAACACTGCCGCTACACCTATGCGGCGGCGCACTGGGAAAAAACCCGTGGACAGGTGGTCGCCTCGGAAAAAGTGACGCTCTTCGGGCTTACGCTGGTCGAGGGACGGACGGTGGCTTACGAACGCATCTCCCCGGAAGAGGCCCGGCAAATCTTTATCCGCGAAGCGCTCGTTCCGGGCGACGTCGGCCGTAAACCGCCTTTTCTGACGCACAATCTGTCGCTCAGGGAAAGCGTCCGGACAATGGAGGAAAAGCTGCGCCGCCGCGGCATCGTCGCCGATGAAGAGACGCTCGCCCGACTCTACGACGAACGGCTGCCCGCGGTCGCGGACCTGCGCTCTCTGGAGCGCCTGATCCGGGAGCGGGGCAGCGACGATTTTCTCCGTTTCCGGGAAGAGGACTTTCTGGCAGCTGATCCCGATCGCGACATGCTTTCCCGGTACCCGGACCAGATTGCCATCGGCAGCGCCGTTTTGCCGTGCCGCTATCGGTTTGAGCCGGGCCAGGCCGCCGACGGCGTGACGGTGTCCGTTCCGCTGGGACTCGTGGACCGGGCCGCTTCGGAAAACGTGGAGCGCCACCTGCCCAGTCTCCTGGAGGAAAAAGCGCTGCACCTGCTCAAAACACTGCCCAAAGACATCCGCCGGAAGCTGCCGCCCGCAGCACAAATCGCCTCGGCAATCGGCAAGACCGCGCAAAGCTCGCCGGATCCCCTGCCCCTGGTTTTAAGCCGCTTTCTTTCGTCGGAATACGGGCTGACGCTCCCGGCAGATTCCTGGGCGTTCGACAAACTGCCGTCCCACCTGAACATCCGCTTCCGGGTCATCGATGAAAAAGGCGCCGAGGTGAAAACCGGCCGGAATCTCGGCGAGCTTCAAAAAGAACTGTCCGGACCGCTGCAGCAGTCGGCGCTCGATGCCTGCCGCGGCCAGTGGGAAAAAGAAAACCTGACGGCCTGGACGTTCGGCGCTCTGCCCGCTGAGATCGACCTTCCGGGNNCCGGCGCGAGGCAGGGGAAAGCCACGTCAAAGGCGTCGCCGCTCTCTACGAGATCCATTTCGCCGACAAACTCAAACAGCTGAAAAAAAACATCGCGCTTGCCGGAAAGCTCAAAGAGCAGGCGGCAACCATCGGTCCGCCCCGCGCGCTGGAGCAGTCTGTGCTGACGCGGATAAAAAAGGATTTGTTTGAAAAATCCTGGCGGGACGGCAAAGCGTTTCTGGATCATGCCGCAGCCGTTCAGTCCGAAATTCTGCCCTGCGGCCAGCAGATGCTTGCCGCGGTCACACCGGTGATTATAAGCTTTTCCCAGACGTTTGACGCGCTGCAAAAGCTTTTGCAGAAAAACAGAAGCAATGCGCCGGTCGTCCGGTTTCTCAAAAGCACGGCGGCCCAACTGCACGAACTGGTCCCCCCGCAGTTTCCAGAGCGCTACGACCGCGACCGCCTCAGCCACCTGCCGCGCTATCTGAAAGGACTCGCGATCCGCGCCGAACGCGGCAGCCTGAATCTGTCCGCCACAGAGCTGAAATTAAAAGACGCGGCCGTCTACGCCGGACGCCACCGGGATATTCTGCAGCGCCTGCCCGCCGACGCCTCCGCAGAAAAAAGAAGCAAAACCGAGGCGCTTTTCTGGATGATCGAGGAATACAAGGTTTCGCTCTTCGCGCAGGAGCTCAAAACCCCCTACCCTGTTTCTCCCAAGCGGCTCGATCAGATGATCCGGGACATTGAAAAGATCCTTTATTAGGTTTTTTCCCGGACACACCCGCAAACCGTGATCACCGTCACAATTTGCTTGACTTGTCGGCAGTGATTCACTAGAGTATTTTAAACGTAATGCATATCCAGGCCGGACATTCTCATCCTTTACAGGCGCAGTTTATTGAGAATTTCATCGTCGGGGCCAGTATACCATGGAACGGTATTTAAAAAAGTATCAAAAAGACTCCTTCGAAAGCATCATTGAGATGATTCCCTTCGGCTTGCTGCTCGTGGGCGGCGAGCACGATATCGAATATTACAATCGCCAATTCGCCGAAATTTTCGGCTACGACCACCGCAAAATTTCCAGCCTCTCCGGATGGCTGACGGCGGCCTTCCCCCAAAGCGACTACCGCCGCCAGGTACGCGGCATTTTGTTTTACGAACTTCCGTACACGCAGACGGACGGCAAAAGAACCTATACGGCAACGGTTGCCGCCGGCGCCAGCGGGGAAAAGATCGTCCAGTTCACCGCGATGGAGCCGGACAACGGCAAAATTCTCCTGATCTGCGAAGACGTCACCCAGGAAAGAAAACTTTCCGCACAGCTTCAGCACGCGCAAAAGCTCGAAGCGATCGGATTGATCGCCGGCGGCGTGGCCCATGAAATCAACAATATCCTGACGGGCATCCAGGGCTACACGTCGCTCATGCTGATGGATATGGATCCCTCGCATCCGCACTACGCTAAATTGCAGGCCGTTGAAGCGCAGATCAACAGCGGCTCCGATTTGATCGAACAGCTGCTGCAGCGCTCGCGGGGAGAACGGTTTGACTTCAAGGCCGTCGCACTCAACGATTTTCTCGCGGACCTGGCGGGTTCATTCAGACAGACGCACAGCGATATCGACCTCAGAGAGCAGTATGCCACGCATATCTGGGCGGTTGAGTCGGACGTCTCGCGGCTGGAGCAGGCGTTTCAGGACATCCTGACCAATGCCGTCATTCTCGCGAAGGACAATTGCGTCCTCACCCTCAAAACCGAGAACTTTCTGCTGGATAAACCTCTGGTCTCGCTGAACGACATCAAATCCGGCCCCTACGTCCGGGTTTCTCTGGCTCTGCCCGGGACGCGGATCGACGATTTAACCCGGAAACGGCTGCTCGGCCCGGCCGCCGCACCGGGAAGCGGCAGCCTGCAGGCGGAGCCGGCGCTTTCCTTCGCACACGGCGTCATTCAAGGCCATGGAGGAACGATCACCATCGAAAGCGATGTTTTCCGGGGCACGACCTACTGTGTTTACCTCCCCGCGTCCTCCAAAACGCCCCACAAGAAAAAACAGCCGCTTTCCGTCCTGAAAAACCCGACGGGACAGGAAACCATTTTGCTCGTCGATGATGAAAAGGTTATCACAGAAGTGGCCGCGTCCATGCTGACGTCTCTGGGCTACGAGGTGCTGATCGCCTCCACCGGTGAAGAAGCAGTCTCGGTTTACCAGGAACACCAAAGCCGCATCGATCTGGTCATCATGGACATCGTCATGCCCGGCATGGGCGGCGGCGAGGCGATTGATCTGATCCGCGCCATCAATCCGTCCGCAAAAGTGATGCTGTGCTCAGGCTACAGCCTCGACGGCGCCGTCGAGGCCATCATGAAAAAAGGCGTGCAGATCTTTTTGAAAAAGCCCTTCAAGCTCAAGGATTTCTGCCAGAAGATCCGCGACGCGCTGGACGGCTGATCTTTTGGGGCCGGAAGTCCTGAATCGCCCTGGCAAATCCCTCCAGAGCATTGGCGATGGTTGAATCCTCCACGCAAAAAGCGATGCGGAAATAACCGGGGCAGCCGAATCCGCTGCCCGGCACCACCAGAATATTTTCCTGCAGGAGCCGGTGAACGAAGGCCGCATCGTCCGGAATCGGACTTTTCACGAACAGGTAAAAAGCCCCCTGGGGTTTGGCGAATTCATAGCCGGCCGCAGCCAGCCCCCGGCAGAGGAGATCCCGCTTTTTCTGATAGATTTTGACGTCGACCGTAACGTGCTGGAGATGGGTCACAATCCGCTGCATCAGAGCCGGCGCATTCACAAATCCCAGAATCCGCGTGCACAGAATGAGGGCGGCCATCAGGTCGTCCGCTTCGTGGATTCGCGGATGGACGGCGATATAACCGATTCGTTCGCCGGGCAGCGACAGCGTCTTGGAGTAGGAATAGGCGATGATGCTGTTGGAGTAAGCTTTCAGGATACTGGGAACCTTCACGCCGTCAAAAACGATTTCCGAATAGGGTTCGTCTGCAACGAGGTAGATCGGTCTTTTGCGTTCCCGCCCCTTCTTTCTGAACAGGCGCGCGAGATCCGTGATGCTCTTTTGACTGTACACCTTGCCGGTGGGATTGTTGGGCGAATTGATGATGACGGCCTTCGTCTTCCGGGTAATGGCCCGGCCGATGGCGGCGATGTCCGGAGAAAAATCCGGCCGCGTGGGAACGTATTTCACAACGCCGTCGTAATTTTCGATGTAAAACGGATACTCCACGAAAAAGGGCGTGAGGATGATGACTTCGTCGCCCGGATCGAGCAGCGCTTTCAGAATGACGTTGAGCGCGCCGCCCGCGCCGCAGGACATGACGATGTGATCGGCCGTCATTTTCAAGCCGGTCGTCTGGCTGATTTTCCGGGCCACCGCCAGGCGCGTTTCCGGATAGCCCGCGTTCGGCGTATAACCGTGCTTGAGTTTGATTTCCTGATCGGCGACTTTGATCAGCTCCCTTTTAAACGCTTCGGGATGATCGACGTTGGGATTGCCCAGGCTGAAGTCATAGACCTTGTCATCGCCGTGTTTCTTTTTAAGGGTGATCCCCTCCTCAAACATTTTCCGGATCATGGAGGACCCGGAAAGAGACGCTTTGATTTTCTTCGAAATACTCATATCCTCATTCCTCACCGGCCGTCTGCGGCCGTCAGAAGGTCTCCTTCAGGTATTCGACAATCGCCCGGAAATCCGTGAACGGGCGGTAAGGCGTTGTTCCCTCTTCCTCGCACCTGGCCAAAAGCACGTCCTTGGCAAACACCAGATCCGCCTCGCGCGACGGGCAGATGTCGGAATAACCGTCGCCGATGTAGATGATGCGCTCGTACATCAGGCGGTGGTCGTTTAAAATTTTGTTTTTACAGGTTCCGCAGCGTCCGCACAGGGCGTTGGCTTCGGGAAAATCAAACGACAGAGAGTTGTTCTCTCCGAACACGACGGCGTTGGAAAAAAATGCAATTTCCCCCAGGCGGTGTTTCTCCAGAATCGCGCGGATGTAAAAGTCCAGGCCGTCGGAAACGATTTTAACATCCACGCCTTTCTTCTTCGCCAGACGGTAAAAGCGCGCGAAGTAGGGATCGATCCGGCCCTGCTTGAGCACAAAGTCGGCCAGACGTCCGGGCGTGGCCTCCACCATCGGCGCAATGAGGCGGTAAGCCGCCAGCGAACCGATGCGGCCGCGCATGGTCTCGCGGTCGATGTCGTTCCACCGCTTTCCGGTGAAGTGGCTCAAAACCCGGTTGCCCACATCCACCGTGCAAATCGTGCCGTCGAAATCGCTGATGACCAGGGCCTTTTTCTGTTTTCGCACCATGATCGGGAAGCGCGGCTAGTGTTTGCGGCGTTTGATCAGAACATAAAGGCCCAGCAGCACCAAAACCACCGGCAGAATGTACTGTGAATATTTGTAAAGGTCAAAGCCGTAAAACTCGATGACCAGGAAAATCACGCCGACCGTGGCAATGAACCAGCCTTCAACGGCCCGGAAACGATAAATCAAAGTGCTGATGCCGATGACGATCAAAAGAATCGGCCAGGTCTGACCGAAGCTGTAGCTGGTCGTCTTGCTGACGAAGATCAACACGCCCAGAGTAATCAAAATCAGTCCGCCGGTGATCACGTTGCGCTTTTCGTTTGGCATGGGATTCTTCTCCTTAGCTGAAATTATTTTATCGGCACAACAGCTGCTGCTTATGCCTTTTCCGCCAGTTTCATGAAGGGCTTGAATAAATCGATCGGAATCGGAAACACCGTGGTGGAATTGTTTTCCGCCGCAATCTGATTCAGGGTCTGCAGATAGCGCAGCTGCAGCGACATGGGCTGCGTCTCCATCAGGGCGGCTGCTTCAATCAGCTTCTGCGCCGCCTGGAATTCACCTTCCGCGGCGATGATCTTTGCCCGTCGTTCTCGCTCGGCTTCCGCCTGCTTGGCCATCGCGCGCTTCATCTCTTCCGGCAGATCAATGTGCTTGACTTCCACGAGCGATATTTTGATGCCCCAGGGGTCGGTGCTGCGGTCGAGAATTTCCTGCAGCTGCAGATTGATTTTTTCGCGCTCCGAAAGAATTTCATCGAGTTCCACCTGACCGCAGACGCTTCGCAGCGTCGTCTGCGCCAGCTGCGACGTGGCAAAGAGAAAATTTTCCACATTGACAACGGCGGCGTTCGCGTCCAGCACCCGGAAGTATACGACGGCGTTGACCTTGATCGAAACGTTGTCCTTGGTGATAACGTCCTGCGGCGGAACGTCCATCGTGATCGTCCGCATGTCGATCCGGACGATTTTATCGATGCCGGGAATGATGATGATCAGTCCGGGCCCCTTGACGTCGCGGATCCGTCCCAGACGGAAGATCACCGCCCGTTCGTATTCGTTCAGAATTTTAATGGCCGACGCCAGAAACATGACGACCAGAACAACGACCACCAAAAGGGGTATCGGTAATGAACCCAGCATAGTCTTTCCTCCTTGATCTATCTTATTTTTCGTTTTTTATTTCTTCAACAATCAGCTTCAGGCCGTCTACTTTTTTGATTCTGACTTTCGCGCCCCGGGGAATGAACGCGTCGCTTAGGGCCGTCCAGTATTCCCCCTGGTAGAAGACCTTTCCCTCTTTGTCGATGTCCGTTCTGGCCTCTCCGTGGCCTTCGACCATCGATTCGGTTCCGGAAAAATGCTTCCTCATCTGCGCCTTGACCGCCAGCCATATCACGACGATAAAAAATAAGGAAGCCGCCAGCACGGCCGGAATCAGCACCTGCAGCGAAATCCGCAGCGCCGGCTCCGGCGTGTCAAACAGCATGAAGGATCCCAGGGCCAGGGAAATGACCCCGCCCACCGTCAGCATCCCGTGACTCATAATTTTGATCTCCGCGATAAACAAGACGATACTGAATAAAATCAGCAAAACCCCCGTGTAGCTCACCGGCAGGGTGGCCAGGCCGAAAAACGCCAGAAGCAGGGCGATGCCGCCGATGACGCCGGGCAGAATCGCCCCGGGCGTCGAAAATTCGAAATACAGCCCCGCCAGGCCGATCAGCAAAAGCAGATAGGCGATGTTGGGATTGGAAATCGCCGCCAGAATGCCCTGGCGCGTGCCCATCTTTTTGGCGCTTGTCACGGCGCCGGCGCCGGCGATTTTCTTTTTCTTGCCGGCAACGATCACTTCCCTCTGATCGATGGCTGCAAGCAGTTTGTCGATGTCGGGCGCCACAATGTCGATAACATGGAGCCGCAGGGCTTCGTCCGCCGTAATGGACTCGCTTTTGCGCACCGCCTTTTCCACCCATTCTTCGCTGCGCCCCCGCGTCTTGGCGATGCTGCGCGCATAGGCCGCCGCGTCGTTTTCAATCTTGCGGGACATGGTTTTGTCCATCTGCCCGCCGCCGATGCCGATCGCCACAGGGTGGGCGGCGCCGATGTTGGTGCCGGGCGCCATCGCGGCGATATGCGCGGCCTGGGCGATGATGACCCCCGCCGACGCGGCCCGCGCGCCCGACGGGTAGACATAGACGATCACCGGCAGGGGCGCGTTGAGCAG
>DBPV01000070.1 GCA_002304995.1 Syntrophaceae bacterium UBA1411
ACGCCCACGGACACTCCGCGTAAAAAAACTTTTGTTGAAACACCCTGCAAAAGCGGCGCGTATGTTCCGGTGCGCGCCGCTTTCTGCTGGTTAGAAACGGAATGATACACAGGAAGGGAGCTCCATGATTTTAAGTTCTCAGTCGGCCTCGGACATTCCCGCGATCATCGACCGCGCGATCGAGCAAAATCCCCATGCGGAAAATCTTCTCCGGGCCTTTGGCCCGATCATTCTCCGAGAGCGGGAGTTGGCGGCGGGCCTTGCGCTGCCCCCTCTGGACGTTTCACAAATCGACCGGGAGAGGCTGAAAGCCGGCGTTCCCGTCAACCGCCAGATCGATTTGTTCCCCTCCGGGAACGATTGGAAAGCGGTTGCCCTGGCCCTGGCCGCCGCCATTGGGGAAGGCCTGCCTTCGCTGGCCGGCGAAATGAATCGTTTGAGCGAATGGATTGCGGCGGGAAAGATCCGGCCGGCGGATTTTTTTTCATCCGCCGCGCCTGCTTCCGACGGCACGGGCGGCGCAGCGCAGAAAAATCTTGCGTTGTCGCCCTCCAATATTTCTTTTTTAATGAGTCTGGTGGCCCGCGTGATTCTCGAGGCGAGGGCAAAAGAGGCGGCGAAGGCTCTGGACGACGGTGTCTGGGAAAAGGGCTACTGCCCGATTTGCGGCGCATTTCCGTCCGTCGCTCTCATCGAGGAACAGGGCGGCAAACGGTTTTTGCATTGCAGCGCCTGCGGCCAGGACTGGCGCTATACCCGTGTGAGCTGCCCCTACTGCGAGAAAGAAGCCCAGAGCGGCATGGAGTATTTTTATGTCGAGAACAAAACCCAGGAATCGGCGTTTATCTGCGATCAGTGCAAAAAATATCTGGTGACGCTTTACCGCGTCGGACACGTTTTAGCCCGCGATATGGATGTTTCCGCGATCAGTCTGGTCCATCTGGATATGATCATGCAGGACAAAGGATTCGCGCCCATGACCCTCTGTTCCTGGAATGTTTTGAAATAAAGGAATATCAAGGCCGTCTTCGGTTTTCGACGCTTTTTTACCGTCAGTC
Organism: Syntrophaceae bacterium UBA1411; assembly: GCA_002304995.1. Classification (GTDB taxonomy): domain Bacteria; phylum Desulfobacterota; class Syntrophia; order Syntrophales; family Smithellaceae; genus UBA8904. The sequence goes on from DBPV01000070.1 coordinate 1,059, forward strand.
ATTTTGTTCGTTGACAGGATAAAAATTGTTTTGTAAGGAACCGTCTGGTGCTTGTGTCATTGTCGGCATATATCAGAAGTGACATTTTGAATTTCGGGGAGAAAAAATCATGAGTCAAACATTTATTCTGAACGGCAAAGAGACGCCTTTTACACCGGGGCAGATGATCCTCGATGCGGCGCGCAACGGCGGCGTGGAAATTCCCACGCTTTGCTACCTGAAGGGAGCGGCGCCCACCGGGGCCTGCCGTATCTGCTGCGTCGAAGTCAAAGGGGCCAGATCGTTAATGGCAGCCTGCTCGACGCCGGTGACGGCGGGCATGGAAGTAACCACGAACAGCGAACTCGTTCATCGCGCCAGAAAAATGAACGTTGAATTTCTGCTGGCCAGCGGCAGGCACAATTGCCTGATGTGCGAAGCCAACGGTCAGTGCAAACTTCAGGACCTGTCGTACTTCTATAAAATCACGAAGCTGCAGTTTCGGGAAAAGGACGAGAAGGATATTTATCCGACGGAAGATCAGAATCCGTTCATCGTCCGCGATTTCAGCCGCTGTATTCTGTGCGGGCGCTGCGTTCAGGCCTGCAACGAAGTGATGGTCAACCGGGCCATTTCCCAGGGCTACCGCGGCGCGGAAAGCAAGATCGTCACCGGAGGCGACAGCCCTTACAACGAAAGCGAATGTGTTTTCTGCGGGCAGTGCGTGGATGTCTGCCCGGTCGGCGCGCTCACGGAAAAGAAAGCCAAGGGGCTGGGCCGGCCGTGGGAAACACAGAAAATCCGCACGACCTGTCCCTACTGCGGCGTCGGCTGCCAGCAGCTGCTGCATGTGAAAGACGGCAAGATCGTCAAAGTCACGGCCGTGGAAGGCGCCCAGCCGAACCAGGGCCGTCTCTGCGTCAAAGGCCGTTTTGCCTATGACTTTATCTATTCGGATGAGCGGCTTAATACGCCGCTCATCCGCCAGAAGAACGGCGAGTTCCGCGAAGCCTCGTGGGACGAGGCGCTGGACCTGGTGGCTTCAAAATTCAAGCAGATTATTGCAAGCGACGGGCCGGACGCCATTGCCGGCGTCAGCTGCGCCCGCAGCATCAATGAAGACTCCTACCAGATGCAGAAACTCTTCCGCGCGGTGATCGGCACCAACAACATCGATCACTGCGCGCGGACCTGACACGCCCCGACGGTTGCGGGTCTCGCAACCTCCTTCGGTTCGGGCGCCATGACGAATTCCTTCGCGGATTTCATGAAGGCGAAGATGATCCTGGTGATCGGGTCCAACATGACGGAAGCGCATCCGGTGGCGGCGACGTTTGTCAAGGACGCGGCGATCGGCGGCGCGGAATTGATCGTGGTGGATCCCCGGCGGACGGATCTGGTCGATTTTGCCAAAATGCACGTGCCCCTCAAAGTCGGTTCCGACGTGGCGCTCATCAACAGCGTCATGAACGTTCTCATTGAGGAAAACCTTTACGACAAAACTTACGTGGAAAACTGTACGGTCGGTTTTGGCGAGCTCAGGGAAAAAGTTCTGGAGTATCCGCCCGAGCGGGCCGCTGAAATCACCGGCGTTTCCGCCGACACGATCCGCGCCCTGGCGCGGCGGCTTGCGTCCGTGAAGCCGGCCATGCTCATGTATACGCTGGGCATCACCGAGCATATCTGCGGCGTGAACAACGTCATGAGCTGCGCCAATCTCCAGATGCTTCTGGGCAACGTCGGTTTTGAATGCGGCGGCGTGAATCCGCTGCGCGGCCAGAACAACGTGCAGGGCGCCTGCGATATGGGCGCGCTGCCCAACGTGTTCCCCGGCTATCAGCGGGTCGACAACGCCGACGCGCGGGCGAAATTCGCGAAAGCCTGGAACGTTGCGAGTCTGCCGGACAAACCGGGCATGATGATGCCGACCATGATGGAAAATCTGACCAAGGGGAAAGTGAAGGCCTTCTACGTGTTCGGAGAGAACCTGGCCAACACGGAGCCCGACATCCACCATGTCGAGCATTGTTTGCAGTCCGCTGAATTCCTGGTCTGCCAGGATATCTTCCCGACGGAAACCACGCGTTTCGCGCATGTGATTTTGCCCGCTGCGGCCTGGAGCGAAAACGACGGAACCTTCACCAGTTCCGAACGCCGCGTGAACCGGGTGCGCACCGCCAGCGTCGCGCCGGGCCAGGCCAAACCCAACTGGTGGATCTTCAAAGAGATCGCCAGAAGAATGGGGCATGCATGGACATCCAGCAGCGCCCGGGAAATCTGGGACAACGAAGTCTCCGTTCTGGCCCCGTCGATGGCCGGCATCAAATACCGGCGTCTGGAAGGCGACGGCATCCAGTGGCCGGCGCCCAATGAAGAGCATTGCGGGACGCCGACGCTCCACAGAGACGGGAAATTCACCTGCGGTCTGGGTGTTTTGAAGCCCATCGACTGGATTCCGCCTGCGGAAGTTCCCGACGAGGAATACCCGCTGGTGCTCTCCACAGGCCGACGTCTGTATCATTACCACACGAGAACGCAGACAGGGCGGTCGCCGGGCATCAACGACCTGCTCGGCGAAGAGACGGCCGACATTTCCGCGGCGGACGCCCGGAAGCTCGGCGTTGCCGACGGAGAAATGGTCCTGGTGAAATCCCGCCGGGGCAAAGTAAAAGTCAGGGCCCGTGTGACGCACCAGGTTCCGGAAGGGCTGGTCTGGATGGCCTTCCATTTCCGCGAAGCCTGCGCCAACTGGCTCACGAATCCCGTTTACGACCCGATCACGCAAACGGCTGAATACAAGGCCTGTGCCGTCCGGATTGACAGGCTGACCTGATGGGGGACAAACATCCCGCAGAAGTTTTGCGGGATGTTTTTTGGATGCTTCTATGCTATAAATAGCACATATGAAAGGAGAACTTCTGATTTATGAAGAAAAGCTTCCCGTGGCTGATCCTGTTGATGTTCCTTTTGCCTTTAAGCGCGGCGGCGCAGGAAAAGTTGTCGGTTGCCGTCGCGGCCAATTTCATCTCCGCCTTCAAGGAAATCGCGGCGGACTTTGAAAGCAAAACCGGCGTGAAAGTTGAAGCAACTTTTTCCTCCACCGGCAATCTCTACAGCCAGATTCAAAACGGCGCGCCCTACGACGTCTTTCTGTCCGCGGATGAACAGCGGCCCGATCTGCTGCAGAAGGAGGGGGCGACGGACGGGACCTTTATTTACGCGCGCGGCCAGGCCATCCTCTGGTCGGCGGATAAAAATTTCTGCAAGGCCGCCAACTGGCAGGACGCTCTCAAAAATGAAAAGATCAAAAAGCTCGCGATTGCCAACACCGCCACCGCGCCCTACGGAACAGCCGCCATGACGGCGCTTAAAAAGACAGGGCAGTGGGAGGGGCTGCAAAGCAAGCTCGTGGTTGCGCAATCCGTCGCGCAGTCCTTCCAGTACGCAACGACACAATCCGTCGACGCGGGGTTCTGCGCTCTGTCGGCAGCCGCCGGCGCCGAGGGGAAAAAAGGCTGCTATTACGCGATTCCGGAGGCTCCGGAGGTGGTCCAGGCAGGCTGCATGTTAAAGAGCACAAAAAACAAGATCTGCGCCGAACTCTTTGCGGCCTACCTGATGTCCGACCAGGCCGCACAGATCAAAAAGAGGTATGGGTACCGTTAAATGGATTATCTGGCCCTTTATGTAACCCTGAAGCTGGCGGTGGTGACCACGGTCGTTCTGGTGGTTCTGGCCGCGCCCATCGCTTATCTGCTGGCGTTTGCGCGTTTTCCGGGAAAGTCGTTCGTGGAAGCGCTCATCTACCTGCCGATGGCCCTGCCGCCGACGGTGATCGGTTTTTATCTGATCATTCTGATGGGACCCCGGGGCTGGGTCGGCGGGCTCTGGCAGGCCGCCACCGGCGGTTCGCTGTTGTTCACTTTCCTGGGCATCACCGTCGCGTCGATCATCTATTCGCTTCCCTTCGCCATTCAGCCCATGAAGGCGGCCTTCTCGAAGATCGACCGCCGGCTCCTGGAAAACGCATACATTCTGGGATTGTCCCGGCGGGCGGCTTTTCTCAGGGTGGTTCTTCCCAATTCGGTTTCCGGCATCGCCGCGGCCGCCGTCCTGGTCTTTCTGCACTCGATCGGCGCCTTCGGCGTTTTGTTGATGGTCGGCGGCAGCATTCCCGGCGAAACGAAAGTCGCCTCGATCGCCATTTATGAAGCCGTGGAGATGATGAATTACACCGCGGCGGGGATGATCGCGCTCAGCTTTTTACCGATCAGCTACGTCTTTCTGCTGCTCATCAATAAACTCAACGAAGGAGCCCGCGCATGATGATTTTCGCCGCCCTGAAAAAGAGACTCAAATATTTCGATCTGGACGTGTCGCTTTCCTGCCTGCCGGGCCGGATGACCGTGATGATCGGCCCTTCCGGCGGAGGCAAGACGACGATCATCCGGATGCTTGCGGGGCTGCAAAGCCCCGACGAAGGACGAGTGGTTTTCGGCGACGAGATCTGGTTCGACTCCGACCGCGGGATCAACGTCAAACCGCAGAAGCGGCGCCTGGGCTATGTCTTTCAGGATTACAGTCTCTTCCCGCATCTGAATCTGTTCGACAACGCCGCGTTTGCCGCGGTGGATAAAAAAGAGGTGGACGGCCTGTTCGACCTCTTCAAGATCGACCACCTGAAAAAACGCAAGCCGCACATGGTGTCCGGAGGCGAGCGCCAGCGCTGCGCCATCTGCCAGGCGCTCGCGCGGCATCCCCGGCTGCTCCTGCTCGACGAGCCGTTTTCCGCGCTGGATGTCGTGACGCGCCGCGGTTTGCGCGAAGAGTTCAAAAGTCTCAAGGGAAAGCTTGCCTGTCCCGTGATCTACGTAACCCACGATATCAACGAGGCCCTTTTCCTGGCCGACGAAATTCTGCCGGTGGTGGACGGGAAAAAAGATCCGGGCTGGATGCAGCGTACGATCACCCGCGAGCCCAAAGAGGGAATGACGGCCCGGGGCGCGCGCGAACCCAGGCTGGCCTTGGTCTATTAAACGCCGTGTACGGGGAACCGACACGCAGGGAACCGTCGCGACTGTTTCCTGCAACAGAATAAGGAGCCGTAAAAATCTATGAACATCTGTACCTATTCCTATGAAGAGTACCTCCATTTGGTGAAGTCCTTTCACGGCAATCTCGCCCCCGGTTTGATTATCGGCGGTTTTATGGTCGACCTGGCGATGAAGCATCTGCCGGAGGGAGAATTTTTCGATGCCGTCTGCGAGACGCCGGTGTGTTTGCCGGACGCCGTGCAGATTCTGACCCCCTGCACCATCGGCAACGGCTGGCTTTCCATCGTTCCGTTCGGCAAGTTTGCCGTGACGCTCTACGAAAAATACAGCGGCCGCGGCGTTCGGGTTTACCTGGATATGGAAAAACTGAAAGCCTGGCCGGAGATTTACGACTGGTACCTCAAGAAAAAGAAGAAGAGCGAGCAGAATGCTGATCTCCTTCTGGCCCAGATCAAAGAGGCGGGGCACGGCCTGCTCGGCATTCAGCATCTCCAGGTCGATCCGGAAAAAATCCGCCGGAAAAAAATGGGCCCCGTGGCCGTCTGCCCGGTCTGCGGCGAGGCTTATCCCACGCGCGACGGAGAAAAATGCCGGAGCTGCCAGGGCGAAACGCCCTACACCAATGTCGCGATTGTGAAAACGGGGTCCTGACCGGAATGGCGTTGGAGCAATGCTCGAAAAAAACACACTCCTGAAGCGTCTTCACGAACGGCTCGCATCGACCGCCGCTTTCCGGCGCATTGCCGATCTGCGTGTAGGCTTGAGCTATGTCGGCATTCAACTCGACGACGGCGCGGCGGGAATCGCCGCCCTGCTGCCGGACGGATCGCCCAGGGGCTGCACCGTTTTGAAGGAAGCGGGAACCTACGCCGGCGCCCCGGCGGAAGAGGCGCTCGGCCATCTCGTTTACGGGCGCGACCCGCTGCGCCGCGCGATCGGTCTGGCGGCCGCCAATGCACTTGTCGGGCCTCCCCCCGACCAGACGGAAGACCGGGAAGCCACCAGTACCTTTGGTTTGCAGCCGGGCGACAAAGTGGCGATGGTCGGGCTTTTCGCCCCGCTGGTCGAGCGCATCCGCGCCACGGGCGCCTCGCTGACCATCATCGAAAAGAATCCCGAGCGCATGGATTTGCTCTCCGAGGAAGAAAAGCGCCGCGCTCTGGCAACCTGCGACGTCGCCATCGTCACCGCGACCACACTCCTCAATGCAACGTTTGAAGAAACCACGGCCCTCCTGGGCGCTCCGCGCATCACGGCGCTGATCGGGCCCTCCACGCCGCTGGCGCCGGCCGTTTTTTCCGGCACGCCCGTCACGCATCTGGGCGGCGCTTTTGTTGCCGATGCCGCCCGCGTCTTGCAGATCATTTCCGAAGGCGGCGGTACGCCCGCGCTACGGCCTCACTTACGCTTTGTGAATCTTCCTGTCCGGCCGCCGGGCTGATCAGCCGGGCCGGTCTTTCCCTGCCGCTTTTGTCCCGCTTTAAGACTTGCGGTCAGTGACCAGAAGTCAAGGGCAAAAAAACACCCGCACAGAAAAATCGCATTACACCGATCTCATTATCTTTTTGTATTATGTCATAAATGACATATCTATATGAATTTACTGATAAATTGCCGTTGACATCCCCGCGTATTGAAGATATAACAGCCCGCGGTTAAAGTCGTAAGCTCCTGTAAATGTCGCGCTCGTCCGAGACATTGTTCATTTCAGACAGCTTTTCCCCGAAAGGTGCAATGTGCATGGTTATTGGGTGGTTAGAGCGTGAAAAGAATATGCAACAATTCTGAGGAAAGGAGAAGGAATTCATGAACGTCAGCAGAAGAGGTTTCTTGAAACTTTCCGGCGCTGTCGCAGCGGTGAGCGGTTTGGGCATCAGCCTGAAGCCTGCAGCCGCGCACGCGAAGGAACTGAAGATCAAGTACGCCAAAGAAACCACCACCGTTTGTCCTTATTGCTCCGTCGGATGCAGCATTATCGTATCCGTGCGCGACGGCAAAGTCGTCAATACGGAGGGTGATCCGGACAGCCCGATCAACAAAGGATCGCTGTGCAGCAAAGGCGGTTCGATTTACCAGATGGCCGTCAACGAGAATCGCCTGGGCAAACCGCTTTACCGCGCACCCTTCGCTACGGAATGGAAGGAAGTCGAGTGGGAGTGGGCGTTTGAAAAAATCGCGGAAAATGTGAAAAAAAGCCGCGATGCGAGCTTTAAGAAAACCAACGCCAAGGGAGAGCTCGTCAACCGCACGGAAGGCATTGCCTCGGTCGGTTCGGCGGCGATGGACTTGGAAGAATGCTTCACGTATCAAAAATTCTTGAGGGGGTTGGGCCTGGTCTACATTGAACATCAGGCCCGTATCTGACACAGCCCGACGGTACCGGCTCTGGCAGAGTCGTTCGGACGCGGCGCAATGACCAATCACTGGGTCGATTTCAAAAACAGTGATGTGATTTTAATCATGGGAAGCAACCCCGCTTCCAACCACCCCGTCTCCTGGAAATGGATACAGGAAGCGGTCAGCACGCGGAATGCGAAAATCATCTGCGTGGATCCGCGCTTTACCCAGTCCGCCTCCAAGGCGCACTTGTACGCCCCGCTTCGTTCGGGAACGGACATCGCTTTCCTGGGCGGCATGATCAGGTACATTCTCGAAAACAAGCTGTATTTCGAGGAGTACATCCGGCATTACACCAACGCCACTTTCCTGGTCAATCCGGCGTTGAAACTGCCCGGCGACAACAAGGGCGTGTTCTCCGGCTTTACCAACGGGAAATATGAAAAAGACACCTGGTCTTATCAGACGGACGGCGCGGGCGTCATCCGCAAAGATCCGACGATGAAGCATCCCAACTGTGTCTTCCAGCTTTTGAAAAAACACTATTCCCGCTACACGCCGGAACTCGTCAGCAAGATCTGCGGCACTCCGGTCGATAAACTTCTCGAAGTGTACAAGCTCTACGGCTCCACCGGCAAGCCCGACCGCGCCGGCGTCGATCTCTACGCGATGGGCTGGACGCAGCACACCGTCGGGACGCAGAACATCCGCACCATGTGCATCATCCAGCTTCTGCTGGGCAATATGGGCATCGCGGGCGGCGGCGTCGCAGCCATGCGCGGCGAATCCAACGTTCAGGGCTCCACCGACCACGGCCTGTTATTCCACATCTGGCCCGGCTATCTGGGAACGCCGACGGCATCGCTTCCGACGCTGAAAGCGTACAACGAAAAGCGGACACCCAAAACCAAGGAAAAGAATTCCCTCAACTGGTGGAAGAATTTTCCGAAATATTCGGCAAGCTTCCTGCGGTCCATGTACGGAATGAACATGGGCCTCGAAGAGGCCTATGCCGCTTTGCCCAAGCTCGACGACGGGGCCAACTATTCCTGGCTCCAGATTTTTGACGACATGTACAAGGGCAAATTTACCGGCTTCTTCGCCTGGGGCATGAATCCCGCCTGCTCGGGGGCTCACTCCAACAAGGTCCGCCAGGCGCTCACGAAAGTGGACTGGCTGGTCAATGTCAACCTGTTCGACAACGAAACCGGTTCGTTCTGGCGCGGTCCCGGCATGGATCCGGCCAAGATCAAAACGGAAGTGTTCATGCTCCCCTGTGCCGCCTCCATTGAAAAGGAAGGCAGCATCGCGAACTCAGGCCGGCTTCAGCAGTGGCGCTACAAGGCCGTCAACCCTCCGGAAGAAGCCCTGCCGGACGGCGACATCATGAGTGAAATTTTCTTCAAAGTAAAGGAGCTCTACGAAAAGAAGGGCGGCCCGAACAAGGAAGCCCTCACCAAACTGACCTGGCCCTACGGCAAAATGGCGGGCAAGCATTTCCACTACGATCCCCGCAAGGTGGCCGCTGAAATCAACGGCTTCTTCCTTGCGGACAAGAAAGTGGAAAACCCGACCAAAAAGGGCGAATTCAAGGAATTCAAGAAGGGCGACCTGGTGCCGACCTTTGCCTGGCTGCAGGATGACGGTTCCACGTCGTCGGGCTGCTGGGTTTACTGCGGTTCCGTGACGCCCGACAAAGGTATTTTGCCCATGCGCCGCGACACGGCAGATCCCACCGGCTTGGGGCTTACCCCCGGTTGGGCCTGGTCGTGGCCGGTCAACCGCCGCATCATTTACAACGGCGCCTCCGTGGATCTCAACGGCAATCCGTGGGATCCGTCCCGCGCGGTGATCAAGTGGAACGGCGAAAAATGGACGGGCGATGTTCCGGACGGAGCAGGCGATCCCGGCAAGGGAAGGCCGCCTTTCATCATGAAACCGGACGGCGTGGCCAGTCTTTATGGTCCGGGTCTGGCCGACGGCCCCTTCCCCGAGCATTACGAGCCGCTGGAATGCCCCATCGAGAAAAATCTGCTTTCACCGCAGAAGAACAACCCGGCCATCAAGCGCTTCGATAAGAAAGGCGTGGGATCGGATCTGGATGTCTACTCCGGCGTCACGAGCTGCGATCCGCGCTTCCCGTTCATCTGTTCCACGTACCGCGTGAGCGAACACTGGCAGACGGGCGTGCTCACCCGCTGGTGTCCGTGGCTGGCGGAAATGCAGCCCGGCATGTTTGTGGAAGTCGGAACGGATCTGGCCAAGGAGAAAGGCATCAAAAACGGCGACAAATGCATCGTCAGTTCGGCCCGCGGCGAGGTGGAATGCACCGCCATCGTCACACCGCGTTTCAAGCCTTTCAATATTGACGGCAATATGATTCATGAAATCGGTATCCCCTGGCACTTTGGCTGGATCACCACGAAAGACCGGACCTACAATCCCGGCGACAAAAAAGCCGAGGTCTTTACGCACGGCGATTCCGCCAACCTGCTGGTTCCGACCATCGGCGATGCCAACACGATGATTCCGGAGAGCAAAGCTTTCATGGCGAACGTTGTGAAGAAGGGGGTGAAGTAAGATGACCGAGATGATTAAATTATACGACGATTCGAAATGTACCGCCTGCCGCGGCTGTCAGCTCGCCTGCAAACAGTGGAACGCGCTCAAAGCCTCGCAGACGGAAAACAAAGGCACTTACCAGAACCCGCCGGCGCTGAATCCCAATACGTTCATGCTGATTCATTTCCAGGATTACGTGGACGACAAGGGCGACGTGAAGTGGCTTTTCCGCAAGGAAGCGTGCATGCACTGTACGGACGCGGCCTGTGTGACGGTCTGCCCCAGCGGCGCGCTGCACTACAACAAGGCCACGGGCACCGTGGGTCTGGATCACGACAAGTGCATCGGCTGCAAGGAGTGCGTGGCGGCCTGCCCGTTTGAAATTCCGCGCTGGGATGCGGCGACGGACAAGGTTTACAAATGCGACATGTGCGAAAGCCGCATCACAAGCGGTCTGATCCCGGCCTGTGTGAAGGCCTGCCCGACCGGCGCTTTGTCCTGGGGGCCGAAAGAGAAAATGCTCAAGACCGCCGCGAAGCGCGCGGAAGCGCTGGGTGGAAGCGCAGCGACTTACGGCGACAAGTATGTCAAAGGCACGCACTTCATGTACGTGCTGAAGGAAAAACCGGAAATCTATGCCGATATCCACAAAGATCCGAGCGTGCCGCTGTCCGTGACCCTGTGGAAGGGACTGCTCAAGCCGTTGAGTTT
>DBPV01000012.1 GCA_002304995.1 Syntrophaceae bacterium UBA1411
CTGAGCATGTTGTTGAAGTCATGCGCCACTCCGCCGGCCAGGCGGCCCACCGCTTCCATCTTTTGCGCCTGCAGGAGCTGTGTTTCCAGTTGCTTTCGTTCCGTCAAATCGACCAGTGAAAGGATGCTGTCCCTGGTTTCGGGAATCATGGCGACGCTGATAAAAAGTTCCTTGATGTCGCCTACACGGTTGACGAAACGGAACTCATAGGAAGAGGGGGCCGATCCGGGAAACATTCTGCGCTTTCGATGATAGCTCATCATCCTTTCCAGATTCTCGGGATGAACGAAAACCGTCCAGCTCTGTTTTCCTTCAAGCTCCTTTTTGGTATATCCGCTCAGTCTGACAAAATTGTTGTTGGCCATGACGATGGTTGTGTCTTCGTTAACGATGAGATTAGCGGTCGCAGTGCTTTCAAAAATCGCCCGATAGCGCTCTTCGCTGGCCCGCAGGGCGTTCTGCGCTTTCTTTCGTTCGGTGATATCCCGGGCAATAAACAAAACGCCGGTCGGCCGGTCCTCTTCTGTGATCAACGAAGCCCGGATGTCAAATGTCGACGCCGTACCCCCGGGGGGGAACAATCTCCCATTCAAAAGCCAGCATTTCGTCGAAACCTTCCCGCCGCTTCTGCATCATGGCTTTTTGAACCGAATGAAGATGCGGGGGTGTAAAGTCCAGCAGGCTTCTCCCGACAACATCGATATTTTCTGTGTAATGGAAGATGGCTTTGTTGGCATACGTAATTTTAAAGTCGAGATCCACGGTGATGATCAGATCGTGCGCCGTTTCGGCAAGTTGCCTGTATTTCTGTTCGCTTCGCTGCAAAGCCTCCTGTGACTGCTTCTGTTGGGTAACGTCCCGCGACACGCCGTGCAGGCCGATCAATTTCCCCTCTTCGTTGCGCAGTCCGCTCATGACGGTTTCCAGCCAGCGCGTGGACCCGTCTTTGTGATAATATTCCAGCACCAGCGTGGCTGTTCTGTGCGGATCGGCATTTCCCTGTTTTTCGAGCTCCAGTTCTCTTGCCAGGGCTTCCATTCCGGCGGATAACGATTCCGGCGTAAATTGCCGGTCGATCGTCTGGAGCATCCGCTCCTCCTGGGTGAATCCCAGCACAGTGTAAACCGACGGAGTAACGTAAACAGTCTTCAGGTTCATGTCTGAGATCCAGACGATGTCCGTCATCTTTTCGGTGAGCAGCCTGTATTTATTTTCGCTTTCCCTCAAGGCTTCTTCAGCCCGCCTGCGCTCGGTGACATCGCGGACATTCATTACGAAACCCGCGATGACCGGATGATGTAAAAGATTCTTGCCGACTCCCTCCATAATGATCTCGGAGCCGTTTTTATGGCGAATCCGGAAAGTGTTCGGAACAGGGGCGTCCGTTATCTTCAGCGCCCGCCGGAAATCATCGATCGCTCGGGCATGATCTTCGGGCGCAATTAAAAACAAAGCGCTTTTGCCGACCAGATCCTCAGGTGGGTAGCCGGTGAAGCGCTCCACCGAAGGACTGGCATAGCGAATGAATCCCTGCTGATCGACAATGTAAAGAATGTCTGATGAGTGCTCAGTCAGTTCCCGGTAATACTCTTCGCTTCTTTTCAGGGTGGCAACCGCGTCTTTACGGTCCGTAATGTTGCGGATTACAATGACCGTCTGGTCTTCCTCGACGGGAATCCATCTGGCTTCATAAAAATATTCCAATCCGCCGCGCTTCAGAGAATACTCGATGCTGACCGGTTTTTTTGTTTTTCGGATATCCTTGATCGTACGGCGAAATAACCGGGCGACGGAGTCCACCGGAATATCGTCGATCCTCCTGCCGATCATGGTCGAACGGGAGATGAAAAGGTCGGGCGTATGGCTGCCCGCTTTACAATCGAGTATTTTCCCGGAAGCATCCACGCGGAAAAAAAGATCGGGAACCGCTTCGAAGATCGCCCGCATTTCCGAGTTGGCCTGCAGAAGTTCCTGCGAGCTCAATTCGAGAGAACGCTCCAGCATGCCCCGGTCCATGTCGGATTCATGGTAGGCCCTGTTGACCAGATCGATAAAACCTGTCCATTCCTCAGGAACGCGAAACGATTCACCGAAAAACCTCTTGATCTGGCGCTTCAGAAGACGATGCATGTTTTTCATCTGCATGGTGCTGTTTATCTCTCGCAAAATGTGGTGACGGTCATGGTCTGGTTATGAAGGGCGCAGGGCGCTCCCGCCGTAAAGGGGGATATCTCTCCGTAAGAATAAAATCCGGTAATTTTGGGTTTGCCGCCTAACGCGTCGCAAACCGCTTCTACTTCTTCTTCCGTCCTTTGCTTGAGCACGAGTTTCCGGCCCACACAGCTGATCAGAATCGCCAGTTCCGGTGAATTCGTCTCCAAACCTTCGCGACTGCGGTCCGCCGCCCCGCAGGCTCCGTCGATAAGCCTTTCCAGATTGGCCTTCATAAAACGGGCATAGGCCCCTTGGGGGATGTCTCCCGCAAAGGTCATACTTTTTTCTTCTTCATTGACCGCAAGGATGGTCCTCACGATTCCTGCTTCACCGCTTTTGGTCCGGATGCTCAAAGGAAATAGAAGGCCCGTGGCGGGCAATCCCTGCGCGTGCTCTCCCAGATATGTCCGGTAAATATCCAGCGCGGACTTTCCGTCCAATTCATAAAGCAGATTGCCTGTCGACTTTGTGATCACCCGCTCCGGGCCGAACGGGTCCCATCCGCCCATCGATCCATAGCCCACCTCCAGGGACTTTCCATATAGTCCGAGAATGGCCAGCGTATTTCGGGAAGGCGGATCGTCCCAGAAAACATAGGTTTCTTCGAAACGGTCGCCGTTGCCCGCAAGACCGCCGGTAATGGTGACGCCCGTCGGAAATTCATCCGTCAGACCATTCACCAGTGCGCTGCCGTTGACATTAAGGCCGTCGGACAAGACAAAAACATGGCGAAGCCCGTCTTTCCTGATGGATTTTGCAAGTCTTCTGCCCGCCTCGAAACTGTCCGGATTGCCATTCAGATGAATCTGCGCTCCGGCGATTTCCGTGTTTTCAAAGTGAATGGCCGTGGCTACGACGGTGTCGTCATAAACACGAGGACCGCATATCTCCCCGGAGGTTGAACATCCGAAAAGATGCGCGCCGGGATATCTTTTTTGAATTTCTTTGAAAAAAGTTGGTTCCTTCAGAGCCTCCGTTGTGGCAAAGACAAGCACAAGCTGTGCGTCCTTTCCGCTGGCCGGTCCATGCTGAAAAGACCATCCGTTTTCTCTGGTCCATAGCCTCTGCTCAACGTTCATTCTCTCTCCCCTGGATTGTCATTGATGTTCCAGCCTGGCGGCAAAATACAAAGAGTCTAACGGACCTCACAAACAAATTATCGGACGCAATCGACAGGCCCTTAAGTCACGATGTTTTATGTTAAGTTAGAACGATGTTTTTTTCAACCATCATTTCGCAAAAGGAAACGATGTGAAATCAAAGGAATAGAGCAAAAATATGTCATGATGGATAGGTGCCGGAAAGTGATGAACGGATGTCGGAGGACAGCGATTTGGCCGGGAGGAGAATCTGCAATTCAGTCTTAAGGAACATCAAAGATCGCCAACCCAATAACGTTTGAAAACCCGCAGAGATACAATTCAAGACAGAACAATTTTGTTGTCGATCGCGCGCAATGGAACAAATATGCTTACCGGCGCCTGACATCTGATTCCATAACATCCCGTGTTTAATAAGAAATAAATAATGGCAGGATAATTGCTCCTTTGTCGCGCAATTATAAACGACAAGGAGTATTCATTCATGAACGCGCAAATCAGCACAGGTGACACCGCCTGGATCTTGGTCTGTTGTTCTTTGGTGCTTTTGATGACACCGGCTTTGGCTTTTTTCTACGGCGGAATGGTGAGACGAAAAAATGTGCTTTCGACGCTGACGATGAGCTATATCTTCATGTCGGTCATCGGCGTGCAGTGGGTGCTCTACGGCTACTCTCTGGCTTTCGGTCCGGACATCGGCGGATTGATCGGCGGATTGGATTTTCTGGGTTTTGCCGGAGTCGGCGCCCAGCCCAACGCGGTTTACGCGAAAAATATTCCGCACCAGCTTTTTGCCGCCTTCCAGATGATGTTTGCCGTCATTACACCCGCTCTGATTACAGGCGCTTTTGTGGAGAGGGTGAAGTTCAAGAGTTTCCTGCTTTTCAGTCTGCTCTGGGCGACGCTGGTTTATGATCCGCTTTGCCACTGGGTCTGGGGGCAGAGCGGCTGGCTCAAGGAAATGGGTGTGCTGGATTTCGCGGGGGGCACGGTCGTCCACATCGCCGCCGGCTTTTCCGCTCTGGCCTTTGCGCTGGTCATCGGTCCGCGCAAGGGATACGGCAGTTTCCCGATTGAGCCCAACAATATTCCGCTGACTGTTTTGGGAACCGGATTGCTGTGGGTCGGCTGGTTCGGCTTCAACGCCGGCAGCGCCCTGGGCGCTAACGGCGTGGCGGTAAACGCTCTGGTGACCACCAACACCTCGGCGGCCACTGCGGGCCTTGTCTGGATGCTGCTTTCCTGGCTCGACGGCCGGCCCAGCACGCTGGGAATTGCCACCGGCATGGTGGTCGGTCTGGCGGCGGTGACGCCGGCGTGCGGTTATGTCACCCCCTGGGCGGCCATGGTGATCGGCGCCGTCGCGGCCCCGCTGGCCTACTATGCGATACGCTTCCGGGAGCGCAGAAAGCTTGATGAATCGCTGGATGTCTGGGCGTGTCACGGAATGGCCAGCACCTGGGGGACCCTGGCCACGGGGTTGTTCGCGACCGTGGCCGTCAACGCCGATGCGTCCAACGGATTGTTTTTCGGCAATCCCTCCCAGTTTGCCGTTCAACTGATCGCCGTCATCGTCACGATTGTTTTTGCCTTCGGCATGACCTATGTCCTGGCCAAAGCGCTCGATATGAGCATCGGACTGCGCGTGAGCCCGATTGAAGAAGAAGTGGGGCTGGACATCAGCTCGCACGGAGAGAGATCATACTCCTGAACCGCAGGATTTTAAGAAATTGTAAAAATTCATCATCAGAGATCGGAGAAATGACGATGCTGAAAAAAATCGAAGCGATTATCCGCGAAGATAAAGTGAACGACGTTATGGACGGCCTCAGTGCGATAGGCATTGTGGGGCTCAGTCTGTTTGAAGTCCGGGGGCACGGCCGGCAGGGAGGCGTTCAACTGGTCGGGCGGGCCGGAACCTATCAGGTCAATCTCCTGCCCAAAATTCAGATCAACATTGTTTTGAACGAACGCAACCTTGAAGCCGCCATTGAGGCGATTCTTCAATCCGCCTATACGGGCGAGCCGGGCGACGGCATCATTTTTGTAACGCCCGTGGAGGATGTCATCCGCATCCGGACGCGCGAACGCGGCACGGAGGCCATGAATTATCCGGGAGACATCGACGAGCGCAAGAAGAAGTGATGGCCCGATGTTAGACGAGGTAAGAAAGGATGTTTCCCATCCAATCATGAATGGCCTGATATTGCTTGCGCCCGGCGGACAGAATTTCTCTTTCGTTTTGGACTGAGGGCGCTGAAATCAGCTCTTCCCGGCAGTGCGCGACAATGTCCCGCGCGGCGTCGGGCGTCGTTTCCAGGTGAAACTGCAAGCCGATAACCGACCGGCCCCACTGAAACGCCTGGTTTTCGCAGTGGTCGCTTTTCGCGATACGGATTGCCTGCGGCGGCAGGTCGAACGTTTCTCCGTGCCAGTGGAATACCTGAAGCGATTGCGGAAAGGAAAAGACGGACGCGTCGCCGGAGTCCACGCCGTAAACGGGAAACCAGCCGATCTCCTTTACGGCGTTGGGATAAACCTTTGCGCCCAGCGCGCAGGCGATGAGCTGGGCGCCCAGGCAAATTCCCAGAACCGGCTTTCCGGAAGTGATGAGGTCCCGGATAAATTTTTTTTCAACCGCCAGCCAGGGATACCGGCCTTCGTCGTTGACGCTCATCGGACCGCCCAGGACAACCAACAGATCAATTTGATCGGGCCGGGGCAGGGTTGCCGATTCAAAGAAAGGCGTGCGGGTGATCGCATAGCCTGCCGCCAGAAGCCACGAACGGATGCTGCCCAGATCTTCAAAGGGAACGTGCTGGAAATAATGGGCGTTCATCGGGTCGCTTCCTTTCCGGGCCGGATTATCCGATGGCCATCCGGCCGGATTCGCCCGTGCGAATGCGGATGCACTCTTCCAGAGGAACAATAAAAATTTTGCCGTCGCCGATATGGCCGGTGCGCGCGCCCTTGATGATCGCCTCCACGGTGGGCTTCACGTAGTCGTCGTTGACGGCAATTTCAAATCGAACCCTTCCCATGAGCTCGCCTCCGGTCGGATTTCCCTGGTCATCTTCGATTTTGCCGGCCTGAGCCCCGCAGCCAATGACATGGGTGACGGTTATTTTGCCGACTTTGACTTCCAATAAGGCGTTCTTCACGTCGTTAAGTTTATCGGACGGAACCACCGCGACAATGACTTTCATACTTCTTTTCCTCCAGAACTTTTTGTTACAAAAACAATGCCAGAGCACAGTATTTATCTTGTCCATTGATATCATTATTTATTGGGAGATCGGCGTGGTTGGCGAAAAGAACAATTTTGTAACATTGGCGGTGCGGTGAATAAAAAACCGGACCGAAACGGACGAACAGAACAGCGTGTCAGGAAAGAATCGGATGACGACTGTCCGCTCCCGGAAGAAATCGATGCGCGGTATTTCGGAAGCGTCTCTCACGCCCGCAAAAAATGCCATCCAGCGGCGAGGAGCCTATACCCACTGAATGGCATTTTTCTTTGGATTAACGCGACGAGTCTAGAACACAGACATACTTTCCTTTACCGGTTAATGACTTTAACCCATCCGGATTTTCAACTAAAACAAATTTCTGCCTTCCAAACTTCATTGCCTGCTCGTGCGAGAGCATATAGATGTCGATGTTGCCACGATTCTTGGGGCTGGTTCGATCTTTGACGATAAAAGTTCCCATGCCGCTGATGGCGATTCGGGTTCCCAGTTTAAACCCCTTTCTTTCCAGGTCTCTTGATACAGCTACGATTCCGGGTCTTACCATCTCTCCGGAAGCGGTCTTGCCCTTATTGTGGTAACACTCCGTCAGTGTGTATGCCGTCACCGATACCGTTGTTTCTTCGGCCCGTAAAGTCCCCGGGAAAACACACAGGATACACACGCCTAAAAGCACAACTTTTGCTACTAATAGGTTTATTCTTGTCATAATGACCTCCTTGTGTTGAAAAGAGTGAACAGCACTCTTTTGCACAGATAGGGTTATGGCTACCTTTGCCTACCCGTAGCTCCTCTATGTAGACACTCTTATGCAGAGTGGAATAAGCTACATCGTTCTTATTGTCTCGCGCTGATCAGTCAACGTGCAGTTTCATGATGAAACAGAGTATTGATAAGAACCGAACTGAATGTTGCGCTGAATATATGCAAGTTGCCTTCTGATGTCAATCATTCTTTTTGGGATCGGCAGCGACGTCGTGCGCACTTTCCGGCCTGTTTTACAAGTTTTAAATCCGCACTTCTTCAGGAGGGAATGCAATACGTGTTTTAAATATCTAATCCTTAAAACGAAAGACTGGCCGATGGCCACCGGGGGGAAGACCGTTCCCGGTGGCCATCGGATTTGATTTACTTCAGTCTTTCCTCCGAAAGGTGCAGGTGGTCCGTCTCGATGGCCACCAGCGCTTCAAAGATCGTTTTCAGCCTTGGATGATCCGACTCGGAGGCAGCCTTCCGGTAAAAGCCGATGGCCCGCGTTTCCCGCGCGTGGGATTCCTGCAGATTCTCGACATTCGGAATATGGCAAGTCTCTTTTCCCGGAGGAACGCTTCCCAGTTTGAGGATTTTTCTCCAGATGGAGGCGTGTTCCGCCTCGATTTTCCCCAAAGCCTTAAACAGGATCTTTCCCTCGGGATCATCGGTTTGACCGGCGGCGCACATGTAAAAGGCGGCATTGCTGATTTCCACCGCAAGCGCGTGCTCGGCATTGGCCCGATCCTTTGTGCCGAGAGGAACGTCAAAAGTTACGACCGCCTCTTTTGCCTCCACAATATACTCTCCGTGCGCGCCGCAGAAAGGGCAGTTCGCCGGAGGACTGGCGCCGATATATGCGTCGCCGCAGATGATGCATCGGTATAACTTGACCATGGATGCTCCTTTGCAAATAAAGGTTTTGTCTTTGCCTACGCTTTCCACAGGCCGTGCAGGTTGCAGTATTCCCGCGCCGTGATACTGGCCGCTTCGATGGGGAAAACCGCTTCGGGGGCTTGCCCCGGCGCCAAATACTGGCGATAGGTTTTGCCGTCCGCGATAATTTCAATCCATTCGATGTAATGCTTTTCTTCCATCGGATGCGCCACGCTGCCCACGGTCACCTTGACGCCGCCGGCCACCTTCTCAATTACCGGGACGTGCTTTTCCTTCGCCGCGTCGGTTGTGTTTTCCGTGAGCTTTTTCATGGGCTCATTGCAGCACACCAGTTCGCCTTTGCCTTCGTGCAATACTTCGATGATATGACCGCATACATCACATTTAAAGACGTCGTTTCTTTTTGCCATAGTAAACCTCCCTGTGTTTCAGTTTGATTAATCCACTTTTTTAAACATCTTTCCCTTGGCGCCACAAATGGGGCAGGTTTCCGGCGCTTCTTTTTCCACGGTATAGCCGCAGACCGGACAGACATAATAGCTGTATGCTTCTTTTGCACCGTCGAGATTGTCCAGCATCTGCTGATAGAGTCCGGCGTGAATTTTTTCCACCTCGTTGGCGAAAATAAATGATCTTTCCGCTTCTTTATGGCCTTCGGCTTTGGCCGCTTCAATCATGGCCGGATACATGCTTTTGAATTCGTGCGTTTCTCCGGCGACCGCTTCCTGAAGGTTTTCCTTTGTGGAACGGATGCCTTTCATCGCCTTTAAGTGGGCGTGGGCATGGACAGTCTCCGCTTCCGCGGCCGCCCGAAACAGTTTTGCCGCCTGGGCAAATCCCTCCTGGTCGGCCTTGGCTGCAAAAGCCAGATATTTGCGGTTGGCCTGTGATTCTCCGGCAAAAGCTTCCTGCAATGCTTCTTCTGTTTTCGACATTTTGATCTCCTCCTTTTAAAAAGTATTTATTTGATTGGCGTAGCTTTGTCATCCCCGCCTGACCTCCCCCACGTGTGCCCTTCAGGGTATCGCGGGGGAGGAATCTAAGTGGTGACGCGCTACAGGAAATTGCAAGCTCCTATGACGCGAGATCGAAGCGATCCAGATTCATGACCTTGTTCCAGGCCGCCACAAAGTCGCCCAGGAACTTCTCCGGGGAATCCGCACAGGCGTAAACTTCCGCCACGGCCCGCAGCTGTGCGTTCGATCCGAAAATCAGATCGACGCGGGTGCCGGTCCATTTGAGTTCGCCGGTCTTGCGGTCCCGCCCTTCATACACGTCCGGGTCTT
Organism: Syntrophaceae bacterium UBA1411; assembly: GCA_002304995.1. Lineage (GTDB taxonomy): Bacteria > Desulfobacterota > Syntrophia > Syntrophales > Smithellaceae > UBA8904. Next base: position 9,496 of record DBPV01000012.1, read on the forward strand.
GCGGCGACGGTTTCCACTCGGTGCCCATGTCGAGCAGGTTGACGAAGAAGTCGTTGGTGAGCGCCTCCGGGCGCAAGGTGAAAACGCCGTGCGGAGAGCCGCCGAAGTTGGCGCCCAAAACGCGCAGGCCGCCGATGAGCACGGTCATCTCCGGCGCGGTAAGCGTGAGCAGCTGCGCCTTGTCCACCAGCAGCTCCTCCGGCAATACGGCGTATCTGGCCTTCGCGTAATTGCGGAAGCCGTCGGCTTTCGGTTCGAGCACGCCGAACGATGCCGCGTCCGTCTGTTTCAGTGAGGCGTCCATACGGCCCGGCGTGAAGGGAACCGTAATTTTGCAACCGGCATTTTTCGCCGCCTGCTCAATGCCCGCAGAGCCGCCCAGAACGATCAGGTCGGCCAGCGACACCTTCTTGTCTCCGGATTGTTCTTTGTTGAACGCTTTCTGGATCCGCTCGAGCGTTTTGAGCACTTTGGCCAGACGCTCCGGTTCATTTACTTCCCAATCCTTCTGCGGCGCAAGGCGGATGCGGGCGCCGTTGGCGCCGCCGCGCTTGTCGGAACCGCGGAACGTGGAAGCGGACGCCCAGGCGGTCGATACCAGTTCCGAAACGGACAGCCCCGAAGCCAGGATTTTGCTCTTGAGCGATGCGGCGTCCGACTTGCTGATCAGCTGGTGATTGACGGCGGGAATGGGATCCTGCCAGATCAGCACTTCTTTCGGAACTTCCGGGCCGAGATAACGGGAACGCGGGCCCATGTCGCGGTGCGTCAGCTTGAACCAGGCGCGGGCGAAGGCATCGGCAAATTCCCTGGGGTTGGCCAGATAGCGCCTGGCGATCGGCTCGTAAATCGGGTCGAAGCGCAGCGAGAGGTCCGCCGTGGTCATCATCGGGCGGCGCTTTTTCGACGGATCGTGCGCGTCAACAACCATGTCTTCGTCTGCGACGTCCTTGGCCAGCCACTGGTTGGCGCCCGCCGGACTTTTAACCAGTTCCCACTCGTATTTGAAAAGCACTTTCAAATAGCCCATGTCCCAGGTTGTCGGATTCGGTTTCCAGGCGCCTTCGAGGCCGCTCCCGATGGCATCTCCACCCTTGCCGCTTTTATAGCTGCTTTTCCAGCCGAGGCCCTGCTGTTCGATGGGGGCTGCTTCCGGTTCCGGTCCCACATGGGTTGCGGGACCGGCGCCGTGGCACTTGCCGAAGGTATGGCCGCCGGCGACCAGCGCGACGGTTTCTTCGTCGTTCATGGCCATGCGCGCGAAGGTTTCGCGCACGTCGCGGCCGGAGGCGACCGGATCGGGATTGCCGTCCGGGCCTTCAGGATTTACGTAAATCAGTCCCATCTGCACGGCTGCGAGGGGATTTTCAAGATCGCGGTCGCCCGAATAGCGGCTTTTGGGTTTGTCGCTCGTGGCCAGCCATTCCTCTTCGCTGCCCCAGTAGATGTCTTCTTCCGGCTCCCAGACGTCCACCCGTCCGCCGGCAAAGCCGAAGGTTTTAAATCCCATCGATTCCAGGGCGCAGTTGCCGGCCAGAATCATGAGGTCGGCCCAGGAGATTTTCCTGCCGTACTTCTGCTTGATCGGCCACAAAAGCCTGCGCGCCTTGTCGAGGTTCACATTGTCGGGCCAGGAGTTCAGCGGCGCCAGACGCTGGGAGCCGGAGCCGGCGCCGCCGCGGCCGTCGCCCATCCGGTAGGTGCCGGCGCTGTGCCAGGCCATGCGGATAAAGAGCCCGCCGTAGTGGCCCCAGTCGGCCGGCCACCAGTCCTGAGAGTCGGTCATGAACGCATAGAGGTCTTTCTTCACGGCCGCGAGATCGAGTTTTTTGAATTCCCTGGCGTAGTCAAATCCTTCGTCCATGGGATTGCTTTTATGGGTATGCTGATGAAGAATCCTGAGGTTCAATTGATTCGGCCACCAGTCCCGGTTCGATTTGCCGCCGCCGGAAATGGGCTTTTTCATCCTGCCCGTCACCGGGCATTTGCTTTCGTCAGTCATGGAATGTCCTCCTTTCCTGGAATGTTTCGTTAAAAAATGGTTGCCCCTTTGATGTCATCCCCTCTTTAATAATCTGGAATGGTTCTGAATTGTAATGAAAGCCACTTGCCGCGCTTTTTTGATCATCCGTGAAATTGGCCGCGAGGCTGTGCAGCAAGAAAGTTCAGTCGGGGCGCTTCAGGCAATCCCGGCAATACCCGTGAAATTCCAATCGGGTGTCGGTCACGACAAAACCCGATTTCCGGGCGATATCTCTGGGTTCAAGCGATGCGGGAATGGAATAATCAAAGATCTTCCCGCAGCGGTTGCAGATGAGATTCACATGGTCGGAGAGATCCACATCATAGCGGTTCTCCATCCGGTCGAATTCCAGTTGGCGAATAAGACCGTTTTCGCAAAATTCCTTCAGTGTCGCGTAAACGGTCGAGAGGCTTACGCGTTTGGCCTTTTTGCGGGCTTCGTTGAAGATCAGCGTCGCGCCGGGATGCTCGTAGCGGTTTTCCACCAGCGCGTCGACAATGGCCAGGCGCTGCGGCGTGACCTTGAGGCCCTTTTCCCTCAACTGACTGATCAGGTTTTCTTTCGTCTTTTTCATTTCGGAATCATTCCAGTTTGGGAATTTCTACTCCAAGTCGGTCCCTCTTGTCAAGCGGATTTTAAACTTTTCTCTTGACGGGAAACTCGTAGGATGTTTGAAGTTCTCCAACCGGCTCGATCCCGCCATCCGGGATTCCGGCGTGCTGCCCGCTATCTAAAAACATATCCGGCGGAAGAAATAGAGTCTCAACCGGCCGGGGGATGATGCTCCATTGACGGAGGATGTGCCTGATGAATCCCTTTTGCAGAGTGCTCTTCATTATTCTTTTTGGCCTGCTGTTTCCGATATTGGCCTGTTCGCCTTCCCCCTCCCCGAACCCCGCGCCGCTGGCCGTGGTGGAGGGGGAATACAAACTGCCCGCCTCCATCGATCCCTCCGTGACGGATGTCATGGAGACCGAGCTGTGGGCGCATGTCTGGCGTCCGGCTGCCGGCGGGCCATATCCGCTGATTGTTTTTCTCCACGGCAACCACGGGACGTGCGGACGATTCGATGCCGGTCTCGGCATCCGGATCGACGACCGGATAGACTACACCTTGCACGGGACCTGTCCCGATCATTACGAAGTGACTCCCAACCATCGGGGGTACGACTATCTGGCAAGGCCTCTGGCCGGCTGGGGCTACGTGGTGGTGTCGATCAACGCCAATCGGGGCGTCAATGCCGCGCCCGGCCAGCCCGGCGACGGCGGCTTGAATCTCCGGCGCGGCCGGCTCGTTTTGCGTCACCTCGAACAGCTGGCGCAATGGAATAAAGACGGTGGCGCGCCGCCATTCCTGGGTTTGGAGCTCAAGGGGGTTATTGATTTTTCCCAGGTGGGATTGATGGGACATTCACGCGGCGGGGAAGGGATGCGCGCCGCCATGGCGCAGTATCATGATCCGGCGAGTCCGTGGCCGGGCCGGATCGGACCGGTTGTTTTCCGTTCGCTTTTTGAAATCGGCCCCGTCGACGGTCAGACCGGCCGCATACTGGATGCGCCCAATGTTTTCTGGAATGTGCTCCTGCCGGCCTGCGACGGCGATGTGTCCGATCTGCAGGGAATCAAACCCTTCGACCGGATGCTGCAAAACACGGGAGAAGCCCGCCCGTATTCAAAATCGACGTTTCAGGTTTTCGGCGCCAATCATAATTTTTACAACACCGAGTGGCAGGAATCCGATGCGGAATCCTGCGTCGGACAGGTCAGGCTTTTTCCCGATACGCTGGGCTCGCCCGAGCAGCGTGAAACCTCCCTCCATACCCTGATTCCGTTCTTCCGCTCCCACACCGGCCTTATCCGCTATCCCGCGCTGGCGAGGCGCTTTGACCCCGGCCATGGGCTGCCGGCCGCCCTGACTGCAATTACAACCTACGCCCGGGGATATTCCCCCGCGCCCTCGGATCCCGAAAATTTTATTCTCGATGATTTCGACAAGCCCACCGGCATATCCAGCCGGGACGCGGCCAACCTTTCTTCCGGCCTGACGCAGTACGAGCATGGCCGGGCCGGCAACAACCAGGATGATTCGCAGCGGGCCGCCGCCATCCAGTGGGACCGGGCCGGAGGCTTTCTCCAGGTGAATGCGGTCGATGCGGGAGGCGGAATGGATGTCCGGCGTTTTCGGACGCTGGAATTCCGGGTGATGCTGCGTTGCTTCGGTGATCTGTGCGGACAGCCGCCCGATCCCAGGGGGGATCTGGATTTTTCCATTGCGCTGGTCGGCGGAAACGCCGGTCTGTCGAAACGCATTTCTCTTGCGTTACGGGCGGCCGTCTGGCGGCCCTGCGGAGCGCATGACGCGTACTGGGGGGACGTGTACAATGAAGTGTTCCAGACCGTGCGCATTCCGCTGTCCGCCTTTGCCGGCATTCCTCTGGCCCATTTTCAGGGTGTGCGTTTTATTTTCGATCGCACGGAATCCTCCTCCATCTATCTCGGCAACGTGCGCCTGACTCGGACGCCGGCGTCACAGGCGGTTCTTGCGGAGGCCGGGGCGGTCCGGACACAGACTGCTGTTCAGGGCCAGTCTGAAGATCGAGCGTCCGACCGGACTGAGGTAAACGAAATAGCGGCCATCCGCATCATCGGCGCGGCCGCCAACGGCGGTTTATCGGTCCGGAGGAGCGGGATGATCGAAATCGAAGTCGTCTCGACGCGGCCCTTTCCCGTCGCCGATGCTTTGCCCGAACTGCGCATCGGAAAAAAGACCTTTACGCTTTCGCGTTTTTCCTCCGGCGCCACAGACCGGCTGATCTTCACCCTGGAGGCGTCGCAGTTTCGCGAGACGGCAGAAGGGGCTCCGGTGATTCTCCGGATCGGCGGCCGGCGTCCCTGGACGTTCGGGCCGCTGCGCAAGGGAATGGCCGGGCAATGACGGTCAGCGCCTCAGCTCCCCGATGGCGGTTTCCAGGGGAACGGTGAGAAATGTCCGGATTTTCCTTTCCACGGCCAGGACCTGCTTTCCGTTGCTGCAAATCGACTGCCGGATTTCCTCCGTGGCGCCGTAGCGCAGGAGCAGGTCCCGCATCCGCTCTGCGAGGCTGACGACGGAATCGTGCATCACCCTTTTATCGGCGTAGTTGACGATCTCGCGCTCCTCCAGCTTTCCTTCCGGATGGAAATCCGTCAGCGCGACGTGCTGGCGCACGATGTCTCCGACGCCTGCAAATCCCAGCGCCGCGAGCAGATCGCCGCCGGTTTGATCGTGTTTTTCCTTTGTCTGAAGCGCCCGGGTCTTGGTGATGTCGTGCAGGAGCGCCGCCGCCAGGACGAGATCCCGGTTGACGGACACGTCCTTTTTCAGGTGATCCGTAAGCGCCAGGGATACGCGCATGACCTGGCAGGAATGGGCGACGATGTTGGGCAGCATGGCGTGTTCGGCCATGAGCGCTTCGCATTCTTCCCGCGAGGGGATTCTGTCCGGAAGACCGCAGAAAGAGGGCATGGTTTTCATTTTATATTCCGGCCGCTGACCGTTTGCCGAACCGAGCCGGCCGCGCAGGGCCTCGAATGATTTTGTCTGGAATCTGATCTCTCAGGCGATCCNNGACCTTATAAAAGCAGGCCGCGGGCGCTGTCAAGGAAAAACAAAAAATGTCTGCCCGGGAAGGACCGGCCTTTTTTCGGTGGTCGATTCTGCCGTCCGTTCCTTAAGAGAGCTTTTCGTTGACATAAAAAAAGCACCTGGAGTATGAACGTCGCCGGGCGCAAAAAAGGCGAGGGGGAAAATGAACATGTTCGTGCAACGGACCCGGTTTGCAACCGGAATTGCGGCGGCGCTTGCCCTGGCGGTCTTGTGCCTCGTCAGTCCGCCTTCTGTCCGGGCGCAGGCCGCGCAGCGCCCGTTTTCCATCGCCCTTTGGAAATTTCAAATCTCGGAGCTGGAAAAGGGGCAGTTTCAACTGTCGTTTGCTCCCTGTCTCTATAAATATAAAACCGACGAATCGGATTGGTACAGCTCCGCGCTGTTGCTGCGCGCTTCTCTGATCAAGAACTGGGAACTGGCGATCGGCAGCGATTTTCTGTCCCATCAGCATCCGGATTCCGGCATGGCGGACCTTTATGCAGGCGTGAAATGGACCTTTTACTCTGAACGGGCGATCACACTGGCCGCGTCGGCTTATCTGAATTTTCCCACGGGCAGCGAGGCGTTTCGCAATCCGGGAATTCAGCCGACGCTGACGCTGACGGCGACGCACGCGGCCGGCGGATTTGACGTCGGTGTGTCGGTCGGGACCACCTACGCGGCCGATACGCAGGGGGAACCCTGCTACTTTGATCTCGAAACCACCGTCTCGGTCGATTACTCCCTAAACGAGAAAAATGCCTTCGGGATTTTTGCCTCCGGATATTCTCCCGACCAGCGCTGGAACGGCCAGTGGCGCCTTTCCGGCGGCGCGTCCTACACCCGGACCATCAGCGCCCGGCATGCGCTGGGCGTCACGTTTGAAAAAGGCCTGTCCGGCCGGGGCCTGGACTGGTCCGTCACGTTCGGCTACGACTTTACCTTTTGAGGGGCCTTCACTGTCGGGAAAAAAGGAATAGAATTTGCCGGTAATTCCTGCTAAATTACGCATCGAAAATACCGTTTATCCTTTTTTCTTTGACCGTCCGCCGGTAAAAACAACCGCGGGGCGACGGCGACCCGTAATGATTTGGTGTTTCAGCGCCGCCCGGCGCCTTTGTCGCCGGGGAGATGCCTTAAGCTTTTTTTCATCGGATCAGGACAGGAAGAACCGACACTCCGGGGGAGGAGGGGAATCGTGTTGGCAAACAAGATTGTCGTCCATTATGCGGACGGACGAACGAAAAAAGGCTCCACCAGCAATTTCGATCCCGGCCGGGAGATATTTCATCTGACGCCTCTGGATGCGC
>DBPV01000138.1 GCA_002304995.1 Syntrophaceae bacterium UBA1411
AGTCGTTTGTTTTCTTGCCTTGATACTAATGAAAAGTCCGTGCCAGAATTGTCCCCGCAGGGTAAATACATTTGATCCCATTGTAATATCAGAAGAAATACCGATTTTCCGGTCAGCAATTTCCCCTGGCCGCGCTTGCTGTTTACGACTTTTTCAATGAAATGTTCAAAGCGCCTTGAACGAAACATGGAAAACCGCGCTGAACGGCGTTTACGCAATTTCCATTGACAAGCCCCCGCCAACAGGCTTAAATGCTTTGCAAAATTGGATCGTTTGGCTTCAGCAATCGACCGTTCCACAAACAAAGATACGGACATGACGACACCAACGCCACAGGACAGCCCGGAATCTTACACGATTTCTTTTCGGATGCAGGAGCCAAACCTCATTATCGCTCTGGCCGGCGAATTCAAGCTGAAAAACCTGACGGCCTTCACCGGACGGATCCGCCGGGAAATGGCGGGCCGGACATTCCAGAGCCTCACCTTCGATTTTTCCGGCGTGACCTACCTGGACAGCGCCGCCGCGCTCAGCTTCGTGCACATCGAGCAGGACTGCGCGCTCCGGAGCATCAGCTGCCATCTGATCAATTTAAATGACGAAGCCAAAGGCATTTTCAGCGTCATCCATGCCGAGGCCCTTACCCGCGCGCCTTTCAAGGAAGAAAACGCCTATGAAGGATTCGTCCGTCAGGTCGGACAGGCTTCCGTGTCTCTCGCCCGCGACTTTGTCAGTTTCGTCACGTTTATCGGCGACCTCCTGGTCGCTCTTTTTTACACGCTGCGACATCCGGGAACCCTGAGGGGCAAAGACGTTCTGTTTTATGTCCAGCGCGCCGGCGTGGACGGCCTGCCCATCGTCGGCCTGATCGGCCTTCTGATGGGGCTCATCATGGCCTTCATGTCCTTTTTGCAGTTTCGCCAGTTCGGCGCCAATATTTACGTTCCGGCGCTGGTCAGCTTTGCGATGATCAAGGAACTGGGCCCGCTCATGACGGCCATTCTGGTCGCCGGCCGTTCCGGCTCGGCGTTTGCCGCGGAAATCGGCACCATGGTCGTCAATGAGGAAGTCGACGCGCTTACCACCATGGGCTTCGATCCGATCCGCTTTCTGGCCGTGCCCAAGGTGCTCGCCACAATCATCGTCGTACCGATCCTGACGGTTTACGCGGACCTCTTCGGCGTTCTCGGCGGCATGATCATCGGCGTCACGAGCCTGGACCTGACGGTCAAAACCTACATCACCCAGTCGATCCGGACGATCCAGGTCTTCGACGTCGTCACGAGCCTGATCAAGGCCGCCGTCTTTGCCGCGCTCATCGCCGCCATCGGCTGCCAGCGCGGCTTCCAAGTTCGCTCCGGCGCCCAGGATGTCGGCAAGTTCACCACTTCCGCCGTGGTTGCCGCGATTTTCCTGATTGTCGTCGCCGACTCGATCTTCGCCATTATGCTGTATTACGTCAAAAGACTCTGAAAGAGGTCCGACCGTGGAATCATCCGGCAAAGAGCCCATTATCGAGGTAAAAAATCTTTCCGCCCGCTTCGGAGACAATATCGTTTTTGAAAACGTCAATTTCGAGGTCTATAAGGGCGAAGTACTGGTGATTGTGGGCGGCAGCGGCTGCGGAAAATCCACGCTGCTGCGGATCATGATCGGCCTTTTGAAGCCTTTTACGGGACAGGTGCTCTACCAGGGAACGGACGTCACGGCAGCCGAAGAAGCTGAACTCAACGACTACCGGCAAAACATCGGCGTCCTCTTCCAGTCCGGCGCTCTTTTCAGCTCGATGACCCTCGGAGAAAATATCGCGCTGCCGCTTGCGGAATACACGGACCTGGAGGAAGACGCGATCCGCCGGATCATCAAAATGAAACTGGGCATGGTCAATCTGGCGGGCTATGAAAATCACTATCCGGCGGAGCTCTCCGGCGGCATGAAAAAAAGAGCCGGCATCGCCCGCGCCATGGCGCTGGACCCCCGCGTGCTTTTCCTCGACGAGCTGTCCGCCGGCCTCGATCCGATCACGGCGGTAGAGCTCGACGACCTCATCGTCAAAACCAACGAAGCGCTCGGCACCACCATGGTCATCGTCACTCACGAACTGGAATCTATTTACAAAATCGCGCATAGAGTGTTAATGTTGGACAAGACGGCGAAAGGAATGATCGCCGAAGGCACGCCGCTTGAGCTCAAAAAGCAGGCGACGGACCCGCGGGTGCAGAGTTTCTTTTTGCGCCGGCTGCCTCCCGCAGCGGAAAAACAGGAGTTTTATGACAACTAGAAGCTCGAAATTTCTGATCGGTCTTTTTGTCATCATGGGCGTGGTTATTCTGGCCGCAGTCATTATCTGGGTCGGCGCGGCCAGGTTTTTTGCCAAGGGTTCGCTCTATGCCGTTTATTTCGACGAATCCGTCCAGGGCCTGCAGCTCGATTCAGCCATCAAATACCGCGGCGTGGAAATCGGCAAGGTCCAGAAAATCGACGTGGCGCCCGATTACCGCCTCATCGAAGTGATCATGAAAATCGACCTCGAGGGCGATCTGCAAAACCAGACCATCGCTTCGCTGAAAACGGCCGGCATCACCGGCATCGTTTTTATCGAACTGGACCGGATCCGCGACGGAGAGCTTGCCAACTCGCCGAAAATCACCTTTAAGCCCGTCTATCCGGTCATTCCGTCCCGGCGGTCGGAAATCAGCCGCTTTCTGGCGGACACCGGCGCGATTATGCAGAACATCAAGGACATCGACTTCAAGGGCATTTCCACGAGCCTGAAAAATACCACGCAGGCCATTGAGAAGTTCGTGGAGGGCAAGCGCATCGACAACATTCTCGGGCATCTGGAATCCACCGCCGCCCATCTCGACGAAATCATTGCGCGCGTCAACAAAAACGTTTCGGAAGGAAAAATCAATCAGACCCTCGGCGAGGCGCTGGGCGTTTTGACGGACGCGCGCCGTCTGATCAATGAGGCCCAACGGGACATCGACGCCCTGAATCTGGAAGAAAAGTCCCGGCAGACGGACGCGATCCTCACCGACATCGACCGGAAAACGAAGATCATCACCGTCGAATTGCAGGACACTTCGGAAAATCTGCGGCTGACCGCGGAAAACCTGCAAAAACTCTCCGAAAGTTTAAACCGGAATCCCTCCGACCTGATTTTTACCAAACCCGCGCCGCCGCGAAAACCTCTGGAGTAACGAAAGGAAGGATATCATGGACGCTTTTTGCCACATGCCGCGACACATCCGGAAAAACCGGCGCATCGTTTTGCTGCTGGCGGTGCTTTCCTTTCTCAGCCTGGCGGCGGGCTGCGCCTCGACCGGCAAGCCGGCCTACAGCATCGAAAAATATCTTCTCAGCTATCCGCCGCTTTCCTTAAGCCGGATGGAACCCCTTTCGGCATCCGTCAAATTCAACCGGTTTTCGATTGCCGCCGCCTACAATTCCACCGCCATGGCCTTCCGGGGCGACGCCTATCAAATCGACGAATTCAACTATTCGCGCTGGGCGGTCAACCCGGCTGACATGATCGGCGACCGGCTGCTGGCCGACATGCGCGAAAGCGGCCTCTTCCGCGCGGTTTTTTCCCGTTATGATGCGGAGGACGGTCAGTATCTCCTCGCGGGCGGCATTGACGAACTTTATCTGCGCACCGACAAAAACGGCCGGACAGCGGTCCTCGCCGTAACCATCGCCCTGTCCAACGCGCGCGAAAAGGAGACCGGCAAAAGGCTTTTGTATCAAAAGAAATACGTGCGGGAAGAACCCCTGCGGGAGGCTTCTCCCCGGGGCTACTGCGAAGCCGCCAGCGCGGCCCTGCAGACGCTTTCCCGCGCAATTATCGGCGACGTTTACACGGCCGTCCGGTCCGGCGCGCCGCAAAAATAAGGAAGGGTCATGAAGGAAATTGCGATTCAAAGCCGCTTTCGGTTTGAAATGATCGACATTACAGCGGCCGTGCAGAAAGCGGCGCGCGAGGAAAATATCTCCTCCGGCATCGGCCTGGTTTATACGCTCCACACCACCGCCGCCGTAACCATCAACGAAAACGCCGATCCGGACGTTTGCCGGGACCTCCTGGCGGCGCTGGAAAGAGCCGTTCCGCTTTCTGCCGATTACCGGCACGCGGAAGGCAATGCCGCCGCACACGTCAAGTCCTCGCTTGTCGGCGCATCCGAAATGGTCATTATCGAAAACGGCCGCCTCGTCCTCGGGACCTGGCAGTCCCTTTTCTTTTGCGAATTCGACGGTCCGCGATCCCGGAAAGTTCTCGTCAAATTCATCNNGAGCTATGAGCTGCGAGCTTTTTCTATCACATCCAGCATCTGACCGTGAATCCATCCGTTGCTGCCGATCAGCCCCGGCGAAGTGAGCTTCCATGCTCCGCCCTGCAGGTCCGAAACAACGCCGCCCGCTTCGGCCACCAAAAGGCATCCGGCGGCCGTGTCCCAGGGTTTGAGCTTCAGCTCCCAGAATCCGTCCAGCCTTCCTGCAGCCAGATACGCCAGATCCAGCGCCGCCGCGCCCGGACGCCGGATGGCCTGCGCCCGAACGATCAGGGCGTTAAAATAATTCAGATTGTTGTCGGGGCTCACGCGGATGTCATAGGGAAACCCTGTCGCCAGGAGGCTGGCCGATAAATCCTTCACGGAAGAAACGGAGAGCTTTTTTCCGTTGAGAAAGGCCCCCTCGCCCCGGCAGGCCGAAAACAGCTCGTCGCGGACCGGATCATAAACCACGCCCAGCACAACGGTTCCTTCCCGCTCGAGGGCCAGCGAAACACAAAAGAAGGGAAAGCCGTGGGCAAAATTGGTCGTGCCGTCAAGCGGATCGACTATCCAGCGCATGGCCGCCCGCTCGTTTTTTTCCGCCGATTCCTCGGATAAAACGCCGTGCTCCGGATAGCGGCTAGCGATGCGGGCAAGGATCAACTCCTCCGACATTTGATCCGCTTCGGTCACCAGATCGATGTCTCCCTTATGGTAAACGGGATTGTGCCCCGTCAGTTTTTCGCGCAGCAGGCTTCCCGCCTCGCGCGCCAGGCTCCGGGCAAATTCCGCAAATTCCGTCATCGGGCATGCTCCTTTCACGCGTAATCGGAAAGGGCTTAAACCATAAAGCGCGGGAAAAAGTAAGAATAATCTTAAAAGTTGCGCTGCATGGGAAATAGTGATAGACAGGCAAAAAAATGTATGTTTGTGACAGGTTAATGACGACGGAACAAAACACTGACACTCTGGAAGGAGATTTAAAAACGGCGCGGGAGAGCCTGGGGCTGACCCTCAAGGACCTCTTCGAGCGCACGCGGATCAGTGTCGTCAACCTGGAGGCCATAGAAAAAAACGATTTTCATCTTCTGCCGGTGCCGATTTACACGCGAAACTTCATTAAAACTTACGCGGATGCTCTGGGTGTGGACGGCAAGCCGGTTTTGCAGCGCTACGAAGATTTCCTGCAGTCCCTGCAGGTGAAAGCCAGAGCGCAGGCGGTCCAGCAGTCCGAACAGGCGCCGCTGGCCATGAAGCTGCATCGCTACAAAACCTTTTTGTGGATCGCCTGCATTGTCGTGGTTTTTGCGGCCGTTTCCTTTTTTGTAACCCTGGTCAACAAAGCCGGCGAGGACGAGGTTCTGAAAACCGAAACGGCGGCGGACACAACCGCCGGCCAGGCGACAGCCCAGCAAGTCCATGATGCGGGAAGCCTTCCTCCGTTCGGGGACGTGCAGGACATCCTGTCGTCCCGTCCGATTTTCGACGGGAAAGATAGGCAGGCGCCGGCGGGGGCAATACCGGCTGACGCGCAGGCCCCGAACCCGGAGCGGACACAGGCGGCCGTCGCAGAAGAAGAACAGTCGTCGCTGGTGATTCGCGCCGGAGAAGAAACCTGGATTCGGATTCAAACCGATGATAAAGAACCTTTTCAGGTCCTGCTGAAAGAGGGAGAAACGGTTTCCTACAAAGCGGCGCGGTTTAACATTGATGTGGGCAATGCCGGAGGCATCCGGCTGCAATTGAACGGGAAAAATATCGACAATTTAGGAAGGCGGGGCGAAGTGATTCACCTGCGCCTGCCCTGAAAAAAAAGAAAGAGGTAAAATTATGTTTGGAATAGGCGTACCGGAGTTACTGATTATCCTGGTGATCATTTTAATTATTTTCGGCGTCGGAAAATTGCCGGAGATCGGCTCTGCCCTGGGCAAAGGGATCAAGAATTTCAAAAAGTCCGTTTCTACCGATCAGAATGACAGCGCCGCGCCGGCGAAAAAAGAAGAGGATAAATAAAAAAGTCTTCGAGCCGGCACTGAAAAGGTTTTTACTCCTTGAAGGTGCCGGCTCTTGATGGTTTTAAAAAGGCACATCTTCGAGCGGCGTCCCGTTGTTGGGCGCGTAGGACGCTTCGGGCGACGCATCGGCGCCGGCCTTGGCCTGCCCCTTGGAATCCAGCATTTGCATATTGTTGGCGATAATTTCCGTCGTATAGCGCTTGACGCCGTCCTTGTCGTCCCAGGAACGGGTCTGAATGCGCCCCTCGATGAAAACCAGCTTTCCCTTGACCAGGTAGTTGCCGCATATTTCCGCAAGCTTTCTATAGGTAACGATTTGATGCCATTCCGTTTTCTGGACTTTTTCGCCGTTCTTATCCTTATAGCTTTCATCCGTGGCGATTCGAAAGTTGGTGTTCATCGTGCCGTCCGGCAAATAACGAATTTCGGGATCCTTGCCCAGCCTGCCGATTAAGATCACTTTGTTGACCATATTGTCCCCCTTTGGAAAAAAATTGAAGTGTCCGCATCATACATAAAACTCCGGCTCAGGCAAACACATTTTTGCAGGTGCGGCCGGAAAGGCGTCCGGACGGCCGACCGACAATCATGCTTGACTAATCGGATAAAAAAATATAGTCAAGTTGACTTTTAAAAAGTGGAGAAACTATGGAAGAAAATGATCTTTTAAAGGTTCGCCTGGAAAAAATCGCGGCCTTGAAAGCGGGGGGGGTGGATTTATACCCCAACGACGCCAAGCCCTCCCATACGACGGAAGAAATCCTCGCCCGCTTCGGCAAAACGGACAGTGAAAGCCTCGCTGCGCTTGCGGAAAAATTTTCTCTCGCGGGCCGGCTGATGGCCGTGCGCAGCTTCGGCAAAGCCGCCTTCGTCAAGATTCAGGACCGCAAGGGCCGGCTGCAATGCTACATCGCGAAAAATCTCCTCAGCGAACAGGACTTTTCCCTGTTTAAAAAGCTGGATATCGGCGATCTCGTTTACGTTTGCGGAAAACTGTTCCGGACCAAGACCGATGAACTGACGCTCGAGGCCGAAAGCCTGCGGCTCATGGCCAAATCCATTCATCCCCTGCCCGAAAAGTGGCACGGGCTCACCGATATCGAAATCCGCTACCGGCAGCGCCATCTGGACCTCATTGCCAATCCGGCGGTAAAGGAAATTTTCAGCCGCCGCAGTCTGATCATCAAACTGATCCGCCAGTTCATGGACCGGCACGATTTTCTGGAAGTGGAAACGCCCATGATGCAGCCGCGGGCCGGCGGCGCCGTCGCTAGGCCGTTCAAAACGCACCACAACGCGCTCAATCAGGACCTGTATCTGCGCATCGCGCCGGAGCTCTATCTGAAGCGCCTGGTCACCGGCGGTCTGGAAAGGGTTTACGAAATCAACCGCAACTTCCGCAACGAAGGCATCTCCACCTTTCACAATCCCGAATTCACGATGATGGAGTTTTATCAGAGCTACGCGACTTACGAGGATCTGATGACCTTCACGGAAGAGCTGTTTGCGTTTCTCGCACAAAACGTTTTCGGCGGACACACCTTTACCTACCAGGGAACGGCCATCGACCTCGCGCCGCCGTGGCGCCGCCTGGCCGTGAAGGACGCGCTTCTGGAAATCGCCGGCATGGAGCCAGCGGATCTGACCGATCCCGCCCGGGCGCTCGCTTTCGCCCGCAACATCGGCTGCGACGTCAAGGACACGGATCCGCTGGGAAAGGTGCTGATGGCCGTCTTCGACGAACGCGTCGAGAAAAAGCTGATTCAGCCCACGTTTGTCACGCAGTATCCGGTCGCCGTCTCTCCCCTGTCCCGCCGGTCCAACACCGATCCGGACATCGTCGACCGTTTTGAGCTCTATATTTCCGGACGGGAAATCGCCAACGCCTTTTCGGAGCTGAACGATCCGGCCGACCAGCGCGACCGCTTCGTCGCGCAGTTGCGGGAGCGGGAAGCGGGCGATGACGAAGCGCATGAAATGGACGAGGATTACATCCGGACGCTGGAGTACGGCATGCCGCCGACGGCCGGAGAAGGCATCGGCATCGACCGGCTGATCATGCTCTTTACCGATTCCGCGTCGATACGCGACGTAATCCTGTTCCCGCTTTTGAGAACCAAGCAGGACTGACAGCCCCCGGGCCGGGCGGCCGCCCACGCGGCGGTTTTCCGGCAGGATAGGATGGAATGCCTTACGAATTTTTTATCAGCAGACGATACATGAGGGCGAAACGCAAGCAGGTGTTCGTTTCGATCATCACGTTCATCTCGATTTTCGGAATCTTTCTGGGCGTCGCCGCGCTCATTATCGTGCTGGCCGTCATGAACGGTTTTGAGGAAGACCTGCGCGCCAAGATCCTGGGCATCAAGTCCCACATCGAAGTGACGGCCAACATGGGCGGCCCGCTGAAAAACTATTCGGCCGTCCGGGCGGAAATCGACAAAACGCCGGGAGTGGTCGCCTCCACGCCCTTCATTTACACCCAGGCGATGATGCGCGCCGGCAACGACGCCGTCACCGGCGTCGTCATCCGCGGACTGGACACCGAAAGCGCGCCGAAAGTTCTCAACCTGGGAAAAATCCGGGAAGGGCGGCTGGCGGATCTCAACGGACTTCCCGGCGACATCACAAAAGAGCTCGCGCCGGAGGACCGCAACCTTTCCGGCATCATGATCGGCCGGGAAATGGCCCGCAATCTGGGAATTTTTCTTTACGACACAATTGCCGTCATTTCTCCGACGGGCGGCATCGCGACGCCGATGGGCATGGTGCCCAAGATGAAAAAATTCATCGTCGTCGGCATTTTCGAGTCGGGTTTCTACGAATACGATTCCACACTCGCCTTTCTGTCGCTCAAAAGCTGCCAGGAGTTTCTGGACATGGGCGACGCGGTTTCGGGCATCGACATCGTCGTGGACGACATCTACAAGGCGGACGCCATCGCCCGCAACATCCAGTCGCATCTGGGCTTTCCGTTTTTCGCACAAAACTGGATGCAGATGAACAAAAACCTCTTTGCCGCCCTCAAGCTGGAAAAGCGCGTCATGTTCATCATTCTGAGCCTGATCGTCCTGGTGGCCGCGTTCAACATCATCAGCGCGCTCATCATGATCGTCATGGAAAAGAACAAGGACATCGCCATTTTGAAATCGATGGGGGCCACGGCCGCCACCATCATGAAGATTTTCATCTATCAGGGGCTGATTGTCGGCGTGGTCGGCACCTTCTTCGGCTCTATCGCGGGGCTGGTCGTTGCGCTGAACCTGCAGAAGATCTCTTCTTTCGTGGAGCGGATCTTCAATTTCAAGATTCTGCCGGGCGACGTGTACTACTTAAGCGAACTGCCCTCCAAGGTCAATTACGGCGACGTGGTCGTCATCGTGCTCGGCACGCTCGCCATTTGTTTTCTATCCACAATTTATCCTTCGCTTCGGGCTTCGAAACTGGACCCGGCGGAGGCTCTGCGGTACGAATAAACCGGATTTACGATGGGCGGCATGATTACTCTGGCGAACTTATGCAAAACATTCATCAAAGACGGCAACAAGATTGAAGTCTTGCGCAACCTGAACCTGGACATTCAAAAGGGCGATTCACTCGCCGTCGTCGGCGTGTCCGGCGCGGGCAAGAGCACGCTCATCCACATTCTCGGCACACTGGACCATCCGACGTCGGGAACGCTTTCTATCGCGGGCAACAATGTTTTTGAATGGAACGAAAAGAAGCTCGCCGCGTTCCGCAACCGGACGATCGGATTTGTTTTTCAGTTCAACAACCTGCTGCCGGAGTTTTCCGCGCTTGAAAACACGATGATGCCGGCCTTGATTGCGGGGCTTCCCAAAAAAGAAGCCTTCCGGAAGGCCGAGGAGCTCCTCGCGGACGTGGGGCTGGCGCACCGGCTGCGGCACAAGCCGGGCGAACTTTCCGGCGGAGAACAGCAGCGCGTCGCCATCGCCCGCGCGCTGGTCATGGATCCGGAAATTCTCCTCGCGGACGAACCGACGGGAAACCTTGACACGGAAACGGGAAAAAAGATAGAAGACATCCTGGTAAATTTAAATACAGGGAAAAACATCACATTGATTGTTGTGACGCACAACAAGCTTCTCGCCGACAGGATGTCCGGCAGAATCGGTCTGCGCGACGGGGAAATTTATGATTTACAGTAAAAAAACGCTTTTCGCCCTTCTACTGATCCTTCTTCTGCCCTTGAGCCTTCTTGCGCAGGCCCGGGCCGAGACTCCCCGCAAGATCGCCGTTCTGCCCTTTCAGGTTTACGCCGGCACGGAAGGCGCTCCCTTGCAGCAGACGTTTGCAGATCAGCTGACCCGGCTGCTGCAGCGGGAAGCCAGGGTGTCGGTCGTCGCGGCCGGCGATCATGCGGCAGGCGGCGCGCCGACCAAAGCCGGGGCCGTTGCGGCCGGCAAAGCCCTGGGCGCGGACTTTGTCGTCACAGGCAGCATCACGCAGTTCGGAGAAACCCTGAACATCGACGCGCAGATCATCGACATCATCCGCGAAGCCGCCCTGTCCCCCGTCTCCGTCCACGGCAGGGAAATGGCCGCGCTGGCGCAGGAGCTTAAAACGGAAATCCTCGCCCGCACGGGTCTTCTGGACAAGATCGTGCGGATCGACATTACCGGCAACCGCAAGATCGCCGTTGACGCCATCCGGCAGCAGTTGCGCAGCAAGGCCGGCAATCCGCTCAACGCCGACGACGTCACCGAGGACATCAAGGCCATTTTCAAAATGGGATTCTTTCTGGACGTCCGGGCCGACGTAACGCCGGAGGAGCAGGGAAAGGTCCTGACCTTCACAGTCGTCGAAAAAGGGCTCATCTCGGAAATCCGCCTGGTCGGCAACAAGGCGCTGGACCGCGACGATATTCTGGGCGTGATGACGGTGAAAACCCGGCAAAGCTTGAATCCCGAAAAAGTCAAAGAAGACATCCAGAAAATCAAGGCGCTCTACACCACCAAGGGCTATTACAACGCCGAAATCACCGACCGCCTGGAAAAAGACGGACAGAAGGACATCGTCCTGGTCCTCGACATCAAGGAAAACGCCCGCATTTACATCCGGTCCATTGAATTCGACGGCAATGAAACCTTCACCGACAAGGAACTGGTCAACATGATGACCACGACCAAGCGCACGCTGATCGGGTTCATCACGGACACGGGCATCCTGCAGCCCCAGCAGCTTCGGCAGGACATCCAGAAACTGAACGGCTTTTACTACAACAACGGATTCGTGAACGCCCAGATCGGCGAACCGGTGATCACGCACGACGCCAAGGGCATTTACATCAAAATTCCCGTCAAGGAAGGCAAGCGCTTCAAAATCGGCAAGGTCGAAATTTCGGGCGACCTGCTGCAAAAGCCCCGGACCGAGCTTTACGCGGCGCTGAAAACAAAAACCGGCGCCTTTTACGACCGGGAAGCGATCCTCAAAGACATGGAAATGATCACGACGACCGCCAACGACGAAGGCTACGCCAACGCCGACGTCAATCCGAAGATCACCTCCAACGAGAAGGAACAGCTGGTCGATTTGAACTTCGAGCTCACGAAGGGCGAACTCGTTTACATCGCCCGGATCGGCATTTCCGGCAACACCACCACCCGCGACAAGGTGATCCGCCGCCAGCTCTTCATCGTGGAGGGAGATCTGTACTCCTCAAGCAAACTGAAAAACAGCTACGCCAGCCTCAACCAGCTGCGCTATTTCGAGGAAGTCGATTTTCAGACGCAGAAAGCCGGCGACAACAAGGTGGACATCAACATCCGGATCAAGGAAAAGAACACCGGCATGTTCATGGTCGGCGCGGGATACAGCGCCGTGGACCAGGCGGTCATCATGGCGCAGGTTGTTCAGAACAATTTCCTGGGCTACGGACAAACCTTAAGCCTCCGGGCGTCGCTGGGCTCCAAGACCAACAACTACGAGCTGTCGTTTACGGAACCGTTTTTGTTCGACCTCCCGCTGTGGTGCAAGGCGGACATCTGGAAATACACAAAGGAATATGATTCCTACACGCTCGATACCCGCGGCGCCGGCCTGACGCTGGGCTATCCGCTGTGGTGGAAAATCATCGGCTATGTCGGATACAAATTCAGCATGGACAATATTCAGGACGTCAATCAGGCGACCGCGTCCTACTACATCAAAAGCCAGGAAGGCGAGCGGATCACCAGTTCGGTGACGCTGGCGCTGAGCTACGACTCGACCAACGACCAGATGTTCCCCAGCAAGGGCATCAAGGCCACCGTCTCGGTGCAGCACGCCGGCATGCCGCTGGGCGGCAACGCGAAATTCACGAAATACACCGGCTCCATCGCCGGGTACTATCCGCTTTTCTGGGATATGGTCGTCGGCGCGAAAGGCCGCATGGGCTATCTGCAGAACAACGACGACAACGACAGCCGGATTCCCCTCTATGAAAGATACGTGCTGGGCGGCATCAACTCGCTGCGCGGCCTGCGCTACGTCGGACCGGTCGATTCGGGAACCAGCGACGTCATCGGCGGNNACGACCATGGTCGCGTTCAGTCTGGAACTGGTTTTTCCGCTCATCAAAAACGCGGGCATGAAAGGCGTCGTCTTTTACGACGCGGGCAACACCTGGAACGGGGGCTACTATCTCGACGATCTGAGAATGACCTGCGGCGCGGGCGTCCGCTGGTATTCGCCGATCGGCCCGCTGCGCCTGGAATACGGCTACGTCCTGGACCGCCGCGGTCTGAACGACGACGCCACGGGCCGCTGGGAATTCACCCTCGGTATGTTTATGTAATGAAGGCAATGAAGCCGGCCTTCGCAACCGGATACCCGAAAGGGTAAGCGAGGCCGCAAGACCGGCATGACACACGGCACGCAATTGCAAGACCGTCAACAAAAGAGAGGAGATCGTAAAATGAAGAAAAATATTTGTCTGGCTGCAGGATTGTTCCTGCTGGTTTTCGTATGGGCGAATCCGGGCTTTGCCGCGGACAAAATCGGATTTGTCAATATGCAGGAGGTGATCCAGACATCCACGGCCGGCAAAAAAGCCGCCGAGGAATTCAAGGGGATTCTGGCCAAAAAGCAGGACAGCATCAAGGCCGCGGAAAATGAACTCAAAAAGATGAAAGACGAACTCGACAAACAGGCGTCGGTCATGACGGCTGCCGCCCGCAGCGAAAAGGAAACCGCCTATCAGAGAAAACTGCGCGACTACCAGCTTCTGGTCGACGACACCAACAAGGAGCTGCAGAGACGCGACCAGGAGTATTCCCAGAAACTGATCCCCGAAATTCTCAAAGCCGTCCGGGCCATCGGCGAAAGGGAAAAATATACCCTTATCATGGATTACAGCACGATGCCCCTTCCCTACCACGACAAGGCGGCGGACGTGACCAAAAAAGTCATCGAAGAATACAACAAGCAGCAGAACGCCAAGAAGTAGCGGGCCATGAAAAAAAGCGTTGCGGAAATAGCCGCCCTCATCGGCGGCAGCGTTTGCGGGGATGAAAACGCCCTCGTCGGCGACATCCGGCCGATTGACGAGGCCGGGGAATCCGACCTTACGTTCATCTCCAACCCCAAGTATTTTAAAATGCTCAAAACGACGCGGGCGGCGGCTGTTTTAGTCCCGCCCGGCACCGTCGCGCCGGACAAAACCCTGATTGTCGTGGCCGATCCCTACGCGGCGTTCGCGAAACTCATGGCCGTCTTTTATCCTATCGACCACGGCCCGGTAGGCGTCAGCCCGGACGCCTGCATCGAGGAGGGCGCCGTCGTTTCTCCGGAAGCGACCGTCCTGCCCCGGGCGGTCATCAGCCGCGGAGCGCAAATCGACCGGGGCGCCGTCATCTACCCCGGCGTTTACATCGGCCCGAACGCCCGCGTGGGCGAGGATTCCATCCTGTACGCCAACGTGACCGTTTACGCGCGCTGCATCATCGGCAAGCGGGTGATTCTCCATTCGGGCGTCGTCATCGGCGCGGACGGCTTCGGTTTTGCCGAACCGGGCGCGGGCAACGCCAAAATTCCCCAGGTCGGCATCGTCCAGATCGACGACGACGTGGAGCTGGGCGCCAACACCACCGTGGACCGGGCCGCCCTGGGAAAAACCTGGATTCAGCGCAACGTGAAAGTGGACAATCTCGTCCAGATCGCCCACAACGTCGTCATCGGCGAAAACTCGGCCATCGCCGCCCAGACCGGCATTTCGGGCTCCGCCAAAATCGGCAGGGGCGTCATCATCGGCGGGCAGGTCGGCATCGTCGGGCACATTTCCATCGGCGATCACGCCATGATCGCCGCGGCTTCCGGCATTCACAAAGACATTCCGGCGGGAGCGGTGGGCGGCGGAAGGCCTTTTCAAACCTACAAGGAGTGGCTGAAAGTCGAATCGAGTAAAATCCGCCTGCCCGAATACCGCGCCAAGCTCGACAAACTGATCCGGCAGGTGGAAGCGCTGGAAGAAAAAATTTCAAAAGCGGGGGAACACCAGACATGAACATTCATCCCACGGCAATTGTCGCACAGGACGCCCAAATCGCACCGGGCGTGGAAATCGGCCCCTACAGCGTGATCGGCCGGGACGTCAGCATCGGTCAAAATACCGTCATCGGGCCGCACGCGGTCATCGACGATTACACGCAGATCGGCGAGAACTGCCGGATCTTTCAGTTCTGCTCCATCGGCGCTCCGCCCCAGGATCTGAAATTCACAGGCGAAAAGACGCGGGTTGTCATCGGCAACGGCAACACCATCCGCGAGTTCGTCACCATCCACCGCGCCACCACCGCCGACGAAGGCGTCACGCGCCTGGGCGACCACAACCTGCTCATGGCCTACGTGCACATCGCCCACAACTGCATCCTGGGCAATTCCATCATCATGTCCAACGTCGCGACGCTGGCCGGCCACGTGCAGATCGAAGACCACGCCACCATCAGCGGGCTCACCGGCATCCACCAGTTCACGCGCATCGGGGCGCACTGCATGATCGGCGGCGCGTCCGCCGTCGTCAAAGACGTTCCGCCCTACACCATCGCCAACGGCAACCGCGCCAAGCTCTTCGGCCTCAACCTGATCGGGCTCAAAAGACGCGGCTTTGCCGACAACGTGATCGAGGCCCTCAAGGACGCCTACCGGATCATCTTCCGCTCCGACCTGCTTCTCGAGGTCGCGCTGGAAAAAGCGCAAAAGGATGTGGAGGACTTTCCCGAGGTGCGGCACTTTATTCAATTTATCGAAAACTCCAAAAGAAGCATCTGCCGCTAGAAAGAGACAAATGATGAAAACCGAAAAGACTATTCGCGTGGGCGTGGTGGGCATCGGCCATCTGGGCACGTATCATCTGCAGAAATACGCCAAGATCGACGGGTGCGACATCGTCGCCGTCTCCGACGCTGAAGAGGAAAGGGCCGCCCGGGCGGGAGAACAGTACGGCTGCGCGGCCTTCACGGACCACCGCGACCTTCTCGGCAAGGTGGACGCCGTCAGCATCGCCGTTCCGACCGGTTTCCATCACGCGGTCGCGCGGGACTTCCTGGCGGCGGGCGTGGATGTGCTCATCGAAAAGCCGCTTTGCGCCACCGTGGCGGAAGCGGACGACCTGCTCGCGCTTTCGGCCGCAAAGAACTGCGTGTTCCAGGTCGGCTTCGTGGAGCGCTTCAATCCGGCCGTGATGGCCCTCGAAAAGGTCATCACGCGGCCGGTATTCATCGAAGTCCACCGTCTGCATCCGTTTTTTGAACGCGGCACGGACGTGGACGTCATTCTCGATTTGATGATCCACGATCTGGACATTATTTTGAAATTCGTCCGCTCGCCGCTCACCTCCGTCGAAGCGGTGGGCGTTCCCGTGCTGTCGGACAAAATCGACATCTCCAACGTGCGCCTGTCGTTTGCCTCCGGCTGCATCGCCAACGTGACGGCCAGCCGCATCAGCGCCAAGACGATGCAGAAGCTGCGTTTCTTCGGACCGGAAGGCTACCACGCCGTGGACACCCGCAAGCGCGAAATCCTGTCGCTCGGCCGGGCCGCCGGCCCCGACGGCAAGCAGCAGATCGTCCAGAACAATATCGACGTCGGCGACCACGATCCATTGGAAGAAGAAGTACGGTCGTTTGTCGCCTGCGTGCGGACGCGCTCCACGCCGATCGTATCGGGCGAGGAAGGCCGCAAGTCGCTCGCGCTGGCCGAAGAAATTTTACGCAAAATGAAAACACACGAGGATCTTCCCTTATGATTCCCATGGTCGATTTGAAAAGACAGTACGCCCGGCTGAAAAGCCGGATAGACAAAGCGCTTGGCGAAGCCCTGGAGCAGACGCAGTTCATTTTAGGCCCCAACGTCGGCAAGCTCGAAGAGGAAGTGGCGGCCTACCACAAGCTGACGCACGCCGTCGGCTGCGCCAACGGCACGGACGCGCTGCTTTTGGCCCTGCGCGCCTGCGGCATCGGCCCCGGCGACGAGGTTATCACCACGCCCTTCACGTTCATCGCCACGGCGGAAGTCGCGGCCCAGATCGGCGCGCGCGCCGTCTTTGTCGACATCTGTCCGGACACTTTCAACATCGATCCGGACAAGATTGAAGCCAAAATCACGCCCCGTACCAAAGCGATTGTTCCGGTGCACCTGTTCGGCCACCCCGCCGATATGGATGCGATCTGTGCCATCGCGAAAAAGCACGGCCTTTTTGTCATCGAAGACTGCGCGCAGGCCTTCGGCGCAACCTACCGGGGCCAAGCCGTCGGAACCTTCGGCGACACGGGCTGCTTCAGCTTTTTCCCCAGCAAGAACCTGGGCTGCTACGGCGACGGCGGCATCGTGATCACCGGCAGCGAGCCCCTGGCCGCCAAAGTCAAAATGCTGCGCAACCACGGCAGCGCCGTGCGCTACTACCATTCGGAAGTCGGCTACAACAGCCGCCTCGACGAGCTCCAGGCCGCCATCCTGCGCGTGAAGCTCCCGGAAATCGACGAGGCCAACGACGCGCGCCGGGCAAACGCCGCGGCTTACTGCGCGGCCCTGGCCGGAGGCGATATCCTGCTGCCGTCGGAGCGGCCGGACTGCCGCCATGTCTATCACCAGTTCACCCTGCGCGTTAAAAACCGCCAGACCGTCGCCGACGCGCTTGCCGCCGCGGGCATCGCCTCGGCCGTTTACTATCCGGTGCCCCTGCACCGGCAGGACGTCTTTGTCCGGATGTACGGGCCGCAGGAGAGCTTGCCCGTCGCGGAAGCCTGCGCCGCGGAAGTGCTCTCTCTGCCGATGTTTCCGGAACTGACGCCGGAGGAAATCCGCCGGATAACCGATGTGATCCGCAATGTCCGTTTCTGAAAGCCACACCGGCCACGCGCCGAAAGTCCTCATCGTCGCCGGAGAAGCGTCCGGCGATTTGCACGGCTCGTTTCTCGTCCGGGAAATGCTCGCTCTCCGGCCCGGTCTGCACTTTTACGGCATCGGCGGCAACAAAATGAAAGAGGCGGGCGTGCACCAGCTTGCCGACGCGGCGGACATCGGCGTCGTCGGCGTGACCGAAGTGTTTGCCAAGCTCGGCGCCTTCCTCACCATCATCGCCAGAATCCGCAAATCCATGGACCAGATGAAGCCGAACCTGGTCATCCTCATCGATTTCCCCGATTTCAATCTCAACATCGTCGCCCGGGCCGCCAAAAAAAGGGGCATCAAAGTCTTTTACTACATCAGCCCGCAGGTCTGGGCCTGGCGCAAGGGACGCGTCGAACAGATCAAGCGGCTGGTGGACAGGATGGCCGTCATTCTGCCGTTCGAAGTTGATTTTTACGCGGCGCACGGATTTGCCGTCGACTACGTCGGCCATCCGCTGCGCGACACGGTGAAAAGCGCTTTGACCAAAGCCGGCGCCAGACGGGAATTCGGCCTTGCCGAAACGGCCACAACCGTGGGACTTTTGCCGGGCAGCCGGACGGCGGAAATTCAAAAGCTCCTGCCGGAAATGATGAAGGCGGCGCAAATCATTTCCCAGGAAATTCCGGAGGTTCAGTATATTCTGCCGCTCGCGGGCACACTCGATCAGCGCGACGTCGAACGCATCATCTCTGCCGCGCAAATTCCCGTCCGGATCGTTCCGGGGCGCACCTGCGACGTGCTTGCCGCCTGCGATCTGGCGATCGTCACGTCCGGCACGGCCACGCTGGAAACGGGCCTCATGGGCGTGCCCATGGTCATTATTTACAAGCTGTCGCTTTTTTCGGCGATCATCGGCAAGCTGTTCATCAATCCCAAACACATCGGCCTGGTCAACATCATTGCGGGCCGGACGGTCGCNNCCCGAGCTGATCCAGCTTGACGCCACCGGCGCGCGCATCGCCTGCGAGGCGCTCGCGATTTTACAAAACGAATCAAAAAAGCAGGCGATGATCGCCGACCTGGCCGCCATCCGCGAGCGTCTGGGCGAACCGGGCGCCGCAGGAAGGGCTGCGCAAATCGCCTGCGATATGCTATAGGAAAAAATTATGGAAGCTTTTAAAAGATTGCTGCTCATGGCCAAGAAGTACTACCTGCGTTTCATCCTGGCCGCTATCTGCATGGTCATTGCCGGCGGCCTGCAGTCCGCCCTGCCGCTCATCTCGAAGCCGGCCATCGATAAAATTTTCGTCAGCAAGGACATGGGCGCCCTGACCTGGATTCCGTTTGCCATCGTGGGCATCTTCCTGTTCAAGGGCCTGTGCAACTACGGGCAGAATATCCTGATGAGCTCGATCGGCCTG
>DBPV01000067.1:0-569 GCA_002304995.1 Syntrophaceae bacterium UBA1411
GCAAGATCGCTGCACAAAAGCAGCGCGCCCACGCCCGCGCCGACGATGCACAAATCGACGCCGGCCGGAATCTTGTCGAGAATCGGCTGTCTGTAAGCTTCCCAGCGGGTGGCCACGTATTCGCGCGGAATGTCGACGAAGCAGAGCTCCGGAGCGGAGCCCTGCCGCGCAAACCAGTCACGGCAGCTTGCTTCGTTGTTGTCGGAATTGAGAATGCAGATTTTTTTGCCGGAAACGGCGGCGGCAAACGCGGGCGAACTCAGGTACGCGTAAACCACGTAAAAGGGAACGTAGTTGTCCGGCGTGAGCGCGACGCCGTGGTCGCGCAGGAAATTGAGAAACTCGGCGGCGGTGGAGTCACGCTTCTGCTTTTTGAAGGGGAAGGCGTCTTTCGCCGGCGCCTGCGCGTTTCCCGGAAAGACAAGCGGCGCAAGCAGGCCGCGTTTTGCGAGACAGGTAAGCGCCGCAACGTGCTGCGGCAGAGCTTTGTGAATCGCCTGGGCCGATTCGGCCTGTTTGTAAAGGCCGTTGCATTCAAGACTCGAGCGGTAAAACGCGTATTCGCCGTC
>DBPV01000067.1:639-14105 GCA_002304995.1 Syntrophaceae bacterium UBA1411
GCGCCACCGCCTGGTTGTCGATGTCCGTCATGGCCAGATGGTTAAAGCGAAAGCGCCGGGATAAAATCAATTCTTCAAGATAGCGGGTGTTTTGCAAGGGTCATCCTCGTGTCCGGTGTTTTTGATCACCTACCACAAACCTGGTCTTTTTGCAGTCCCTCTTTTGCCAGGGTTTTGACCAGAAGGTCGGCGACGACGCGGTGGCCTGCTGCGTTAAGATGGCCGTCGAGAACGTAAAAATGCCGGTCTTCCAGATGCTCGGTCAGATCCAGAATTCTCAGATTGCGGATCAGGGCCGGCTCGTCCGGCCGGGCCGCCCTATGCCGCAATTCCTGCGTAAAGGTGTTGGACTGGTTGATGCCGTTCATTTCGAAAACGATCATGGGCAGGTCGCGCAGGAGATCGGCGTTTTGTTTGAGGACGTGCACGAACAGGTCCACATGGCTCGGCGGCGGGCCCTGGGACAGGGGAGTCGGTTTGGCAAACCACTCCGTGTAGCGCTTTTTCATTTTCAAGCCGAGATACTTTCCCGGATAGTAGGTTTTGGGTTTGCTGTGCAGACGGGTCAGGTGCTGAAAGGTTTCCTGACGGAGAAGCTGCGGGCGGTTCCCGTTGCGAAAGTAGAGGAGATTCTCGTTGTAGTCGTCACCGCAATACTGGAGGATCAGGCACCGGATCCGCGAGAGGTCGACCTTGCGCAGCATGATCATTTCCCGCACCGTTCCATAGGAGGGCACGCACGTGTTGAGGGTTTTGAAGCCGGTTTTTTTTTCGACAAGCTTGACGAACGTTTCGTCCTGGTCGACGCCCCAGCCGAGCGCGAACGAATCGCCCAGAAAGACGATTTCCGGTCCGCAAAGCGACTCCTCCGCGTCGCGCACGCCCAGGGAGTTGATGAAATATTCGTTGCTGAACTCGATTTCACTGAACACGAAAGATCCGGGATTCAGCGTGTAGCCCAGGTCGGACGCGTACCGGCCCGAGCCTTCCTGGAACTGCATGATCTTGCGGTCTCCCTGAATGTAAAGATAGCCGATGCTGTTTTGCAGCCTCCGGGAAAACAGCCGCAGAATGCCCGGATAGTGAACCAGGACGTACATCCAGGCTTCCAGAAGCGCAAGAATGGCGACGATCGCGAAAAGGGCGAGAAAAATAATCATCATCGGCGCTTCTCCGGCGGCCTGGTCATCTCCCAAACGATGCGGTAGCACCGCACCTTGTTGTCGCGGGCGCTCCGGTTGCGCGCAAACGGCGCTGCGAGCGCGAGCGTCACCAGGCGGTAGATGGCCTTTCGCCGCTGGGCGCGCCTGATCCGGGCGATCGTGCCGGCCGTGTAGTGCTTGGCGTAAAAGAGGTATTCCGCCCGGAGCTTCTTTTCAAACACGGCCGCGGGCGGCGTTTGCGTCTCGCTCTGACCGCCCCAGTGCAGCACGTCCGCGTCTTCAATGTAGCCGATGGAAAAGCCTTTTTCCCGAATCCGCCAGGCGAGGTCCTCGTCTTCTCCGTAGAGGAAAAAATCCTCGTCGAAGCCGCCCAGCTCGTCAATGAGCGGCCGGCGGACGATCATGAAGGCGCCCAAAACGCAGGCGATTTTTCCGGGGAGATCCGCCGTTTCGCCTTTCGCAAATTTCTGTCCGGGATAGCGCCAGGAAATCGATTCCTGCGGGGACCCGTCGGGATTGAGAATCCGCGCGCCCGCCAGGCCGACGTCCGGATGGCCCTCCATGTAGGAGACGGCCCGGACAAAGGCGTCGGGCCGCACGACCGTATCGGGGTTCAAAAAAACCACATAGCGGCCCCGGCTGATGGAAAGCGCCTGGTTGTTGGCCGCGCCGAAGCCGCGGTTGGCCGTGTTCGCGATCAGCGTGACGGAGGGAAATTTTTCCCGGACGGCCGCCGCGCTGCCGTCGGTGGAGGCGTTGTCCACGACGAAGATCTCCTTTGCTCCCGCGGCGGATTGAACGGAGGCCAGGCACGCGAGCGTGAGGGCCGAGGTGTTGTAGGAAACGATAATGACGGATATCTCCATAACGGATCGACGTTTTCTCCGGATTTATTTGGTAGGGAAGTCCCTAACACAGTTGGGCGAAAAAATCATTTTTAAAAATGAAATCGATATGCTATCACGCCAATGGTTTACAGCAGAATAGGAAGACGGGGACCGGCATGGCGGCATCTTGGGAAAAAATCAAAGCCTTCTTGAAAATCGGCGAAGGAACGGGCGGCGGGCGCAATCTTCACGTGGACGCGCTCAAGGGGATCGCGATCATTTTCGTCGTGTTTGCCCACACGATTCAGCTGCGGCATCCCCTGCATGACGGCAGCTATCTGTATCTGACCTTTTCGTCCTTCGCGATGCCGATGTTCATGCTGCTCAGCGGCTACATCATCGAGACGCAGCTGCGCTACTCTTACTGGACCTACGTGAAGAAGTACGCCCTCCGCCTGGTGCTGCCCTTTTTCGTCTGGGGCGTCGTTTCTTTCTTTTACTTTAAACTGTTTCCCGACCCCAGAATTCCCGCGGAAATGACCGGTGTCAGCCTGCCGTCCTTTTTGTTTTTTCTGGCCCGGTATCCGGGAAACGGCATGTGGTTTCTGTGGGTCCTTTTCTTAAACAGCATATTTTTCTTTGCCGTGCTCAAGCTGATCCGGGTTAAAAACTGGACCCGCTGGGAAAATTACATCATCATTGCCTCGATGCTGCTGTCGCGGCTGGCCAATACGGAAAACTTCGGCCTGGCCGAGTTTCGGACTTACTATCCCTACTACGCCGCCGGCTTCTTCGCCTGCAAATATTATCCCTTCCTGCGCGATCACCGCAAAATTTTCTACGCGCTGGGCGTAGTCCTGTTTCCCCTGCTGCTTGCGGCTTTTCAGCGGACCGGCTTTCCGTCCTTTTACCAGGATCTGGTCCAGTTTTTCGGAAGCACGGGGCTGCCCCGCTTCCTGGTGTCCATTTATAAATACGCCCTGGCGTTTGCGGGCATGGCCCTGGTGTCTTTCCTGATGGAACTGGTCCGCCGGACGAAATTCTACGGATTTACCTGCTGGGTCGGGACATTGACGCTGGATATTTACGTGTGCCACAGCTATTTTGTGCTCGGGAGCGGCGAGGCGCTCTGGCAGCTCACGGCCATGGCGGTCTTTGCGTTTTTCGCGTCTCTGGCTCTGACGCTGCTGGTTCTGAAGCGCTTCCGGATAACGCGGCTGCTGTTTTTGGGCGAAAGCCGCTGATCGGGCCGTCAACACCCGATAAAAACGGGAGGAAAAACCCATGACGGATCAGACACGGGATGCGGGAATCGATGTCGTAAAGGCCGTAAGCATTGTGCTGGTCGTCATCTGGCATCTCCAGCCGGTGACGGGCGCCATGCTGCCCGCCCAAACGGCTCTGGCTTACTGGGGCGGTCGGCTCATCCATTTTTTTTATTTCAACATAACGCTTCTGGCCGTTCCCTCTTTTATTTTGATTTCCCTGTACCTTTTCATCGGCAAACTGTCCGCCGCGCCGGATTACTGGAAGAAACGATTTCTGAGGCTTCTCCAGGTTTACGTGTTCTGGGTAGGCATTCAGTTCATTCTCTACCTGCTTACGGGCGGTCCGCTGCCTCTGCCACTGAAAACCATCATTCGCAGCGGCGGCCCCGATCTGTCTTTCGGCTCCGTGCTGCCGGCCGTGCCGTCCATTTTTTACTACCTGTACGTTTTGATTTTCTCCACGGTGCTTGCTTTCGTCTTTCTGAAGCTGCCGGAAAAAATCAAGGCGGTCGTGGCCGTCGTCGTCATCGCCGGGTCCTGCGTTTATTTTCTCCTGACGCCGTCGTGGGGAATCGCCGTCGACACCCGGTCCATGAAAAATTATTACCTCTACGCTCCCGCCGCTTACTATCTGTACCGCTGCCGGGATTCTTTCGTGAAATACCGCTGGTTTCTGCTGGCCGGTTTTATCGCCGCTCTGATCGTGGAGTGGACGGCGGCCGGCATGACGTCGGCTTATGCAAGAGTGTCCGTCTTTCTGGGGGCGCTCGCCTTTGTGTCGTTTTTCCTCACCGGCTTTGGCCGCGTGAGCCGGCCGACCTTTTTGCTGTCCCGCTACTCGCTGGGCATTTTCGCCCTCCACGGCTACTCAATGGTCGCCGTTCTGGTTCCCTACGCGCTCCTCCGGAACTATTCCCGGGCCCTGCCGATCCAGTCGATTCCGGAAGGTCTCCTGGCGCTCGTGGCCACCTTTGCCCTTACCTGTTTTCTGGTGTGGCTGATGGCGAAAACGAGGCTGCGAATGTTTGTTTCGTAAGATGTTTCAGTCGGATCTTCAGCTGCGGAAATAGCGCCGCGGATGGAGGCAGTAAATCAGGAAGGACAAGAGCTTTTCCGCTTTGATCCTGAGTGGTTTTCCCGCATCCCAGCTTTCAAAAGACGCGTAGGCGTAAGACAGGGAAAGCCGGTACAGATCGTACCGGTTCGGCGCCGGTCCGAATTTTCGCGCGCCGTAGCGGATGGTGGAAAGCGGCCGGACGGCAATAGCGCCGGGATGGACGGTGTTGACGAAGTTCCCGTACGTTTCGTATTCGCTGAAGCCGGCGCCGGACAGGTGCCGCGGCTCCACGGCGTTCATGACGGCCCAGACCCAAGGCGTTCCCGGCTTGGCGCGCTTTTCAATGGCCGCGATCAGCTCTTTCATGTAGTCGGTTTTGATGAAGAAATGTTCGCTGATGAAGGAGAAATCGACGCTGCGGGTGAGCCCGAGCAGTTTCGTGTACGTGTCGAAATACGGCCGGTGATGCTCCGTCGACGGCTTGATCAGCGCCTGGTTTGCGTCGTTCAGAAAGCGGATGGGATTGAGCATGAGCGTGTCCGCGTCCCAGATCAGGTAGTAATCGGTGATGTCCGGAAGAAAAGAGGCCGACATTTTCAGAAACTGCTGGAAATACCAGCCGGCGCGCGCGCGCTTTTCACCCGCTTTTTCGATGAAATCGGCAATCGCCCGGAGCGTTATGCCGGGAATCAGCGTGTCTTCGTCCACCAGCGAGACAGGGCAGTTGCCGGGCAGAGTTGCAAAAAAGGAAAAATTACTTTTCGGCGTCATGATGTAGATGCGGCGGGGCGCCACATTGCGGACGAGCGACTGAATGGATAAGCCGGCAACCGCATTGTGCTCGCGGGTGACGGGCATGACGACATCGAACATGGGAATTTCCACCGTTTTCCGAAGCGAAATTTTATTGCCGGTCCAGTCCTTACCACAAACGGCGAAGCGTGAACAGGCGGAAAGTGCCTGAGCGCGGCCTCTGCCTTGCCGCCATTCAGAAAGAATTCGTTTTGACAGGGAGGCGGGTATTGTGATTTAGTTTAAAAAAACAAGGCGCTGGAAATAACCGGGGGAGACCATGCAGGACATCCAGAACATTGCGGAAAAAATCCGAACGCTGAGCGATGGAGAAAAGCGTTTCAGCTACACCGACCTGACGCTGGAAGAGCAGCTGGCGAGGGGAAAGCCGAAAAAATATCTGGAGGCGGCCATTGAACTTTTCCGGGCGCTGGACGGAAAAACCATCGTCGAGATCGGCTGCATGCGGCAGCCGATGAATCATCCGATGTCGGAGCTGCACCCCAAATGCTGCAATGACGGCCATTCCACCGTTTTCTGGTGTTCGACGGGCGCCGAGGTCTACTCGGTGGACATCGATTTCAAAGCCGTCCGCATTGCGAAAAAAAGCATCCGGGAATATCGGAACGGCAAAGTCCTGTGGACCGACGGCCTCAAGTTTCTGAAGAAATTCAAAAGCAGGATCGATCTGCTGTTTCTGGATGCCTGGGATGTTCTGCCCGGGACGCAGTATGCGGAAAACCACCTGCTGGCCTATCTTGCGGCAAAAGACAAACTTCGCGACCGCAATATCATCGTCATAGACGACACGGACGTCGGAGGCGGCGGCAAGGGAAGACTCCTCTTGCCGGTGCTGCAGGCGGAGGGATATGACATCCTCGTGAGCGGCAGACAGACGATCGCCCTGAAACTGTAGGCTTCGCAAGAGGCTTTGAAATTCATCATCTGCGATCGGCCGCCGGACCGGCAAGCGCCGCTGCGGTTTTCGTCGGGCGGCGGGCCGGTTTAAGGAGTTGCAATCAGGCGCTGTTTTTGATAACCATCGCCTGAATCGTCGGAGAGAAAATAATTTGTCAGAACATCTTCACAAGAAGGAAGCCCCGCATCATGTCTGAAATACTCCGCCTGCTGAAAGAAAAACTGCTGCTGGATTTGCAGGTCACGCAGCAGCTCGTTTCGATCACCAAGAAGCAAGCCATCGAATCCCTGCAGCAAAAAGAGCGGTATCAGAGGGAAGGGTGCCTCGTGCCGTTCGGCTACAAGATGTATTCGAAAAACGAAGAAGACGGCCTTATCCGGGAAATATTCAACCGCATCGGTACGACCGGTAAAACGTTTGTGGAAATCGGCGTGGAGGCGGGGCTCGAAAACAACACGCTGGCCCTGCTTTTCGAAGGCTGGCGCGGATTGTGGATTGAAGGGTCGCCCGAACACGTCCGGACCATGCAGGCCGGCTTTCAAAAAACCATCGCCGAAGGAAGGCTTTCCGTGGCGCAGGCGTTCATCACGCGCGGCAACATCAATCAGATGATCGGAGAGCATTTCTCCGGAGAGATTGATCTGCTGTCCATCGATATCGACGGCAACGACTATCACGTTTTCGACGCCATCACTGTCGTCTCGCCCCGCGTTCTGGTGATCGAGTACAACGGCAAATTCCGCCCCCCCGTGATGTACTGCATGGCGTACGACGAAAAATATCAGTGGGACGGAACGGACAATTTCGGCGCGTCGTTGAAATTCCTCGAAGTGAACCTCAAGGATAAAGGCTATGTCCTGGTGGGCTGCAATCTGACGGGCGGAAACGCTTTTTTTGTCAAGGAAACGCTGGCCGGAGACCGTTTTTTGCCGCCTTACACCGCGGAAAACCACTACGAACCGGCGCGCTACGAGCTTTCCGCTCATACCGTCGGCCACCGGCCTTCCTACAAGACGCTGGAAAACCGCCTGCCGGACGCAAAGCGGCAGCGCTGACCGGACACGGTTGACGTTTAGCGGGACGGCGCGTCTGCTGCGCTCCGGTCGATGAAACGATTGAAAAACACCTTGATTTTATCCAGAAACGTCACGAGCTTTTTATTCAGAAACAGGGCGTTGGCGAAATAGTCGCCCTTGTAGGTGAAGCCGCAAAAATAAAATCCCTCCCCTTCCAGATATTTCCGGATGTCGGGGAACAGGGGCTGATTTTCATAAATGTCGAGAAACTCCACCTCGGTGTGCACAAACTTGACCTTGTCGATATGGCGGCCGAGGCTTTTGAGCGCCATGAGCTCGCCGCCCTGAATGTCCATCCACAAAATGTCGATTTCTTCGATTTTCTTTGTCTCGACCAGGGAGTCGAGGCGGATGCCGTCGACCGATATTTCCAGCTGCGCGTACTTTTCATGGGGATATTTGCCGGAGGCCTTGAACAGTGAAGAAGCGCCGGGATTGCCGTCCTCATGGGTCGTGACGGTCTTGTCCTTGTCGATCGGGTAAAAAGTCACCTTGTCGTTGGTCAGGCACACGGCCTTTTCGATGAGTTCGATCTGGGGAATGCCTTGAACCGCCGCGCGGCAAAGCGGCAGGGTCGTCGGATTGCATTCGAAGCTGTAGATTTTGGCGTCGGGATAGCATTCGTGGAAGGCCAGGGTTTCCGAACAGTTCCGCGCGCCGACTTCGATAATGGTCCGCGGCGGCTGTGGCAGGCGCCTGTCGATCACGTTTTTAAAGACGTAGAAACTGCTTTCTACTGATTCCATCATAAATAACCGTCATTTCTGTGTTTCAAGAAACTTCTGAGAACAGTTCATACCGCGCCTCGTCAATCGCTGTGCGGTATCCTTCCTTCTTTCGCGTCGTCAAACGGAAACGTCCTGCGCTCCAGCCCGTCGGACACGTCCGGCGTCACTTCGAATATCCAAAAAATTCGAAGTCCTTTTTGAGCGTCGCATAAATGATCTCTTTTGTTTCCGGCGTGTAGTATTGCTCGTAATCCGGCGCCCGGGTGGAGGTGTTGGTTTTATAGTCGATGAACTGAAAGCGGTGCGACAATCCCTTTTGTGCGCAAAGCGCGTTTAGCTTTTCAACAATGGTCATCATGTCGTTGTTGAAATTTTCCATGCGCCCGATAAAGTCGATCCGCTGGGATTCCACGTAATTGTACTGCAGCATGGGCGAGAGGTTTTCCTTGACGAAGTCCGTGCCGTTTTGCACCGTCACATGGTGCGGCATGCCTTTTTTGATCCAGACGTCAAACGGCATCGAGGCGTAAGGCTCCAGTTTCAGGTCTCTGCAGTACTGATACCAGGAAATCGTCCGGTCATAGGGATTTCTCGCAAAGCAAAAGACGAACAGGTTGCTGAGATCGAAGCGTTGCTTNNCGCTGATGATTTTCGTAGATGACGAGGGAGGTCGTGTCCTCGACGTCGCGGTTCGGCCCCAGTTCCAGAATTTCGAGAATGCTTTTGCTGGCGTTTTTCGGCACCGAGATGAAAGCGGCGATGCGGATCGCCTGGGGATTGTTGTGAATAACCGGCTGCTTGCGAAGCCCCAAAAATTTAAACACGGTATTAAACATGCTTGATATCCCTTCTGTGAGGTGGAAATACTCCTTTTGCGGCGGAAACAATACATAATTTTCCGGGGGCTGTCAATGCGGGAAGCCCTTTGAAAACCGGTCCGGCGCGTTCACTTTCCCTCCAGTATTTTTTGCGCCGCCGACCAGACCTCGTCCACCGAAATCAAATCCATGCAGGTGTCGTCCGGCCGGACGCACAGGTGCTCCTCCTGGCGGCAGCCGCAGCAGTCCAGGTTTTTAAAGATCACCTCGCCCGAGGCGCTGTACGGCCGGCAGAGAACCGGATAGTTCGGCCCGAAAAGGCTTAAGGTCGGGCAGCCGACCGCCGCCGCAATGTGGCCGGGACCGGAATCGTTGCCGATGAACAGACGGCATTCGGCAAAAACAGCCGCCATGTCCAGAAGCGAAAGGGAACTGGATTTGAGCGCGGCGGGAAATCCCATCAGCCGTTCGATATCGTCAAGCAGGCCTTGTTCGTCCGCGCCGCCAAGCAAAACGATCGCCGCACCGTAGCGATCGCGCAGGCGGGCGGTGATTTGCGCAAAGCGCTCCGGCTTCCACTGCCTCGTTTTTTTCCGTGCGCCGGGATGAATCGCCACGGTTGTTTGCCCCGGGGAAATCACGAGCGCCAGACGCTTGAGGATGCGTGCGCGGACCTCCTCCGGAATCGGTATCATGAGGTTCACGTCCCGGTTTTCAATGCCGAAGTACCGCAGGATGTCCACGTCCACTTCGATGAAGTGCCGGCGCGTCGTTTTTCCTTCCGGAATCGCGTTCATCATCCGTGTGATGACGCTGGCAATCCGGTACGTGAGGCGAACCGGCGCGCCGGTGGCCAGGGAGAGGAAAAAAGGACGCTCTCCCTGCGTGAGCGCGATGACGATGTCGAATTTTTCGCGGCGCAGTTTCGCAATCAGCGGCAGGTGGTAGGTGATCGTCGAGAAAAAACTTTTTTTGGCCTGGTCGCGGTCGTAAACCCAGACTTTCCGGATATCCGAATGATGGGCGATCAGTTCGGCGCACTCCTTGTGAATCAGAACGTCCACGGTCAGGCCCGGCGCGTGGCGCTTCAGGGCGGCGACCACCGGCACGACGCTCATCGTATCTCCGACGTACTGGAGTTTGACGATCAGGATCTTCTGCCGGGAAAGTTGAATTTTATTCTGAGGCATCGCCATGGCCTTTTAGTTTTCCGTAATTTGGGGGTTCATTACACGAGGCGGCCGGGAATTGCAATCATTTTGCCGGTATTTACGATGGGCCGGATCTTTGTTTCTTTGTCGGGGGCGTCTTGCAGTGCGCCCCTTCGGGCTCGCCTTTCCCACTGTTCCATGCAGGCCGGACCTTTGAGGATGCCCCATCCGGAGGAGGCCAGGGGGAGGTGGCCCTCCGTCGGCAGGCTCTGGAAAGAAAATAGCTCATGGCTCACAGCCCTGTCCATGTAGGGCGGACCTTCAGGTCCGCCAATGGCGGGGCTAAAGCCCCGCCCTACGTAATTGCGGGGAGGTTGGTGTATTGGCAGGGAACAGTCGCGATAACCTGCAGGTCACAAGAGCGGAGGACAAAAAGAAAGGATGGTGAATGGTGGATGGTGAATCGTGAATGGTGGATGATTCATAGTAATGTCAATGTAGGGCGGACCTTCAGGTCCGCCTTCGGCTTTGCTAAAGCCCCGCCCTACATCTGAAAAGCGGCATGAAGAACGCTGCATCAAACGCACTGTTTCATCGGGTATTTTTTTAGGTGGCGGCTTGCTTGGCGGCGAGAATTTCGCCGTAGAGATTTTCGTACTTCTCCGCGACGCGGTCCCACGTGTTTTGCGCCGCGGTCCGGCAGGCGGCCTCGGCCATTTGCCGACGCCTGTCCGCATCGAAAAGAATTTCCAGCCGGGAGACGATCTGTTCATGATCGGACGGATCGGAAATGACAAAACCGTTTTCTCCCTCCCGCACCAGGTCCCGAGCACCGACCGCCTTGCTGATCATCACCGGAAGCCCCGCCGCCATCGCTTCCAGGACCACCATGCCGAAGGTGTCGAAGCGGGAAAGCATCAGATACAGATCGCCCGCCAGGTAAAAATCGACCAGCCGTTCCTTTGAAACCACGCCGGCAAACAGCACATTGTCGGCGATGCCCGCCTCCCGGGCCAGTTTCGAGTACTTTTTGACGTTGCCCTTGCCGGCCACGATCAGCTTAAAACGGCCGGTCTTTCTTTTCAGTTTGCCAAGCGATACAAGAATATCATCGAGCCCCTTGATCTCGAAATTCATCGAGGCAAAGATGATGAGCGCGTCGGCGGGGCCCACTCCCAGGGAAAGGCGGGTCATCCGGCGCGTTTCGTCCCGGTCCGGCCGGTCGTAGTCGGACAAATTCACGCCGGGGTGGATCACCGCCACGCGGTCCGGATCGACAGGAAACTCCTGAAGAAAGATGGCCTTGGTAAGCCCGGAAACGGCAACGAACTTGCGGCAGCCGCCTTCATAAACGAGTCGGTTTTCCACCCACGCCGTCGCGCGGTCGTAAAGGCTCATGGATTTTTGCCGGATGCGACGCACCCAGAAGCGGTGCGGAATGCCGTGCAGCGTGAAGAGGTCGGCCGCAAAGATTCGTTCATGGCTGTGCACCAGGTCAAAGGCGCCCTGCGCGAGCCGCCGCTGCACAAACCAGGCGAAACTGACCGTCGTCAGGAATTTGGGAAAGGAAATAATCGGAATTTTGGCGAAGGTAAGGGCCGGGTTCCCGGACTGCCAGCGGTTAGCAAACACTTGAAATGTATGGGGAGGTCTGCTACAGAGTTTTCCGGTCAGCTCCGCTGCGAATTGTTCGGCGCCGCCGACTAAACCGTATTTGGGGATGATCACGGCAATTTTGGGCATAGGGTCATCTTCAAAATTTTAGAAATTACTAACACAGAACATTAATTATTTCATGCGATAAATGGGGCCGGCGCAAGGCCCGGGCCGGGCGGTTTAAACCGGGGCGAAAGAAAAGCAACTTGGATAAGCAGAAAATCAGCGTGGCCATTATCGCCAAAAACGAGGCCGACCGCATCGGCGGTCTGCTTACCAGCGTGGCGTTTGCCGACGAGGTTGTGGTTGTGGATTCCGGCAGCACCGACGGCACGCAGGCCATCTGCGAGCAGGCGGGAGCGAAGGTCATTTACCATCCCTGGGCCGGCTACGTCGAACAAAAGCAATTCGCCCTGGAAGCGACGTCGCACGAGTGGATTCTCAGCCTGGACGCGGACGAAGAAGTGCCGGAAGATCTGGCGGCGGAAATCCTCGCGGCCGTCCGGTCCGCCGGACCCGGTGTGGGCGGCTTTTCCATGCCCCGGATATCCAAGTATCTGGGACGCTGGATCCGCCACGGCGGCTGGTATCCGGACCGGAAAGTGCGCCTGGTGCGGCGCGGCCGCGGCCGGTGGCAGGGCGTCAATCCCCACGACAAGCTGGTGGCCGAAGGCAGGGTCGTCGATCTCACCCGTCCGTTTCGCCACTATGTTTACCGGAGCATTTCCGACCAGGTCGTGACGATGAACAGCTTTTCGGAAATTTACGCGCGGCAGGATACTCCCCGCGGCGGCTGGTTCGTCGTCGCCGGCCTGTTTCACGCCGCGGGAAAATTTCTCGAGTGCTATTTCTGGAAACTCGGATTTCTCGACGGCCTTCCGGGCTTTGTCATCGCAATGAATTCCGCGGGGTATGTTTTTTTAAAGCATGCCAAACGCTGGGAAAGAAGCCTGTCTTGAAAAAGTGAAGCCCGATGGATATCTCCTTTGTCATTGTTAACTGGAACACCCGCGACCTTTTGCGGGACTGCCTGCAATCCATCGGCAAAACCGTCTCCGGACCGGAGTATGAAATTATCGTGGTGGATAATGCCTCCTCCGACGGATCGGTTGAAATGCTGGCGGCGGAATATCCGACGGTTCAGGTCATCGCCAACAAGGAAAACCGCGGCTTCGGCAGGGCTAATAATCAGGGCTTTGCGGTCATGCGGGGGAAATACGCGCTCCTTATCAACACGGACGCCGTTCTGACGGAGGGGGCGGTGCAGAAAATGTGGTCGTTTGCCGAGGCGCATCCCGAAGCGGCGATCATCTGCGGCCAACTGCTCAACGCCGACGGCAGCAGGCAAAATTCCATCGCTTCTTTTCCGACGCTTTTGACGCTGGCCGCCAACACCTCGCTTCTGGAATACCTTTTTCCGGGGCGCTATCCGAGCAAGCGCTACGACCACCGCGAGCCGCTGGAGGTGGATTCGGCCATCGGGGCCTGCATGATGGTCCGGAAGAAGGCGCTCGACGACGTCGGTTTTTTCGACGACCGGTATTTCTTCTTTTTTGAGGAAACGGACCTGGCTTATGCCGTAAAGCAGGCGGGCTGGAAGATTTTTCAGGTTCCGGACGCGCTGATTTACCACCTGCAGGGCCAGAGCATCGGCCACAACGCCCGATCGCGCATCGAGTTTTACCGGTCGCGCTACCAGTTTCTGCGCAAGTGGCGCGGCGACGCTTATTACCGCGCGGCCCAGGGGATCATTTTTCTGCGCCTGCTGGTTAATATACTGCTCGCGTCCGCGGGCGTCCTTGCTACCTTGGGATTGGCAAAAGGCCTGCGGGACAAGTGGAGAGTTTATCTGCAAATCCTCCGCTGGCATTTTATAAAGAGCTCGTAGCTTATGGCTCATGGCTCAGAGCTATGCCAATGTAGGGCGGACCTTCAGGTCCGCCAAATAGCGGGACTGAAGACCGGTGCGACAGCTTGTTTCCCTCATGACGGGGGAGGTTGACCACCCCCG
>DBPV01000119.1 GCA_002304995.1 Syntrophaceae bacterium UBA1411
GACTTTTTCAATGAAATGTTCAAAACACTGAACAAAATATTGAAAAACTTTTTCCTGGCCTCCCGATGAGTCGGGCCGCTGCCGACGTCCCGCGACGAAAAGTGGAGGCGGGCGTCCGGGATAAAGACAGTCGCCCGCTGCGGCGAACCAAAGCGCGCATTGAAAATAATTTGACAATTGCCCGCCTTGCTAATACATTCGCAAAGTGAGGAGAGGCGGGGTTTTCCGGCCTGCTGCTCCATGACGCAATCTGTTTTTCGTTCGGGAAAAAAATGGCGAAGATTGATGTTTTTTTAAAAGCGATGGTGGAATACGGAGCGTCGGATCTGCATATCAGTGTGGGTGAACCGCCCAGAATGCGCATCAACGGATCGTTGCAGCGCGTTCAGTATCACGATCTGACTTCCGGAGAGACGGAAGCTCTGCTTCTGGAAATGCTCAATGAGGAGACCGTTCGTTTGTTCCGGGCGAAGAAGGACATCGATTTTGCCTACCAGATCGAAGGCATCGCCCGCTACCGCGGCAATATCTTCACGGAGAGAAAAGGTCTGAGCGGCGTTTTTCGGGTGATTCCGGCAAAGATCAAGACGCTTGAAGAGCTGGGCATTCCCGAATCCGTCTACGCGCTGGCCCGGCTGAAAAAAGGAATGGTTCTGGTGACGGGGGCGACGGGTTCCGGCAAATCCACCACCCTGGCCGCGATGATCGATCTCATCAACCGGGAAAAGGACCATCACATCATTACGCTGGAGGATCCCATCGAATTCATTCATCCCCGGCAGCGCTGTCTGATTAACCAGCGCCAGCTCGGCTTTCACATGGAAAGCTTTGCGGCGGGGCTGCGTGCCGCGCTGCGCGAGGATCCGGACGTCATTCTGGTAGGCGAGATGCGGGACCTCGACACGATTCAGCTGGCGCTGACGGCGGCGGAAACGGGGCTGCTCGTTCTGGGCACGCTGCACACATCCAGCGCGCCGAAAACGGTTGACCGGATCATCGACGTTTTTCCCACGACGCAGCAGGCCCAGATCCGGACGATGCTGGGCGAATCCCTGCGCGGCGTCGTCGCGCAGAATCTGCTGAGACGGGCGGACGGCAAGGGCCGGGTCGCCGCGCTGGAGGTGCTGATCTGCAATCCGGCCGTGCAAAACCTGATCCGCGAAGGCAAAACGTTTCAGATTGTGTCCGTGATGCAGACGGGCAAAAACATCGGCATGCAGACCATGGCCGAACACGTCGGGAAACTGCTCAAGGACGGGGTCATCACGCAGGAGGAAGCGGGCATCTATCTGGGCAAAATGGAGTAATGCCGGTTCCGGGAGGCGGCGAACGTTTCACAACGGATGGATGAAAATGCCATGTTCTTATCAGAA
This sequence comes from Syntrophaceae bacterium UBA1411, assembly GCA_002304995.1. GTDB lineage: Bacteria > Desulfobacterota > Syntrophia > Syntrophales > Smithellaceae > UBA8904. Next base: position 1,374 of record DBPV01000119.1, read on the forward strand.
CGGATGCTTGAACTGCTGAACGAAAGAGCAGGAAGGACGGGCCGTCGGAGGACAGTCACCACAGTCACAGGAGGAGGCCATGCAGTTCAGGATTGAAACCGTAAAAAAAAGGGCGACCGTGTCATTTCCGGACAACACGCAGATGAGCGGATATTTTTTCGTCTCCACTGTCTCCGCGCTGGGCGGCGGCGAAGAACCGGTCGGCGAACTGCTCGCCAGAAAGCGCGAATACGTTCCATTTGAATCCGACGAGGGGAAAACGGTTCTTTTGTGCAAGGAGAATCTGGTGGTCGTTGCGCTGGATGAAGAGGCGCCGGAAAGTGCTCTTCCCGGCTACAAGCGCGTTTCGGTGGTGATCCATCTGCTTTCGGGGCAGATGCTGAGCGGAAAGGTTTCCTTTGCCCTGCCGGAAACGCAGTCGCGTCTGTCCGATTTTCTCAATTCGCGCGACGCTTTTTTCCGTCTGGAGAGCGAAGGCAAAACCTGCCTCATCCACAACCATTTTGTCAAACTGATCGCCGCGGAATGAACGTTTCCGGCCGGCATCCGGCGGGGAGCGGGGAATGGGAAAGCAGAAGGCTCAGTCTTCCATGGCTTCGGCCACTTTGGCGGCCAGCGATTTGATCGTGAAAGGTTTCTGTAAAAAGAGCACGCCTTTTTCGACGACGCCCTGGCGGGCGATGACGTCGCTCGGGTAGCCGGACATGAACATCACCCGGACATCCGGCCGGATTTCAAGAATCCTGTCCCTCAGTTCTTTTCCGCTCATTTGCGGCATGACGACGTCCGTCATGACCAGATCGATTTCCCGGTTCCGGTTCCGGCACAGCCCGATCGCCTCTTCCGGACTCGCAGCCGCCGTGACTTCGTAGCCGATGGACTCGAGCATGTTTCGGGTGATCTGGAGCACCATCGCGTCATCCTCGACCAGCAGAATTCTTCCTGCGCCCCCGGGCTGCGCTTCTTCTTCCTCCCGGGCTGCGGAGATCTCTTCTGCTTTCGGCGCGCTCGGCAGATGGATTGTAAAGGCCGATCCTTGCCCCGGTTTGCTTTCAACATGAATATGCCCGTCGTTTTGCCTGACGATGCCGTAGACGGTGGCCAGTCCGAGGCCGGTTCCCTTGCCCACCTCTTTCGTGGTAAAAAATGGTTCGAAGATGTGCGGAAGCGTTTCGGGATCTATTCCCGCGCCCTTGTCGCAAAACAGCATCCGGACATAACGGCCGGGCTGCAAACCGGGATAGTCGGGGCAGTAGGAGTCGTCTGCGAATACGTTGGCGGTTTCAATGGTCAGGCTGCCTCCCTCCGGCATGGCATCGCGGGCGTTGACCGCGAGGTTGATGAGGATCTGTTCAATCTGGGACGGATCGAAGCGGATCGGCCACAGATTCCGGGTCCGGATCAGCTGAAGGTCGATGTCTTCGCCGATGAGGCGGATCAGCGCTTTTTCCGTTTGCGCCACCAGATCGTTGAGGTCGAGAATCCGGGGAATGATGATCTGCTTGCGGGAGAAGGCCAGCAATTGCGCCGTGAGGTCGCGGGAGCGGACAGCGGCTTTTTCGATCTCCACGATGTCCTGCCGGACGGGGTGCTGTTTGCCCAGCCGTAGTTTCACCAGATCCACATACCCCAGAATCACACTGAGCATGTTGTTGAAATCGTGCGCCACGCCCCCGGCCAGGCGTCCGACGATTTCCATTTTCTGGGCTTGCATCAACTGGGCCTGCAGTCTGTTTCTCTCCGCTTCGGCCTTTTTGCGCTCCGTGATGTCGCGGCCGGCAAGCAGCATGCCGACGGCGTTGCCGTTCGCGTCCCGGATGAAAGTTCCCGTGACCTCCATCCAGACGGTGCCGCCGTTTTTACGGTACAGCTCCTGTTCGACGGTTCTTGTCCGATGCGGGTCGGCCGACGGTGCGCTTTGCTCCAGTGCCAGTTCCTCCAGAACGATGCGGGAGGTTTCCTCCAGCGTTTCCGGCGTCATTATCCGATCCAGGGGCATCTCCATAAGTTCCGCCGGCGTAAAGCCGGTTGCGTGAATGCAGGAAGGGCTTGTGTAGGTGAGGCGCATGTTCAGATCCGCCGTCCAGATGACTTCGCGGACGTTTTCCACGATCATCCGGTAGCGGCGTTCGCTTTCGGCCAGCGCTTTTTCCATAGTCCGGCGCTCGGTAATGTTTCTGCCGACGGCCAGAATCTCGACCGCCCGGCCGCCGGCGTCGCGGTTGAACGTGGCGACGACGTCGAGCCAGATATTTTCACCTGTTCGCGAATACACTTCCAGCTGCAGATTCCGGGAACGGTTCGCATCGACGGTTTCTCCCGATGTTTCCCGCTCCAGTTCCTCGGCGAGGACCCGCGCGGCCAGTTGCAGGGAGGCAGGCGCGACCAGTTCGGAAAGCGGCATGCGCACAACTTCGTCCGGATCATAACCGGTCAGGCGGATGTTTGAAGGGCTGGCATAGGTAATGCGCAGATTCAGGTCCAGAACCCACACGATGTCGTTGACGTTTTCCGTCATGGTCCGGTAGCGTTTTTCTCTTTCCCTGATTTCTCCTTCCGCCTTTTTGCGTTCGGTGATGTCCCGGAACAGTACCCGGAAACCGGAGGGATTGCCGGTTGCATCGGTGTTCGGTGCGATATTCATTTCATAGGTGATGACCGTTTGATTGGGTCGGACCAGATCGTAATCGACAAGCCGCCGCGATTTCCGGCTGCGGTAAACTTCGGAAAAAACATTCTTCATTTTCTTTGCGACCGGTTCGGTGAGATATTCGCGGTAATGCATGCCGATCAGCTGCCCGCGCGAATAGCCCATCAGGCGGCAGGCGGCGTCATTGACGAAGGTGATCCTTCCGGTCAGGTCGCTTTCGATGTAGCCCTCGTTCATGATGTCCAGAATGGTTCGGTATTGCTCTTCACTTCGCTGAAGATCCTGCTGGTATTGAATGCGCTGCGAGATGTCCCGGACCACGCCCCGGAAGCCGATGGGGTGGCCGTCCTCCGCGCGCAGCAGGGAAACGGAGGCTTCCACCATAATTTTGCTTTTGTCCTTCCGGAGCACCTCCCAGTCGAAGCCTTTAACCGGCCGGCCGGTCAGAAAAACCCGGTGGAAAGTTTCGTGAAGCTTCGCGGCGTTTCGTTCATCCGCGAGCGCGCGAAATCCGATGCCCTGAATTTCGTCCGGCGTATAGCCCAGATCCTGGCAGAGGGTTTTGTTGAAAAAGAGGAGATTTCCCCGGAGGTCGACTTCAAAATAGGATTCCTGGATGTTGTCGATGATGTGGTGGTGGCGTTTGACCTCTTTGCCGACGCGGTCCATTCTGTCCCGGGTTTTTTGCACAAGGTCGTTGACGGCCGCGGCAATCCGTCCGAGATCGTCGTCCGGAAATCCGGCGGCGATGTGTTTCGTGTAATCTCCGTCGGCGGCTCCGGCCAGTGTTTCCAAAATTTCTTTGATCAGGTCGCTTTTTTGTCTGGACGCCATTTTTTTCTTCACCCGCTTTGCCAACCTACCCGATTTGCATTATCCGAGGCAAGCTTTTAATCCGGATGGGATATCGGTCGTTCGGGCGCAGAACCTGAATCGTGGATTGCATCGGCCGCCCGGGTGTGGTAAGGCTCCCGCTTTACAAATCGACAGGAGAGGGACATGGACACGACTCGACACGAAAAAATCGCCGGAGAACTCCAGATTACAGCCCGGCAGGTCGCGGAGACAGCCGCGCTTCTGGCCGAAGGGGCGACCGTGCCCTTTATCGCCCGCTACCGCAAGGAAAAGACGGGCCTGCTCGATGAAGTCGCCGTCACAGCCATCCGCGACCGGCTGGCCGAACTCGAAGAGCTGGAGAACCGCCGGGCGGCTGTCGTGAACTCGCTTACCCTGCGCAATCTTCTGACGCCGGAACTCGCCTCGGCCATCGAAGGGGCAAAGACGCTTTCCGCCCTGGAGGATATCTACCTGCCGTTTCGCCCCAAGCGCCGCACGCGGGCGACCGTCGCGCGCGAAAAAGGACTGGAGCCTCTGGCCGCAAAGCTCTTTGCCCAGGAGGACTTCGATCCCTCATCCGAGGCGGCCGGTTTTGTCGGCGAAGACAAAGGCGTGGCATCGGTTGACGACGCGCTGGCCGGGGCGCGCGATATTATTGCCGAATGGGTGAACGAACATGCGGACGCACGGGCGAAGATGCGCGATCTCTTTTGGAATAAGGGGACGATCCGTTCCAGAGTCCTGCCGGACAAGAGTGAGGCGGGCGTCAAATACCGGGATTACTACGATTGGGAAGAGCCGGTGGCGACAGCGCCCTCGCACCGTGTGCTGGCCATGCGCCGCGGCGAACGCGAGGAGTTTCTGAGTCTCGCGATTCTGCCGCCAGAAGACGAGGCCATCGCCATCCTGGAAGCAATGTTTATCCGGGCGGCAAACCAGGCGGCGGCCCAGGTCCGTCTGGCGGTGCGCGACGGCTACAAGCGCCTCCTTTCGCTGTCCATGGAAACGGAAACCCGCCTGGAGGCGCGCCGGAGGGCGGACGAAACCGCCATCCGCGTGTTTGCCGATAACCTGCGCCAGCTTCTCCTGGCGCCGCCGGCGGGAGAAAAGGCTGTTTTGGCAATCGATCCCGGCTTTCGCACCGGCTGCAAGACCGTCTGCCTGGACCGCCAGGGCAAACTGCTCCACCATGAGACCATCTTTCCGTTTATGTCGGATGCGGCGCGCGGGCAAGCCGGACAAAGCATCAGGGCCTCGTGCGAGAAGTTCGGCATCGAGGCGATTGCCGTCGGCAACGGCACGGCCGGCCGGGAAACGGAGGCCTTTTTGCGGACGCTGGATTTGCCGCGGCAAATCGCCGTGGTCATGGTCAATGAAAGCGGCGCTTCCGTTTATTCCGCATCGGAGGCGGCGCGGGAGGAATTTCCCGATTGCGACATCACCGTGCGCGGGGCCGTCTCCATCGGCCGGCGGCTGATGGACCCGCTCGCGGAGCTGGTGAAGATTGATCCGAAGGCCATCGGCGTGGGACAGTACCAGCACGACGTCGATCAGGGGCTTCTGCAGCAGTGCCTCGACGATGTCGTGACAAGCTGCGTCAACGCCGTGGGCGTCGAGGTGAATACGGCGAGCGTTCAGCTTCTTTCCTACGTGTCCGGCCTGGGGCCGGCGCTCGCGCAGAACATCGTCCGGCACCGCGATGAAAGCGGTCCTTTCCCGTCGCGCGAGGCGCTTAAAAACGTCAAACGTCTGGGCGCGAAAGCCTTCGAGCAGGCCGCCGGTTTCCTGAGAATTCGCGGCAGCGCCAATCCGCTCGACGGCAGCGCCGTACATCCGGAAAGCTATGCGATCGTTGAAAAAATGGCCGCCGACCAGGGCTGCTCGGTCGCAGACCTGATGGCCCAGGAAGCCAGAAGAAGCCGGATTCGCCTTGCCGACTATGTGACGGACGCGATCGGTCTGCCCACGTTAAAAGACATTCTGGCAGAACTGGCCAAGCCCGGCCGCGATCCCCGCGAGCAGTTTGAAAATGTTGTTTTTGCCGAAGGCATCGACAAGATCACCGACCTGGTTCCCGGGATGAAACTTGCCGGCGTTGTCACCAACATCACGGCTTTCGGGGCTTTTGTCGATATCGGCGTTCATCAGGACGGCCTGGTGCATCTGAGCGAAATGGCCGACCGCTATGTCAGGACGCCGTCCGAGGCCGCGAAGGTCGGCCAGAAAGTCGAGGTGACCGTCCTGGCGGTGGACATCGACCGTAAAAGGATATCCCTGTCCCTTAAAAAAACGCCGGGCGACAAGAAAGCTCCATCAGCGCAAGGAACGCCTGTGGCCGGCACGTCGAAAACACAACCGTCGCGGCGGGAAAAACAAAAGGACCTTCGTCCGGGACGGCAAAAGCCGCAGCCCTTTAACAATCCTTTTGCCGAACTGTTGAAACGCAAATGAATTCTGCAAACTGTCTCACCAATGAATCAGCTGCTTGATTCGTTTTGATACGTTTTGCTACATGAGTGAAACAAAAATATCCGGCCCATGGTCAACTCTCTGGATGGATTAAATAATCTATATTAATATTAAATATTTATATGATTGTTTGCCGGTTTGTAAATTGGCATGGCTGATGCAATAGCATTAACAACTTTCCACTCAGCGGTTCTTGGGCCTATCCCCCCCTTCCGCCACGGCCGCAACCGTGGCGGGAACCGCGTGGGCGGACCGTTGATAACCGATTTACCTCAGATGACGAAGCCGCCAACGAGAAGTTCAATGCGATCACTTCCGCCTGGGCTTTTCGCTCAGAAGAGACGAAACAATCTTTCGAATATTTAACGCGCCTCCGGCCGTTTTCCTGTCGCGTAATTGAGGGCCGGCGCGTTCCAGGATATTTTGTCGTTCATAAAAAAAACGAAAGACGAGGTGGCAGATGAAGAAAAAAATGTGGAGTGTTCTGGCTTTATTGGTGTTTGTCGCGTGGGCGTCCGCGGCCGCGGCGGAAGAAGTGGTGATCGGCTACAGCGGACCGCTCAGCGGACCGGCCGCCGAGTACGCTCAGGACAATGTCAACGGCATCGACCTGGCCATTCGGGAAATCAACGACGCGGGCGGAATTCTGCTCAAGGGGAAAAAATACACCTTTCGTCTCCACAAGCTCGACGACCGGGCGGGTATGGCTGAAGCGGTTGCCAACGCCCGCAAGTTTCTCAAACAGGACAAAACACCCGTCATCTTCAACTCCTCGGCCACCACCATCGGCGCCTTGCTGAAGATCAATGAGATTCCGGGCAGCGAGTTCCTGGTCGTCGGTTACTCCAGCGTTCACACCTTCCACACCCCGGGCAGCAAACTCCTCATCAATCCCACGCCGGATTACCTCTCCTATATGGAAATGGCGGCTGATGTCGCCTGGAAGCAGGGGTACCGCAATGGAGCCATGGTCGTGACGCTGGGCGCTTACGGCGATGCCTGGCGGAAAAATTTCCGTCTCGTCTGGGAGAAAAAAGGAGGCAGAATTCTGGCGGACTGTCCGATCAACTACTACACGGAAACGGACTTTACCGCCCAGTTGATTTCGGCCCTGGTCACCAGGCCGGATTTCCTGCTTATCGGCGGCCCTTCAGCGACCACCGCGCTGGCGGTTGAACAGGCCAGAAGCATGGGGTTCAAGGGCGGTTTCGTTTTGATCGATCAGGCCCGCATGGATTACATCGCCGGCGTGCTGAAGAATATGACGCTGATGGAGGGAACGATCGGCATTGCCAATATCGCCGACCTGCCGCTGCCGGCCACCCCGGATTTTGCGCGGAAATACCGGGAACTTTACAAAAAAGAAGCCACGTGGGAATCGGCGCTCAATTACATCACCATGCATATCATCGCCCAGGCCATGACGCTTGCCGGCACCGGAAGCGATCCATACGCCATCCGCGCCGCAGTAGGAAAGGCGCTTCCCGTATTAGGGGACAGGTATCCCAGCGAACTGTTTCGCATTGATGAAAACGGCGTGATTTCCTCTCCGGGAGTGATCCAGAGCGTGGCGAACGGTAAATTCAGCCCCGTTTACTACACGCTGTCCTTCCCGAAGACAAGGGCGGAATTTCTGAAATACAAAAAGATGAGCAAAACCAAAGATCCGGAAAACTGCCTCTGGATGCCCTTGCCCTAGGACGGGCGGTTTTTTCAAGACGCAGCCTTTCAGCCGGGCGGCGCTTTGGGGGGCGTGTTTCTTCCGAACGGAATGCCCAGCTTTTTCATTTTTTTACGCAGCGTCGACGGATGGATCTCCAGCAGGCGGGCGGCGCCGTTCGGGCCTTCGATTTTTCCGCCGGCTGCCTCGAGGGCCTTCAGGATATGGCGGGAAATCGCCGAGTTCAAAGAACCGGCGGCGCCGGACGGCTCCCGGGAGACGGCAACGGTTTGCGGACCGGGGCCGATCAGGTTTGCAAACGACAGAGGCTGTCCGCGGTGGACGATCAACTCGCGCTCGACCGCATTTTGCAGTTCCCGGACATTTCCCGGCCACGGGTAGCCGGTGAGCAGGTTCAGGGCGCCGGGCGCCAGGGACGGAATATGCGCGAGCGACATTTCTTTGGCCTTCTGGTGGATGAAGTAGTGGACGAAGGCGGGAATGTCCGCGATCCGGTCGCGCAGCGGGGGGATGGAAATGGGAAAAACCCGGATGCGGAAATAAAGGTCTTCGCGAAACCTTCCGTCGGCGATCATCGCCTCGAGGTTGCGGTGCGTCGCGGCAATCACCCGGACATCGACAGTAAGGGTTTGCGAGCCTCCGACTCTTTCATATTCCTTTTCCTGGAGAATCCGCAAAAGGCGGGTTTGCGCTCCCTGGGGGAGATCGCCGATCTCGTCGAGAAAAATCGTTCCCCGGTGCGCCCGCTCGAAGCGGCCCCTTTTTTGGGCGACCGCGCCGGTGAAGGCCCCCTTTTCGTGGCCGAACAACTCGCTGTCCACCAGCGTTTCCGGGATGGCGCCGCAGTTCACCTTGATGAACGGACCGCCGCGTCTGGGCGACCATCTGTGGATGGCGTTGGCGATCACTTCTTTGCCCACTCCCGTTTCTCCCAGCAGCAGAACCGGACTGGACAGGGGCGCCACCTGCCGCACCATGTCCATAACGGTCTTCAGGCCGAAGCTGTCGCCGATGATTTCTTCGCCGATTTGCTTTCGCATCTCTTCGCTTAAATACCTGTTTTCCTCCTCCAGAAGGTCTCTCAGCCGGGAGATTTCCCTGAACCGTGAGTAGTTGCTGATGGCGATGGCGAAAGGCTCGTTCAACAGCTCCAGAAGGCGGACATGATCTTCAGAGTATGGCTGGCCGGCGCGGTTCGTGAGAATGACCGCGCCGAGCGTCTGGTGAGTGAGTTTCGGAAACAAGACCAGCGCGCCCGAGTCCTGAATGCCCAGGGTCGCCGAGACGTGAAGGCCGGTGATGTGGTCCCGCATTCGGGCCACCGTGTAGATGTATGGGTTTTTTTCCGCCCGCGTCAGCACTTCGGCGAAAAAAGAACGGGCCTGTTCCGGCAGGATGGTTTTTGCGAAAATGACCTGGCCGCCCGAGTCGTCGGCCCTGGCAATCGTTTCGACGATCCCCAGGTCCAGGTCGAAAATGTTCAGGAACATTTTGTCGAGCGGGAAAGTTTCCCGAAGAAAGAGGAAGCACTGCCGCAGAGCAACGTCAATATCGAGGCTGCCGCATATTCTTAAAGTCGCTTCATGAAAAAATTTTTGATCGTCCATCGTCATCATTATCTTCCTTTCTGTTCTATGGGGTAGATTACCAATAAACCGTCGTATTTTCCAGAAATTATCTGCACTATCGTGCAGATAATAGGCGGGTATGTTCTAAGTAACCGATTATTGACGGTAATTATTTTGGCACGCAAGACGCATTAGTAATGACCGAACAACGGACATGCTCTTTGATGCAGTCGGAGAAACAGGAAAGGAGGTGGACCAATACTTTACGGAAATATTTGAAAATAGGAATATTTCCAAGTATCAGCGGCAGAATCGTCTCTTCAATGCGTTTCCAGGTTGAAGAAACAAAATCTCAGCAATCCGATAAAGTGTTTAAGGAGGTGTTTAAAGATATAAAAGTGAATAAAATTATGATATTTGGAAGCAAGTGGGGCTGTCAGGAAATGTAATTGGTCATTGACGCAACCGGAAAAAATCCCCCTGTCCTATAGGCCGGGCGTCATTGCCAGTTTAACGGAGCTTACTAAAGAGACAGTCCAAAAGATTCAGGATAATTTACAGTGGTCAACAGGCTGACGTTGACTGAAGATTTTCCGTCTGTTCCCGAAAGCGCGGTTTTCTGCTTTCGGGAACAGACCATTGGCTTTCAACCTTCTTTTAATCGGAGGCCTCGTCGGAGAGATTGAAAACCGGCGAAGCGCGCTTAGGATTTATTGCAGGCGCTTCCGCCGGGAGGAGTGGCTGCCTTTTTGTCAGACAAGAAAAGGCGATACGCTGTCCGCCCTGCCAATGCGATCCCCCATCGGGTAGCGTCCAAACTTTTCTGAAAATTTCTCCGACGGGCCCTGAAGAAAAGAAGTTCACATAAAAAAACAGCCGGAGCGGCGCCAGCCGCCCCGGCTGTTTTTTATTTGGCGTTTCCGCGTTAAACTATTTCTTCTTTGCGGTTTTCTTTGCGGCCGGTTTTTTGGCCGCGACTTTTTTGGCGGCTGCCTTTTTTACGGGCGCCTTCCTGGCCGCCGCCTTCTTGGCCGGCGTTTTTTTGGCGGCCGGTTTTTTAACCGCCGCTTTTTTCCCGGCGACTTTCCCGGCCGCGGGCTTGGTTTTCGCCGCCTTCACCGCCGCCGCTACAGCCTTCTTTACCGCTTTAGCGGTTTTCACGATCGCCTTGGCTTTGGACATCACTTTCGTTGTTGCCTGGGCCACCGCTTTTTTTGCGGGGGGCGGATTTTTCAGCGCCGCCTGTGCCGCGGCGAGTCTTGCGATGGGCACGCGGAAGGGCGAGCAGCTCACGTAGTTGAGGCCGGTCAGGTGGCAGAATTCGATGGAGCTGGGCTCGCCGCCGTGTTCGCCGCAGATGCCGACTTTCAGCTTCGGATTGACGCTTCGGCCTTTTTCCACGGCCATCCGGACAAGTTTGCCGACGCCGTCGCGGTCCAGCACGCGGAACGGATCCACCGGCAGGATTTTCTTGGCCACATATTCCGGCAGGAACTTGCCGGCGTCGTCGCGGCTGTAGCCGAAGGTCATCTGCGTGAGGTCGTTGGTGCCGAAGGAGAAGAAGGCCGCCTCGGCGGCGATCTCGTCGGCGGTGACGGCCGCCCGGGGCACTTCGATCATCGTGCCGACGGAATACGCGACCTTCACGCCTGTTTCCTCCATCACCTTTTGGGCGATCTCGACGATGATGGCTTTCTGCGAGGCCAGCTCTTTCACGGTGCCGACCAGCGGAACCATGACTTCGGGTTTTGCGTCCACGCCTTCCTTCACGAGCTGGCAGGCGGCTTCAAAGATCGCCCGGGCCTGCATTTCGGTGATTTCCGGGAAGGAGATGCCCAGACGGCAGCCGCGGTGGCCCAGCATCGGGTTGAATTCATGCAGCGACGCCACTTTGGCTTTGACCGCGTCGATGGAGATGCCCATTTCGCGGGCCATTTCCCACTGGCTTTCCTCTTCGTGCGGAACGAATTCATGCAGCGGCGGATCCAGCAGGCGGATGGTGACGCCGTAGCCTTCCATCGCTTTGAGAATGCCGTAGAAGTCCTCGCGCTGTATCGGAAGCAGCTTGGCCAGGGCGCGCTTGCGGCCGTCGAGGTCGTCGGCCAGAATCATTTCGCGCACGGCCTTGATGCGGTCGCCTTCGAAGAACATGTGTTCGGTGCGGCACAGGCCGATGCCCTGCGCGCCGAAGTTGCGGGCGACGGCGGCGTCGTGCGGCGTGTCGGCGTTCGTGCGGATGCCGAGCTTTTTCATCTCGTCGGCCCACTGCATGATGACGCCGAAGTTGCCGGACAGTTCCGCCGGAACCGTCTTGACTTCTCCCAGCATGACTTCGCCGGTCGAGCCGTCAAGCGAAATGTAGTCGCCTTCGCGGACGACGGCGTTTTTAAATTTGATTTCCTTGCCGGCATAGCTGATTTCAATGTCGCCGCAGCCCGAGACGCAGCATTTGCCCATGCCGCGGGCGACGACAGCCGCGTGCGAGGTCATGCCGCCGCGCTGGGTCAGAACGCCCTGCGCCGCCGTCATGCCTTTGAGGTCCTCCGGCGAGGTTTCTATGCGCACCAGGATGACTTTTTCACCGCGCTTCTTCCAGGCTTCCGCATCATCCGCGTTGAAGACCACGCGGCCGGTTCCCGCGCCGGGAGAGGCGGGGAGCCCCTTGGTGATCACGTTGCGGGCTGCGCCCGGATCGAAAGTCGGATGGAGCAGCTGGTCAAGCGATGTGGGATCGATGCGCAGAAGCGCGGTCTTCTTGTCGATGAGTTTTTCGGCGACCATGTCCACCGCGATTTTGACCGCGGCGGCGGCGGTGCGCTTGCCCGTGCGGGTCTGGAGCATCCAGAGTTTCTGATCCTGAATCGTGAACTCGATGTCCTGCATGTCTTTGTAGTGCTGCTCGAGTTTCGTGTAGACGTTGACCAGGTCTTTGTAGGCGGCGGGCATGTATTCCTCGAGCGAGGGATAGCGGGCTGCCCGTTCTTCTTCGGAAATGGTGTTGTCCTTGGCCCAGCGGCGGGACCCTTCCAGCGTGACCTGCTGCGGCGTGCGGATGCCGGCGACGACGTCCTCACCCTGGGCGTTGATCAGGTATTCGCCGTAGAAGAGGTTTTCCCCGGTGGCCGGATCGCGCGTGAAGGCGACGCCGGTGGCGCAGCTCTCGCCGCGGTTGCCGAAGACCATGGCCTGCACGTTGACGGCCGTGCCCCAGTTGTCGTCAAAGCCGTTCATCTTGCGGTACAGGACGGCGCGCGCCGTGTTCCAGGACATGAAAACGGCGCCGATGGCGCCCCAGAGCTGTTCCCTGGGATCGGCCGGAAACTCCTTGCCGAGTTTTTCCACGATAAGCTTCTTGTAGCGGGCGACCAGTTCCTTCAGATCCTCAACCGCCATGTCCAGGTCCGCCTTGATGCCTTTTTCGGCCTTGAGGGCGTCCATCACTTCCTCAAACGGATCGTGCGCGTCCTTGTCTTCCGGTTTGAGGCCCATGACGACGTCGCCGTACATCTGAACGAAACGGCGGTAGGAATCCCAGCCGAACCGCTCGTTGCCGGAGATACGGATGATGCCTTCGACCGTTTCGTCGTTGAGGCCCAGGTTGAGCACGGTGTCCATCATGCCCGGCATGGACACGCGCGCGCCGGAGCGGACGGACAAAAGGAGCGGATTGGCGGGATCGCCGAAGCGCGCGCCCATGGATTTTTCGACTTTCTTGAGAGCGGCTTCCACTTCTTTGTCCAGGCCGGCGGGGAGTTGTTTGTTGTTTTTATAGAATTCAATGCAGACATCGGTGGTAATCGTGAATCCCGCAGGAACGGGAATTCCCAGATTCGACATTTCGGCCAGGTTGGCGCCCTTGCCGCCGAGAAGGGTCTTCATGCCGGCAGTGCCTTCATTGATGCCCTTCCCGAAAGTGTAAACACGTTTAGCCATATCTTTATCTCCTTTAGAAAGAATTTCCTTGCAGAAGAAGCACGCATTAAGCGTTGAGTTTAATAAATGAAATGCACGGCACTGTAAAGCGTTTTTTCTTTGCCCCATGTAAAAACCCCCGCCAGGGTGGGGCGGGGGCTTTTACTGCTGAAGCTATATAAAGAGGGAAGGGTTCAACTCAGCATCGCCTTGAGCGCATCGGCGACCGGCGCCGTGAACAGCGCGACCAGGATGGTGAAAAGAGCAAAAGAACCGATCGCTTCACTTAAATAGAGTTTTTCATACTTGTTTTTTAAAGAAACAATGATCAGACCGCCGATGACCAGGCAGCCGAAATGGAAGAAGGGGAATCCGGCATTGCCGCCGGCGCTGAACTGGGCAAAGCTGAAAGTCGCCGTGGTCAGAACGATGAAGCCAACCAAGAGAGATGTCTGTAAAATTCTTTTCATGATCCTGATCCTCCTTAGTTTGATGTAAAATCATTTGCCGCTTTCGCAAGTCTATTATGAAATAACCATGCCAGAGTGAGAAAAATGCGGAGTGAAATTTGTAAGCTATTGATATCAGAAAGACATGGTATGTTTTACGGGTCTGCCGGGCAGACTTCGCCTGCGTTGCACATTTCGTTTGATTGAAAGAAACGTTCAACGCGTTTTCAAAAACGAAAAAAAACATCAAACGGCGGTCCGGAAACCGCCCGACTTCCCATCTTCTGCCATCGGCCGGATTTCACTCTTCGCGGACCGCTTTACCATTGTCCGCCTCTGTGCTAGAAGCGAGACACCATGAAAGAAAAAAGTCGCGATAAAACTCATTTTCGGCGGCGCCGCGCGGCTTCCGGCCCAGAGCCCGGGCGGGGGGCGGCAAGGCGATTTATGAAACCCGACATTGCGCCGGCGCTCAAAAGCGTTCTGGCCGGCATCGGCAAACCCGAGCCCCAACCGTTCGTTCCGGACTCCTTTCAGTTGGAGGCGCTGGCCGCCATCCGGCAAAACGATTGCCTGGTGATCGCCCCCACCGGCTCCGGCAAGACGTGGATTGCGCGGGAGGCCATTTTGTCGGCGATGGAAAAAGGCGGACGCGCCTGGTATGCCTCGCCGCTCAAAGCCCTTTCCAATTCCAAATGGGTGGAGTTCGGCCTGCATTTCGATTTCGAAAACGTCGGCATCATCACCGGCGACACCAAGGAAAACACAGAGGCGCCGATCATTGTCGGCACAACGGAGATCCTGCGCAATCAACTGTACGACGCGATGCACCGCGGCGAGGATCTGGCCTGCGATCTGGTCATCCTCGACGAAGCGCACTTTTTGGGCGACGCCGACCGCGGCGTGGTCTGGGAAGAGATTATGATTTACCTGCCGGCGCGGGTGAGCCTGCTTCTGCTTTCCGCCACGATCGGCAACGGCGACGAAATCGCCGCGTGGCTTTCCTCCATCCGCAGCAAGCCCTGTTCGGTCGTACGCGAGGAAAAGCGCCCCGTGCCCCTGTATCCTCTGTTCCTGCATCCTGCGGGCTGTCTGCATCCCTTCCTGGAAGGAAAAAAATCCACGCCGGCCGTCTGCGAATTTTTGCATAAATCCGGCAGGGGCAGCCGCAAGCCGCCGGACTACGCGGGGATCATCCGCGTTCTGGAGCGGTTCAATCTTTTGCCGGCGATTTTTTTTCTCAAATCCCGCGCCGAGTGCGATGCGGCGCTCGCCTGCCGTGCGGGGCTGCCGCCCCTTCGGGAGGACGACGCTTTTGCCGGGGATCTCAGCGACATGATCGACCGCTTTCCCGGCTTGAGCAGCCACCGGCAGCTGAAGGCGCTGCAGTCCGCGGGACTGGCGGCGCATCACGGCGGGCAGCTGCCCGCCTGGAAGCTGCTGGTTGAGGAAATGATGAACCGGGGGCGCCTGCGGGTTATTTTTGCCACCACGACCGTTGCGGCCGGCGTGAATTTTCCCGCGCGCACCATCGTGCTCTTCAATTCCGATCAGTTCAACGGCCGCGACTTTGCGCCTCTCACAGCCACCGAATTCCGCCAGATGACCGGGCGGGCCGGCCGGCGCGGTCGGGACAAGATCGGTTTTATGCTGGCGGTGTCGGGGCGGTTCATGGATCTGGCCCACATCAGGAAAATGCTCCGGGCCGAGCCCGAGGACATCGCCAGCCGGTTGAAAAACGATTTTGGCATGGCGCTTAATCTGCTTTTGTCGCAGACGCCCGCCGGCGTTAAAAAAATATTTGAAAAATCGTTTGCCGCCTGGCAGCAGGACAGGACCGTCCGCCACGGTCTTTCCGCCGCCGAACGCCTGTGGCGGGATTTTTGCCTGCATCTGGATTTCCTCAAGCTGGAAGGATTTGTGGACGCGGACGGACGGCTGACCGACGACGGGCGCTGGGCCGCGCATCTGCGTCTGGACTATCCGCTTTTGGTTGCCCAGTGTCTGAGGGCGGATGCTTTTCCCGTGGAGGATGAAAAGCTTCTGGCGGCGGTGATGGCGGTTTTTGCCTATGACCGCGACGACGAGATCACTCTGGGAATGAGCCGACCGCCGCGCAGTCTCGCGGCCGCCCTGCGCAGGATGCTTGCAGCCGTGCGGCCGATGGCGCGGCGGCTGGAAAAGGCGGGCTTCGCCACGGAGGAACTCATTTCGTCGGCCGGCCAGGCGATGTATGAATGGGCGCGGGGGCGCGCCTGGGACGATGTCATCCGTCTGACCGGCGTTGCCGAAGGGGACATGGCGTCGCTGGTTTTGCGCACGGCGGACAATCTGCGCCAGATCGTTTCGCTTCGGGACACGCATCCGGAAGCGGCGGCCTGCGCCCAGCGCGCGCGGGAGGCGATCCTGCGCGAACCGGTCCTGTTTCTGTAGGGAACGGTCGTGACCGTTCCGCAATGATGGTCGTGATTGCAGGGAACAGTCGCGACCGTTCCGCAGAGGTCGTAACCGTTCCTTAGATGTCGCGGGTACAGTCTGAAGGGAAAGCAAGGTATTGTGGCGGACCGCCCATGCTTAAAAAAATAGGATTGATCATAGCCATTGGACTTTCCCTCTCCACCTCTGTTTTCGGGATGGAGGCGAAGACGGCGGAGCCGTCCAATGGCCGATATCAAAGCTGTCTTTTGCAGGGGATACAGAAATCCTTCAATCTCGATGAAAACGGCGCCGATGCTCTGCTTCGGAAAGCCGCCGAACTGGAGCCGGACAATCCCATGGCGTATGCGCTTCAGGCCATGCTGCATCTTTTTGCCTATGAGATGTGCTTCACGCTTGAGCAGCGCCGCAAAGAAAAGGAGGCGATCTTTTTCTATACCGGGGAAGCGCTGGCCAGAGGTGAAAAAAGACTCTTTGCCAATCCCAGGGATTCTCAGGTGTATTTTGCCGTCGCACTGGCCAAAATCGCCCGGGTGCACTGGGCGATTTCGGAAAAACGCTACCTCGTCATGGCGCAGGAGACGTTCAATGTCTGGAATTCGCTGGAGGCGGCCAAATCCGCCGATCCCGCCAATTACGACGCGGATTATCTGACGGGATTTCTCCGCTATACCATCGATCATTTCCGCGGCGTGACCGGATGGCTGTCATCGCTTTTGATCACGCAGGGAAACCGCCAAAAGGGGCTTCAGGAACTGCAGGCGGCGGCGCAAAAAGGCATTTTGATGCGCGACATGGCGCAGATCCAACTGGCGGGCATTTACCTTGCGTATGAAAAGCAGCCGGCCCGGTCTCTGGCCATCATCGAGCCGCTCAGGAAAAAGTATCCCGACAACTACAGCTTTCACTTCATGCAGGGACTGGCGCTGATGGAGCTCAGACGTTTTGCGGAAGCGCAGGCCGTGGCGGAGGAGATCCGGGAGCGCATCAGCGCCGGCAAGCCGCCCTACGTTCGTGAACTCGAACCGCGCTATTTTCTTCTGGCGGGACGGATTGCGCAGAAAAAAAAGGAGTACGACCGGGCCGGAGCTTTCTATCAGAAGGCCATGGCGGATTCGTCCTTTTACAATGTCCGCACCGCTGCCCGGGCGCTTTTATACCTGGGAACGCTCGCCGACCTGCGCCGGGACAGAAAAACGGCGCTGGAGTACTACAATCGGGTTGCCAATATGCAAGGCGTTGACGCGGGAGCCCGCCTGGAGGCTCAAAGATACGGCAAATCGCCGTACCGCGAAAACGGCGAGTGAGCCCGCAGCGGTTAATTCGGGCAGAAGCCGTGCGACCATTCGCCCACGCCGGTGCCCTTTTTGCAGATTTTCACGTTCACGTTTTGAGCGCAGGATTTGCCGCCCGCCACCGAACTCTGGTAATCGGCGCCGTCGCAGGTCCTTCCCTGGACGCGGGTGTAGTAGGTCGATCCCCAGGACGCCATATTGCAGCGTCCATCAATGTAGCTGATGTTGCCTGTGAAATGCGAGGTTATCGTTTGGCCCGGCGTGATGTTGAAAATATTTTGGCTGCCGCCCGAGCCATAAGCAACGATTTCACATTTCGCATATTCCACACTGGACGGAAAATAAACGATCCAGTCATAAGCGTGAACGGCGGATGCGGCGACAATTCCCAAAATGATCAGAACAGCGGGGAAAAGAGCTTTTTTCGGAGATAATCTGCTGCGGAACATGACGATGCCTCCTGTAAAGGGATTTGGAAGATCTCCCGGTACCACAGACGCGGGGGCAATTCAAGACTCTTTTGCCGTCACGCCACTTGCAAAGCGCTTTCTGGAAAAGTCCGCCGCCGGCCGCGACGAAGCAAAGAAGGTGTTGCATTTTCAAACACCACGCATTATGGACTGTCCGGGTGTTATGGATACGTTTTCATTAGTCACAGATTTCATTCCGTCGGGCGATCAGCCGCAGGCCATCGACCGGCTGGCGGAAGGGCTGGCCGGCGGGCAAGACCACCAGGTGCTCCTGGGGGTCACCGGCTCCGGCAAGACCTTCACCATTGCCAATGTGATTGCCAAAGTGGGCCGACCCGCGCTGGTCATCGCGCACAACAAAACGCTGGCCGCGCAGTTGTTCGAGGAATTCAAGAGCCTGTTTCCCGAAAATGCCGTTGAATACTTCGTCAGCTACTACGACTACTACCAGCCGGAAGCCTATCTGCCGGCCACCGACACTTACATTGAAAAAGACTCGGCGATTAACGAGGAGATCGACAAACTGCGCCATGCGGCGACTTACGCGCTTTTGACCCGGCGCGACGTCATCATCGTGGCCAGCGTTTCGTGCATTTACGGTTTGGGATCGCCCGAAGCGTACCTGGGAATGATCGTCCAGCTCGAAGTGGGAAAGGAGATTCCCCGCGAGGAGATTTTAAAGCGGCTCGTTGAAATCCAGTACGAACGAAACGACATCGATTTTCACCGCGGCACGTTCCGCGTGCGCGGCGACGTGGTGGAAATCTTTCCGCCCTACGAAGACGAGCGGGCGCTGCGTCTGGAGTTTTTCGGCGACACCCTTGAGGCGATTTATCAGATCGATCCGCTGCGCGGAAAAAAGCTCGGGTCGCTTTCCCGGATTGCCGTCTATCCCGGCAGCCACTATGTGTCCTCGCGGGACAATCTCAAGCGCGCCGTGGCCGATATCCGCGCGGAACTGGCCTGTGTGCTGGCCGCCTGGAAGGCCGAAAACAAGCTTCTGGAGGCGCAGCGCCTGGAGCAGCGGACCAACTTCGATCTGGAGATGATGGAAGAGATGGGCTACTGCCAGGGCATCGAAAACTATTCGCGCCATCTCACCGGCCGCAGGCCCGGCGAGCCGCCGCCGACGCTGATGGAGTACCTGCCCGAGGACGCCCTCATCATCATCGACGAAAGCCACGCCACGCTGCCGCAGCTCGCGGGCATGTTCCGGGGCGACCGCTCCCGCAAGGAAACGCTCGTGAAATACGGATTCCGCCTGCCGTCCGCGCTGGACAACCGGCCCCTGACCTTCGAGGAATACGAGGCGCTTGCCCATCAGCGAATTTACATTTCCGCCACGCCGGCCCAGTATGAAATGGTCAAGGCCCGGGGCGTGCGCGTGGAGCAGATCATCCGCCCGACCGGCCTGATGGACCCGGAAATCGTCGTGAAGCCGGCCGCCCGGCAGGTGGACGACCTGCTCGAGGAAATCCGCATCCGCGTGAAAAAAGACGAACGCGTACTGGTCACGACGCTGACCAAGCGCATGGCGGAAAACCTCACCGATTATTACAGCGGTCTGGGCATCCGCGTGCGCTACCTGCATTCCGATATTCACACGCTGGAGCGCGTCGGCATCATCCGCGATCTGCGCCTGGGGGAATTCGACGTGCTGGTGGGCGTGAACCTCCTGCGCGAGGGGCTCGACATTCCCGAAGTGTCGCTCGTGGCGATTCTGGACGCGGACAAGGAAGGATTTCTGCGCTCGGAACGGTCGCTCATTCAAACGAGCGGACGCGCCGCGCGCAACGTTTCCGGAAAAGTCATCATGTACGCCGACAAGATCACGCGGTCCATTCAGGCCTGTCTGGACGAAACGCACCGCCGCCGCGCCCTGCAGAGCCAATACAACGAAGAGCACAACATCACGCCGGAGACGATTAAAAAGTCGATCATGAACGTGCTGGGGTCCATCTACGAAGCCGATTACGTCACGATTCCGGCGGACGACAAAGCCGGAAGGCTGACGCCCGCGGAAGAAGATTTGCCTGCTCTGGTTCAGAAACTCACAGCGGAAATGAAGCAGGCGGCCAGGGACCTGGCGTTTGAAAAAGCCGCCGCCCTGCGCGACGAAATCAAGGAACTCAACAAAATCCTGATAGAGATGGGGTAGGGACCTTCTTTAAAAAACCGGAGGCGGTTAATACTGAATGATGACCTCGTCGGGCTTGAAGGGATAGTCCGCGGGATCGCTGATGTAATTTTCAATTCCCCGGAAGGTGACGGTTGTGCCGCCGCTCGTCACGTCAAGTCCGTCGCGGGCAATCACCATGCCGGTAAAAAAGGCGCCGCTGAAGGTGACTTTCCCGTAAGGGGCGTAAAGAACGCCCGTCAGACCGCTTCCGCCGAGTCCGGTGATGCTGATATTTCCTTTGCTGGCGATGATGACGTTTTCGGCGGTCGGGCGCCAGGAGGAGGAAATGTAGTTTCCTTCGGTGAATATCTTAAGATTGCTCACCAATGTGCCGGACGACACGTATCCTTTGGAGGCAAACCAGCTTGCCTCCCGCGGAGCGGGGATGGCGTAGGCCGGCATTGTGAAGGAAGGAAAAGACTGAACGCTGCCATAGGGAATTTTATGGCATTTGGCCAGAATCCCGGTATTGTAGTTTGCCGGATGGGTCAGCGCGCCTGTGTAATAGATATTGGTTCCGGCCGACAGGGTCGGTGTCCAGCCCAGCGTCACGTTGCCGTTGACGTAAATATTCCCATAGATGCGCGCGTCTTTGAGGCGGAGATTTCCGTTGACGTAAACGTCTCCGTAAACGTTTCTTGTACCGCTCCAGAGGGTTAAATCGCCGTTGATGTAGATGTTGCCGGGCTGGCTTGGCGATCCCAGGCCGGCGCTGCCGCCGTTGAGTTCCACGTATCCGTCCACGTAGATCGTCGTGGCGGCGATCGACGCCCCCAGGTTGATCTGGTCCGTGTCCAGGGGCCCCCGGATGACCACGGTTGCGCCCGGCCCGTTGACTGCGCCGCCGGCAAAACTCACGGCGCTGCCGTAAACAAAGACATTGTTGTCCTCGACGAACGCGACGAACTCTTCCGTATCCTGGCTGGGTGTCGGGCTGGTGCGGCTGATGCCCGTCGTTCCGCCGAACGTGATCTTGCGTTTGGCCTCCATCCACGTGCCTGCGTGAACCACGCCGGTGGATTCGACGACGACGCGGGTCAGATCCACATTGCCGTCTTTATCGATAAAATCGTAGCTCGTCAGAATGAAGCGGTCGCCGTTCGCGAGCGTAAAAGTCGTCGGAGGGTTGACGTTTTTTTTGCCGCCCGGATAGAAAGACGGATTGGCGATGTTCTCGGCCAGGAGTTTTTGCGCCCAGCGGCCGCCCGCCTCGGCCAGGTAGTAGGCCCTGGCCTGACGGTTGCCGAAGAGCTCCGTGAAGGTCGACGTCGTTGTGAAGTAGATGAGCCCGGCGCCCAGAATCGCTACGAGGGTAATGGCGATAATCACAGTGATCAGAACGGATCCTCCGGAAGAGGCTGTCTTTGTCATGGTTTTGTTCCTCACGGCTGAATGTTTCTCGGGACGATCCGCTGCGTAAATGTTTTGACCACGCCGTCCGCGGCAATCAGCCTGAGACGGACGGAAAGAATTCTGGCGCTGGCCGGCGCGGATTGTCCTTCTTCCGGATCCTCGTAATTGACGTAATACTGAAACCGCAATCCGTCGCCCGGGGCAACCTGATCGGTGAGGACGAAAAAATTTCCGTCTCCTTCGGATAGCTCCACGTTGCCGCCGTTTAAACGGAGAATGCGCGTCTTCTCGACTTTATCCTTGAAGGAATTAAAGACGACGCTGGTTTCGTTTGAGGCCGGCAAAATGGCAGTGGTGTTTTTCAACTCCAGGGCGATGCGTGTTGCGGCCATCTGTCCCTTCTGGAGGGCGGCGGCGTTTGTTTTGACGAACAGATGTCCCTCCACAAGCCGCGCCACGCCCATTCCGACGCCGATGGCCAGAATCGCCGCGAGGATGATCGAGACCAGAACCTCGATCAGCGTAAATCCTCTGTTTGTCCGTGTCGTCATGCGGCGTCCTTTCAAAACTGAACAAAAACCATGGTGAGCGTTTCATTCTGGTCGTTTTTGATCGTGACCTTGAGCGTTTTCTGATCCGGCGGCGTGTCGCTTTCCACGTTGTTGATAAAAGTGACGTATCGGTTGGCGACGACGGTGTAGCTGCCGTAAGCGTTCGTTTTTTCCGCTCCCTCTTCACCGATCTTTGTTTTCAGGCCGGCGAGGCTTCCGGTGAAATTGTGCCTGTAATCGGCGGAAATATTTTCGCCGACCCGTTCGAGCGTCAGAGATTTATCGAGCAGGGAAAACGGATCGGAGCTGGCGGTCAAAGGCGATCCCAGCCACTGGAAAACAATGACCCCCAGGACGGCCAGGACGGTCAGCGTGATGATGACTTCGATCAGCGAAAATCCGTTTTGGTAAACCGGCTGTCTGTTCATGGAATAAACCCTGTGTTTTGCGTGACGCGGACCGTCCGTGAAGCCGATCCGTCGGTCAGGGTGATCAAAACGTCCGCCGCCAGAGGCGTCGCGTCAGCGCCGACGGGATTTCCCCATTCGTTGAAGTGCAGGACGCTGCCCGCCAGGCTGGATGTCATCGTGATGCCCTTGGCAAGCGTATGGGAGGGGCTGTCTTCGTTGGGCAGACGGCGGGACGTTGCGGCATTGTTGTACACAAGATCGTAGGAGCCGGCATTGAATCTCAGCCCCCAGGTCAGCGTCTGCCCCGGCGCCAAGGCGTCGCTCATCGACCGGTACTGGACATAGCGCAGATGGGTCTTGAGCGTTTCGGCTTCGGTCGCCAGGGTAAATGTCGTCCTGGAAACGCTCCTCGACACGCCCACGGCGGCGGCAATGCCGACAATCATCAGGACGAGAAGGACGTCGAGCGCGGTGAAGCCGTTGTGTCCGCATTTGCGAAAGGGATGAAAGACGGTCATCGCTTTTATCCAGTCAATCCTTGGTCCAGTCGGGCGATCCCACTTCAACGGTTGTCTTCGTTTGCGTTTTTGAAGTGGCTTACTGACGAGCGCCGCTTTCTCCGACAGAAAACGACTTAGTTTTTCAGGCAGCTGTTGTAGCAGCTCTGGAAGTTGGCGCCCTGTCCGGAGCATTTGTTCTGACAGGTGTTGGCCTTGTCCTGAGCGGCATTGCCCGTTTTCTGGGCGACACAGGTGCTTTTGCAGCTTGAGTAGCAGGCGGTGAAAGTGGCCTGCTGGCCTTTGCATTTGGCGTTGCAGGAACTGTCACAAGAGTTTTGGGCCCATACCGGGAAACACACAAGCGCAAGCAGCGTGACGACGATCATGATTTTTTTCATAGTACCTCCTGATTGAGTGACAACGATTTTTTACCGCGAAATACTGTGGATGCGCTTTCCTGCATGCTTCCGGCAGCAATATAAAAGACGCGATTGGGGAAGTCAAGGAAAACTGGCCGCGGTAAGACAGTTCGCTGCACCCGCCGTCAAAGCGGGCGGAACAAAAGGAAAGGCCCGGAGAACATCCCCGGGCCTTTGGCATCGGTGCACACGATCGGGAAAAACGTCCGATCCGTTTATCGCTTTATTTCTTTTGTTTGGCCTTGGCCTCTTCTTCCTCGCGCAGCGCCTTGCGCAGGATTTTGCCGACGGCGGATTTGGGAATCGATTCCCGGAATTCGACAAGCTTCGGCACTTTGTAAGGCGCGAGCTTTTCCTTGCAGAAAGAGATGATTTCCTCGCTCGTGCAGGTTTCGCCTTCCTTGAGGACGATGAAGGCTTTTACCGTCTCGCCCCGGTATTCGTCTTTGACGCCCAGGGCCACCGCCTCGGAGACCTTGGGGTGCTGGAAGAGGACTTCGTCGATTTCCCGGGGATAGATGTTGAATCCGCCGGCGATGATCATATCCTTCTTGCGGTCGACGATGAACAGATAACCGTCTTCGTCGCGGACAGCGATATCGCCGGTGTAGAGCCAGCCGTCTTTGAGCTGGCCTGCCGTCTCCGCGGGATTGTTCCAGTAGCCCTGCATGATGACCGGCCCCTTCATGATGATTTCGCCGGGCTGGCCGTCGGGAACTTCGGTCTTGCCGTCGTCCACATCCACCAGTTTGAGGTCGTTGTCGGGAATGGGAATGCCGATGCTGCCGATTTTTTTCATGCCCAGAACCGGATTGCTGACGCCGACGGACGTGGATTCGGACAGGCCGTAGCCCTCGCTGAAATAAATGCCCATGTCCCGGACCTTATCGATCAGTTCCGAAGCCATCGGCGCTGCGCCGGAGTTCAAAAGGCCGATTTTTTTGGCGAGGTTCAGTTCTTCCGCTTTGGGGTGGTTGATAAGCGCGGTGATCAGCGTGGGGACCGTGGGGAAGAAGGTGATCTTCTCATAATTGGCCAGAAGCCCCATCATTTCATCAATATTGAAGCGCGGCACCTGGATCTGGGTTGCGCAGGAAAACATGGCCCAGTTCATCACGACGATATTTCCGTAAACGTGAAAATAGGGCAGAACCGCCATGACGCTGCGCCGTTCGGGCGGCGTAAGGGGGATGGTCGGATTTCCCCACAAAACGCAGTAGAAAACGGCTGCGATGACATTGCCGTGGGTCAGGACGGCGCCTTTGGGAATGCCGGTCGTGCCGCCGGTGAACTGGATCATGGCCGGATCTTCCGGATTGACCTCGACTTTGGAGCGCCGGGTGGAAGGGGTTTTCTCGAGCAGCTCCGAAAAATGCAGCCATCCTTCTTCCAGATCCAGACTCTTGGCGGAGCTGACGGGGAACCCTTTGACGAAATCCGTCACGGCGGTAACGATTACCCGGGGGATGCGGATGTTTTTGCATAAGGTGCGGATCGACGGCAGCGCCATGTCGAACGTGATGAGCGTTGTGAGTCCCGAGGTGTTGGCCATCAGTCCCAGCTCGTCCGGCGTATAAAGGGGATTGAGATTGACCACAATGGCGCCGATCGACAACGCCGCATAGTAAGCGATCGGATACTGGGGACAGTTGGGCAGATGGAGACCCACCCGGTCTCCTTTCCGGATGCCCAGCGCCGCCAGGGCGTTGGCGAAGCGGAGGATCTGCGTACGCAATTCCCAGAAGGTTATTTCCGTTCCGTAATAGTGCAGTGCCGCCTTGTCCGGGTAAGAGTTGGCCGGCAGTTCGATCAAATGGTGAATCGCCAGACGCGGGTAACGGATGGTGGTGGGAACATTGTAATCATAGTGACGATGCCAGGGTTTTGTTTCCATTTTTTCCTCCAAAGAATCGGTTCGGTTGGAAATGGGTTGACAAGAGCCGCGACAGCTAACATTGAAACAGGGTCCGAATGTGACGTTTCTTTCTGAATATCGGAAAAAAGAAGACGGGTCAAGATGGAATCGGCGTTCAAGCCGGCAGCCGGAATGAATTTCTTTCAGGCCAGCAGCGTTTTGGTTTTGATGATGCGCACGTTTTGCGTTTCACCGGCCGCAACGCCCAGGACATGTTCAATAATGTCGAGCGGACGGGCGGACCCGTTCTGGGCGTGCAGGAGCGTCACGGTCACCTTTTTCTCTGCGGGGAGAAGCGCAAGTTTCTCAACAAAGGGCCGGATGTCGCGCGTGACGGTCTTCCCCTTGGCCTGGCGGGTGATCGGAAAGGAACCGGCGGCCAGAAACTCGTCGATGCGGCGGGCCATGGCATTGAGCTGCCCGTCGTCTGTCCGGTCGGGCAGCAGGAGGTCGTAGTCGAATCCGTAAAGCGCCCGGGAAAGCTCCCTGGCGACAAAGGGCAAGGTCTGCAGATCCGTGACGGCCATGCCGTCGGGCAGGGCGGCGTTGATTTCGTTTTTCAGCGCTGTGAGATCGCCCGGATACGCGCCGGCGGTGACGTCCAGGTATTCCTCGCGGCTTTCCGTGCCCACCGGTGTGGCGGTGGCAAAAGAAATTTTCGGATGCGGATGAAAACCCGCCGAATAGCAAAGCGCAAGAGAGCTGCGGCGCAGGGCGCGCGTCACCGCCAGCGCCAGTTCCAGGTGCGAGAGAAACCGCGCGCGGCCGGTTTTGGTGAAACGCAGCCGGTATACCATCTCGCGCGGCAGCGGGGCAGACGGTTGGACGTCCGGCCGCGCCGCGGGGAGATCTTCGGTCGAGAAAACATTCCGGATTTCGGTAAAGTCGCAGACGCCGCAGTCCTGGCAGGCTTCATAGCGGCAGTCCGGCGTGTCTTCGCCGGCGGCGGCCTTTTGCCTTTCCGCCAGCAGAAATTCCCGGCCGATGCCGCAGTCGATGTTGTCCCAGGGCAGAGGGTCTGTGGTGCTGCGCCGGCGCAGGTAGGCGTCGACGGAAATACCCGTCTCCTGCAGGGCGTCCTGCCACAGATCGAAGCGCAGGATTTCGCTCCAGCCGTCAAAGCGGCAGCCCTTTTGCCAGGCGGCAAGCAACAGTTCGCCGATTTTTGCATCGCCCCGCGAAAACAGGCCTTCGAGCAGGCTCATCCGGGCATCGTGCCACTTGACGGCCAGCTGGCGGTTGTTCATGCGCCGGCGGATGTACTGCTGGCGGTTGTAAGTCTCGTCGAGCGAGAGCTGCCTTTCCCACTGGAAGGGCGTATGGGGTTTGGGCACGAAGGTCGAAAGGCTGACGGTGACCTGGCCGCGGCGCCGGGCTGCTCCGAGCGCCTGATATGCCAGATCGACGATGCCGTCGAGATCGCTTTCTTCTTCTTCGGGCAGTCCGATCATGAAGTACAGCTTGATGGATTTCCAGCCGGCGTCAAAGACCCGGTCCACGGACGCCAGCAGATCCTGCGCCGTGTTGCCCTTGTTGATGATCCGGCGCATCTTATCCGTTCCGGCCTCCGGCGCCAGGGTAAAGCTGGTCTTGCGCGTGCGCCTGATTTCCTCGATCAGCGTCCGGCTCAGCGTCTCCACGCGCAGGGAAGGCAGCGCCAGCGCGACTCTTTCGCCTGAGTGCCGCGACATGAGGGTTTGGATGAGCCCTTCGATGCAGCTGTAGTCTCCGGAGCTCAGCGCCAGAAGCGAGACTTCATCGTGGCCGGTTGCGGCAAGCGCGAGGCCCGCCATGTCGGCTACCAGTTTCGCGTTTCTTTCGCGGTAAGGCCGCCAGAGCATGCCGGCCTGGCAAAACCGGCAGCCCCGCGTGCAGCCGCGGGCGATTTCCAGGACGATCCGGTCGTGGATCGTCTGCATGAGCGGCACAACGGGCGCGACCGGATGCCGCCAGACGTTGAGATCGACGGGCTTTCTCTTCCGGATGACGGTCTGGCCGTGCACGGAGGGCACATAAACGCCTGCGATGTCCGCCAGCGCCGCCAGGAGGTCGTCTCTTGTCGCGTTTTTGCCTTTGCCCGCGGCAACGGCTGCGGCGATCTCTTCCACGGCTTCTTCCCCCTCGCCGATCACGAAGGCGTCGATAAAGGCGCAAAGCGGCGCGGGATTGAAGGCGCAGGGGCCGCCCGCGATGATCAGGGGATGGCCTTTCGACCGGTCGGCGGCCCGAAGCGGAAGGCCCGCGAGGTCCAGCATCGTGAGGACATTGGTGTAGGACAGTTCATACTGGAGGGAAAAGCCGATCACATCAAAATCCGCCAGCGGTTTTGCGGATTCCAGCGACGCGAGAGGCAGGCCGCGCCGGCGCAGCTCACGCTCCCGGTCGGGCCAGGGGGCGAAGCACCGTTCGGCGGACACGCCGGGAAGGGCATTGATCACGGCATAGAGAATCTGCAAGCCCAGATGCGACATGCCCACTTCATATGTGTCCGGAAACGCCAGCGCGAAGCGCACGGCGGCGTTTTCCTTGCGTACGGCGTTGACTTCAGCGCCGATGTAGCGGCTGGGCTTTTCAGAGCCGGCCAGGAGCTCCTCGAAAAAATCTCTGGTCATGATGTGTTTTCCGTTGGTTGTTTTTGCCGTCCCGGTTATTCAGCCGGCTCTTCGGCCGGCTGCGCCCGCCGGTACTTGTAGGGGTTGCTTTTGATGTCCCGCAGCAGCGACAGGACCATTTTTCGCGCGAAGTCGGGCGACGACAGATAGTGAAGGGAATTTTTCTTGAACGTATCCAGGAGTTCGGCGCGGGTGGCTTCCTTCTCGGTTTCGGAAACGAACGTCCGCTCCAGTTTGTGTTCGTAGGTGAGTTCGTCGCCGAAGAGGCCGGTGAGTTGCCGGCAGTCGTCGGACGAGGTGAAGAAGGATTCCTCGACTTTCACTTTCATCCGGAAGGAAACTTCGACTTTTACCGTGTCCGCGGCGATGCGGCGCGTCAGATCGTGAATCGTGAGCCGAAGGCCGTTTTGCAGAGGGATGGTTTCGATCAATTCCATGGCGCTTGTGTATCCTGTTTTCCAAAAGTGGCCCGGTCATACCATTTTTATTCTTGACCTGCAACGGTAATCCTTTTATAGAAGGCGCGCGCCCGACGCCCTTCGCGCCGCGCCGCAGTTTATTCGGTCCTTATTCCGGGGAAAGGGACACAAAAGCGTCCAATGGCAGCGTCTTCAGAGATCAGAGTGTTGTGCCAGCCGGATCCCGGCAAGTCCTGCGGAGCCTGCTGCGGCCTGTACAATTACGTCGACAGCTCGCGCGAGGCCCTGACTGAGCGGCTGCGCGCGCGCACGAAGCGCTACCGCGACATGGTGCAGGGGCCGGACGATCTGACCCGCTACGCCGCGGCGACCTTCGCGGCCGAGGATTTCCGCAAGCGCTACGAAGTGATTTACTGCTGCGAATACCTGGGCTTTCTGGACGATGAAGAAAAAAAGGTCGGCTGCCTGGTGCATCCGTTGCAAAACGGCGGAGTCGATATGCGCACCGTGTCCTTTTACGGTCAGGACGTCTGCGCCGGACATCTGTGCCCCAGCCACCATTTCATTCCCCGCTCCCAACAGCGCATCCTGCTTGCGATCATTGACGACTGGTATCTCTACGGGTTGTGCCTCACGGATATCGATCTGGTCGTCACCTACTTCCGTCTCATCGCCGACCGGGTCGGCCGCGAGCTTGCGCCGGAGATGTTCGCGTGCGAGGCGCTTCGGGAGACGGCCGCGGCTTACTTCGCGTGGAAAACCACCTGGCCGTTCCGGTCGGAGGACGTAAACCGCCTGGGCAAGTATTACTTTGACGGTTCGCAGTACATGATCAGCCACATCGACTATGAAAAGTTCGGCCGGGAGATTTCGCCGCTCAACGCCATCCTGCTCAGCCTTTCGTCGGAGTTTCATTCGGCCAGCGAACTGGCCCTCGCGGAAGGCATGATCTGGCAGAACATTGAAACGGTTGTGTCGCTGTGCGGCGGGCTGCCCTGATTTTTATTGACAGACACCGGATATCTTGCTTAAGATTCACAAACTTCAAGCCGTAACGGGGAATCATCCGACATGGACCCACGAGGAAAAGAAATGCTTTTAACCCGATCCGAAATTGACCGGCGCGTGAACGATCTGGCCGGTCAAATTTCGCGCGACTATGCCGGATGCGATCTGCTTTTGATCGGCGTGCTGAAGGGCGCCTTTATTTTCATGGCGGATCTGGCCCGCGCCCTGTCCATTCCCTGCCAGACGGATTTCATCCGCGCGGCAAGCTACGGGGCCGGATCGGAAAGCTCCGGAACCATCGTCATCACCAAGGATGTTGACGCGGAAGTCCGCGGGCGCGACGTCCTGATCATTGAGGATATCATCGACACCGGCCTGACGCTTCGGCACATCGTCGATACGCTGATGCTCAGGCAGCCGAAATCCATCAAGGTCTGCGCCTTTCTGGACAAACGCCGGAGAAGAAAAATTCCCTTTGAAGCGGATTACGTCGGTTTTTCCATGGAGGACGGTTTCGTGGTCGGCTACGGATTGGATTTCAACGAGCAGGACCGTCATTGGCCTGATGTGTATGTGATTCCGAATCCCGTCTGATCCGAACGAGAGGGACGACCATGATTATACAATGCAAGCAGTGCCGGACCAAGTTCCGTTTTGACGAATCTAAAATGGAAGGCGACGGCTTGTGGATGCGCTGCAGCCGCTGCCAGCACGTTTTTTTCCAGGAAAGTCCGGCCAAGCCAGGCCCGCCGGAGGCGACGCCGTTTGCAGCCGACGAGGCGCCCTCCTTAGCGCCGGCCGCCCGGTTGTCCTTTGAGCCGGCGGCTCCCGCGCACGTTGCAGCTGAAGAAAAACGCGAACCGGACGACGTCTTTCGCCGGCGGGAGGCCGTACCGGAAGAGCCGGCCGGGCGGATTTTGCCGCCGCGACCGGAGCCGTCCGAAAGTGTGGGCCTCAACCTGACGGACATTGAATTTGCGCCGGGAGAGGAGGGCGCTCCGGAAGAGGAGGAGGCTGCCGCGGCGGCTTTCGAGCAACCGGCGGCGCCGGCGAAAAAGAAAAAGAGCAAAACGTGGCTGGCCCTGCTCTGGGCGCTGCTCGTCATTATCGTGATTCCGGCCGTTTTGCTGGTTTTTGTTTTTCCGCAGCAGCTCGAGCGCTACATGGACATCGGCCGCAAGTATCTCGGCGCGTCGCAGCCTTACGAAGGTCATTCGGTGCTGGCGCAGGTCAAACTGCAGGACATCCGGCAGCGGGTGGTCAACAATTACATTCTGGGCAATATCCGGGTCGTGGAGGGCGTTGCCGTCAATCAGGCGGACTTTGCCGTCGCCCGCATCCGGGTGAAGGCGGCCATCCTGGACGCTTACGCCGTTGTTCTGGACGAGCGGATCAGCTTTGCGGGCAATATGCTTTCGGAAGAGGATCTGACGAATTTGTCGGAGGAGGATCTGCAAAAAATCCTCTCCCTGCCGGAAGGCCGGGACAGTTCCAACGAGCGGGTGATTCCCGGCGGCCGGATTCCGTTCATGATCGTTTTTACCCGCGATCAGCCGGGCGCCATCAAGACGACGGTAACGATCGCCGGCGCCGAGCGCCTGCTTTAAACAATGCACAGCCGGACAGCGCAAAGGAAGGCCTGGTCCGGCCGGGAAGCAAGGGAAGTTATTTGAGATACGAAGGCAATATTTTCCGGCCTTTCTCCGAGGCCGACAGCTATCTGCTGCAATGCACCATCGGTTGTTCCCACAATGCCTGCACGTTCTGCGGCATGTATAAAGACAAGAAATACCGCGTGCGTTCCATGTCCGAAATTCTGGAGGATATCCGTCTGGCGGGAAACTATTACCGCGATGCGGAAAAGGTTTTTCTCTGTGACGGCGATGCCATCGCCATCGAAACCGACGCGCTTTTGGAGATTCTCCGCGCGCTTTACGCGACGTTTCCGTCGCTGCGCCACGTCGGAAGCTATGTCGGGCCGCAAAGCACGCTCGGCAAGTCGCCGCAGGAGCTTGGCGCGCTTCGCAAAGCGGGTCTTACGAAAGCCTATATCGGCGTGGAGACGGGCGACGACGCTCTTCTGAAAAAAGTTAAAAAGGGCGCAGGGTACGACGAAATGCTCAAGGCCGGCCGTCTGCTCGTCGAGGCCGGCATCAATTTGTCCGCCATGGTCCTTCTGGGGCTGGCGGGGCCGGGAGAGCCTTCGCGGCGCCACGCGCTCGCCACCGCCCTGATCATCAACGAGATGAAGCCCCGGTATCTGGCCGCCCTGACCGTCACGCCCGTGCCGGGGACGGTTTTGTAC
This sequence comes from Syntrophaceae bacterium UBA1411, assembly GCA_002304995.1. Taxonomy (GTDB): domain Bacteria; phylum Desulfobacterota; class Syntrophia; order Syntrophales; family Smithellaceae; genus UBA8904. The sequence continues at coordinate 32,812 of DBPV01000119.1, forward strand.
CGTCAGGTGCAAAAGGGTGAATTTCAGCTGCTCGATCCTTTTGAAACCCTGGCCGAGATGAAAATGATTTTTGAAAACATCACGATGGATGATCTGAAATTCGTCGGCACGCACGCCTCGAACTACCTGCCCGTCACCGGCACGCTGCAAAAAGACAAAAGAAAAATGATCGCCCTGGTCGATCAGGTTCTGTCGTCCCGGGATCAGGCCCGGCTCCGGCCGGATTCCCTGCGCGGCCTCTAAGCCACAGGGGCGGAAAACAGCCGCCCGCCGTTTTCCGCCCCTGTGTTTTTCTTTTGTCCGCTGACTCCTTCGTTATCTTCCGTGATGCGGAGAATAAGGTTCGGGATGCGGCGGATGATAAGGTTCGTCATGCACTCCGGGCGTCGGAACGTAGGGTTTGGTGTCGCCGGGGGCCGGTTTGTACTGATCCAGCGTGTTGGTCATTCTGCCGCCTCCGTCCCGGGGCGTCTCGCGGCGCTGGAAAACGGCGGAGGCCGGATTGGTTTCCATTTTCAGGCTCTCGAGCTCGCCCGGAAGAATGTCCCGCACCTGCGGCTCCCCGTCGGGGCCGGAGATGAGCATGGCGCGGCCCTTCCCGATAGGTTGGATGTTCTGGGGCTTGCCGGGATTGTACCCGTAGCCGTCTCCCTCTTCAAAGAACGCGCCGGAGGCGCCGTTGAGATGCGTGTTGTAAAAAACGGTTCCCCGGACGCCGCAGACGGCGGTCGCGGTATGGACTTCATAGCGGCCGCCCGCGCCGACGGATTTGACGGTATTCTGGATTTTGCCCCGCAGCAGATTCAGCACGCTGACGTTTCGATCCTTGCCGGACATGTAATCGGTGATTTTCAGCCGCGTGTTTTCCGCCAGACGCAGGATGTTTCCGTTGGCGAAGGAAATTTCCGCCTTGGCTTTGCTCTTGGTGCGAAGAATATCGCCGACGTTGACCGCGTCGCCGGCGGCCACGGCTCTGGCTTCAGTTGCGCCCGCGGGCGTGAGATCGACCTTACCGACCACCGTTGTGACTATTCCGACCGGCGCGGCCCAGGCCAGCGTCGCGAAAAAAAGAACGGCAATCATCCATCCGGTTGTCACAGCAAACTTTTTCATGAACAGATCCTCCTTATTCCTGACAAGGCGTGCCACGTCTTGCTATATTTTAAATTCGATGCCCGCGGTCCAGATATGATCGTCGTAAGTGAAAACCGGCATATTGGAGTCGGAGCGGATGAATTTGTACTGCAGCACCAGCCCCAGGTTCTTCACAATTTCCCAGTTTAAACCGACGGACGCGTCATAGAGGCGGTCTCTTCTTTTTTCCGTTGTGAACACCAGATCGTCATTGAGAAAATTTCGTTCGTAGGTGTAGTTTGCAAAGCTGAATCCGCAGGCGGCCTGCACGTAGAGGCCGCCGGCTTTTGCCGCGACGGCGGCGGGCAGGACAGGGATGTTCACGCTGGCGGAGAGCCGATGCAGCTTGTTGTCCCAGTATACGCCGTCGGTGCGGTCCTCGTTGTAATCGTAGCGCGCGGACACAAATCCCCGGGGAAGGAAAAACCAGGTCCAGCTGAGATAGGCGCGCGGACCGACGGCGTCGCGGTTTTCGGCGGCGACCGTCAGGTTCTGGTGGTAAAACTCTTTCTTGTCGTAGCCCAGAAAGACTTCCAGAATGTTGTTGGGCGTCGCCAGAAGCTTAAAGACGGCGCCGGTCGTCACGTATTCCAGGTATCTTTTCAAATTGGCGTTTTCATCCGGAAACATATCCGGGTCAGTCCGGAGCAGATAGCTCGTGTAGGCGGCCAGCAGGCTCACCGAAAACCGGCCGAAATTGTAGCCCGGCAAAACCGCGACCGTGTGCGACATCGCGTCTTCGGAATGGACGAAGGACGAATGGTAGGCGGCATTGAAAGCGTAGAGCGCGGAAAGGAGCCACGGGCCTTCGAAGCGGGGAGCAAATTCCACGCGCAGGGACGGTTTGAAAAAAGCGCTGCCGGGGCTGCCGATGCCCGGAGCAAACGTGTCGTTGCGCGGCTTCAAAATCAGGTTGGAGTCGTAGCCTCCGTACAGCCCCAGTGTGACGCGCAGCGGGCGGGTCGGAAAAAGGCCTTCGTCGATGGCTTCCTGGTAGCGGCGGGCGTTGGCCGCCAGATCCGAGGCGGGATCATAAACGACGGCCGCCTTGAACCGTTCCCTGGCCTTTTCCAGTTCGTTTTGGTTGTAATGGCAAAGGCCGATGGCGTAATCAGCCGACTGCGCGAGTTTCGGATCGAGCTGCCTGGCCTTTTCGAGCGGGGCGATTGCGTCCGCGCACCGGTTTTTCTTGATGAGAACCATTCCTTTCCAGTAGGCGGTGTTGGCCGGATCGCTGTTTTCCTTTTCGGCTTTTTCGATCCATTGTTCGGCCTGGTCCAGGCGGTCGAGCAGGTACAGGACGCTGATGTACTGGGACAGGGCGTCTTTGACCGGCGGCGCCAGCATCATGGCGTCTTCCAGATGGGGAAGCGCCTTATCATATTCGGTCGTTTGCTTGTAGGCCATGCCGAGGTAGTAGGCGGCGGCGGATGACTGCGGCTGGCCGGCCCTGGCTTTTTTGAGGAGCTCAATCGCTTCGTCGTAGTTTTCTGCGGCGTATTGCTTGATGCCCTGATCCAGGTCGTCGCCGGCCGGCCGGCCGTAACCGGCCGCGGCAAAAAAGAGGCATAAAAAACAAACGACAAGAAATACCGATTTTTTTTGCATGACTTTCCTCCCTTAGGGTCTGAATACCGCGTCACGGGTCCTTTGCCGGCCCTGTGGCGGACATTACTTGTACGAAAACAGTCATTTTTGCTGCCCGTGAAATGCCGATTCGTGGCATGGGGAAGACAAAAGAAACACCTGTCTGAATGTCTTTGCGTCGTGTTGCCGAAACTTATTTCAGGAAGAGGTAGTAAAGTTTCCCCTCCCGGTAAGTTCCGCCGGCCAGTTCGCCGGCGCGGTCACCCGTGCCCATGTAAACGTCGCAGCGGCCCGCCGCGCGGATGGCGCCCCCCGTATCCTGGTCCAGGGCAAAACCCACGGGCGCCTCCAGGTTGACGGCGGCAAAGGCGAACATGGCCCGGGGATAAATGGCTTTGTCGGTGGCCAGCGTCCGGAAGGGCGTGACCGGCTCGTTGAGCGATCCCCGCGGATTGCCCGCCTCCGGCCGGAAAAAAACGAAGCGGGGATTCTGGTGGACATAGCGGTCGACATCCTCGGGATGGGCCTTGAAGTAGGCGATCATGGCCCGGAGATTGATATCCCCGGCGGAAATTTTTCCGTCCGCGATCATCTGGTGGACGATGCCTTTATACTCCCAGCCGTTGTGCGCTTCGTAGCCGAACGTTTCGACGCGGCCGTCGGGCAGGCGGATACGGGCCGAGCCCTGGACGTGGACAATGTAAACCTCAAACGGATCGGCAAGCCAGACGATTTCGTTTCCGGCAAACGGATTGGTCCTCGCGATTTCGGCCCGGTCCGGCACCCTTGCGATTTTTCCGTCGGGCGTCCTCAAGCCTTTTATGGTTCCGTCCGGCTCTTTTTCCAGATTGGCCGGCGATTTGTACAGCGGATAGCGGAAGCGGTCGGTCCGGGTCGGCGATCCGTCGAAAACCGGCGTGTAGTAGCCGGTGAAAAGAACGGTGCCCCGGTCGTCGCAGCCGACGGAGATGTAGGTGTCGAATTTTTCCCGCAGAATGCGGTTCATCCGCTCGGGCGGCAGACCCGCCGCGACGAGTTGCTTTAGTTCCTGAAGGGTTTTCACCGCCCGCTCGTGTGTAATTTCCCCGTAGGGGTAAAAGGTTTTACTCGAAGGCTTGGCCAGATATCGAAGGCTGTGGTCGATGGCCTGCGCCAGTCCATCCAGCTGCGAACAGGCTTTCGTGTAATCGGGGATTCTGGCCGGATCGGAAATTTTGCGAAGCGCCAGTTCGCCGTCCGGCAGCGGACGGGTGTAGTCCTTGGGCAGCTCCGGCGGTTCCATTAAGACAGTGCTGCGCTTTTGGCAGCCGGTCCAGGCGCCGAGGGCCGCCGCCAAAAGCAGGACTAGAAAAAAGGTTCGCAGTTTCATAACCGGCAGAATAAGACAAGAAGCACGCGGTTGTCAAAAGAAAAATGCCGCAGGCCCTCATCCGGCCCGGCGAAAAAGGCGCTTCGCGCCCGGGCGGCGCGCGCAGAGGAATTCCGCGCGAGGATTTACGTCATGTTGATCGTGTGGAGATTCAACAGGAAGTCCTTGAATTTGTCTTTTGTCGTCGGTTTGATCGACTCGAGCCGGACGACCACGGCCTTGTTGTAAAACATGAAACCGTCTTCGATTCTTTCCGGATTATCGTCATCGTCAATGAACCGCGCCATGAACTGCATGGCCGATTTTTTTGCTTCGGCTTCGTTTTCCGCCGTGATCAGGTAATGATGGCGGCGAATGTCTTCATCTTCTCTCTCGCTGATTTTAATCCAGTAATCTGGCATGCTGCTCTCCTGTAACGTCGATATGCAAAAACTTTTTCCCTTTGGGGCTTGTAAAGCATCCTACTTTAATCCCCCGAAAATGAAAAGGGGAACTTGCAACCGCAGCGTGAAAACGGCCGGTTTGGTCCGTCCGCCGCCCAGCGGTATCGGCCGTTTATCTTGTCTGCAGGCCTGTTTTTCTCTCGATTTCCTCGCGGGAAACGCGTCCCGGCCGGAGAATGACAGGTTTGTCTCCGGTGGCGTCGATTATCGTCGAACCGACCGGTCCGCCTTTTTCACCCAGGTCGACAACGGCGTCGATGCGATCGCCGATCTGATCCTGCACCGCATCCGCCTCCCGGCACTCCGGGGCGCCGGAAAGATTGGCGCTGGTCGCGGTGATCGGCCTTCCGGCTTTCAGCGCCAGGCGTCTGGCAAATTCGTGGCCGGAAAGCCGGATGCCGATCCGGCCGGTTCCCGCCGTAAGTCGCGCCGATACGCCCTTCGACGCCGGAAAGACGATCGTCAGCGGTCCCGGCCAGAAGGCGTCCATCAGCTTTTGCGCCGCCTCCGGAACGGAGCCGACCAGGCCCGGCAGCTGATCCGCGCTGCCGATGATCACGGAAACGGGATGGTTGAAGCCGCGTCCCTTGATGGCAAAGAGCCTCTCCACGGCCGCTTCGTTCCAGGCGTCCACTCCCAGGCCGTAGAAGGTTTCGGTGGGATAGGCCAGCGCGCCGCCCGCGAGGATCACGGAAGCGGCGCGTTCGAGGAGGTTTTCAAAAGAACCGTCCGGCGCGCGTTTCAGGACAGGGGCCATTTGAGCTTTTCCTGCTTGGCTTCCACGTCCCGTGCCATTTTGCCGATGTAGGCGTCGAGTTTCTGTGCCATTTTTTTATCGGCCAGCGAAAGCATCCGGACGGCGAAGAGAGCGGCGTTTTTCGCGCCGGCCTTGCCGACGGCCATGGTCGCGACGGGAATGCCGCCGGGCATCTGCACCGTGGCCAGAAGCGCGTCGAGTCCGCCCAGCGACGTCGCGTCAATGGGAACGCCGATGACCGGCAGCGGCGTGTGCGAGGCGATGACGCCCGCCAGATGCGCGGCGGCGCCCGCTCCGGCGATGATGATTTTTATGCCCCGGCCGCGGGCCTCGGCGGCGTAACGGGCCGTGCGCGACGGCGCGCGGTGCGCCGACGTCAGGACGAGCTCAAAGCCGATGCCGAATTCTTCGAGAATCTTGGCGGCTTCGCCCATCACCGGCAGATCCGAGTCGCTGCCCATGACGACGCTGACCACAACTTTGTTCCTGGCGTTTTTGGCTCTCATGGAGGCTCCCAAGACAGAGTAAACCTGACGCTTGCCCGTCACGTTCCCCGTGTACTTTGCAAATTTTTCCGTCCCTTAACCCATCGGGTCTCGTTTTGCAAGATGGTTTTTGCCTTGACAGGGCAGGTGTTAGCCTTTAAAGTCTTTTCACCATTTTAAAGGAGACTCTTATGAAAAACAAACTGACGGCGGTGATCGAAACGGACAAGGGAACCATCCGTCTGCGGCTGTTTGCCGATCAGACGCCGGTAACCGTCGGGAATTTTGTCAATCTGGCCCGGCGCGGCTATTACAATAACCTGAAGTTTCACCGCGTGATTTCCGACTTTATGATTCAGGGCGGCTGTCCTGCCGGAGACGGACGGGGCGGCCCCGGCTATCGTTTCGGCGATGAATTCGTGAAGGATCTCAGGCACAGCAAACCGGGCATTTTGTCCATGGCCAATGCGGGCCCCGGCACCAACGGCAGCCAGTTCTTCATCACGCACGTTGCCACGCCCTGGCTCGACGGCAAGCACACCGTTTTCGGCGAGGTCGCAGGCGACGTCGATCAGGAAGTCGTCAATGCCATCGCGCAGGGCGATAAAATCCGCTCCATCACGATCGAGGGGGACGCGGCGGAGCTGATGGAAAGCATCCAGTCTTACGTCGACAAGTGGAACGCCGCACTGGATGCGAACTTTCCGAAACTGCCCAGGGTTCCTGCATAGAGCGCCGCCGATCGGCGCGACCGGAGCAATGCTTGTGCGTCCTGTAACAAAAACGCCCGCCCGGATAGTGGAGACCGGCGGGCGCATTCATTTTGGAACATTCGACACGCCGTTTACGAAGGCCAATCTTCTCGATGCGCCGCTGTATGCGCTGCCCGCGCCGCGTTTCTGGAAAAACTTTCGTCTGAAGGAATGGCAGCATTACGGCGTCATCACGCCTTCGCACTATTTCGGCATGGTCATTTTCGACGCCAAATTCACGGCCCTTTCCTTTTTCTACCTTTACGACCGGCAAAGCAAGACGCGCCTGGAATACGCGCGGCAGATCTTTCCCGGCAAAGCCGTCCGCGTCGCCGCCGATATGTATGACGACCTCTGCCGGTTCGATGCCGAGGGGTACCGTCTGCGCTTTGAAAACGCCCTCGGCCGCGGCAGGCACACGCTTGTCGTCGATATCCGGGGCGGCGCTTCCCGGCCCGCCGTTCGGGGGGAAATAACGGTTTTTGAGGATTTGGACGTTTTTGCGCCGCTGGTGCAGGTGTCCCCGATCACGCCGCGGCGTCCCTTCTATACGCACAAGGCGGCCGTGCCGGCCGCGGGCCTGGTGCAGGTGGGATCCCGGGAGATTGTTCTTCGGCGCACCGACTGCGTCGCTTTGATCGACGAACAGAAAACCTACTATCCCTATCGCAGTTTCTGGAAATGGGCGACAGCGGCGGGCTTCAGCCCCGACGGGAAACTTTGGGGATTCAATCTCTGCCGCAACCTGATCGCCGATGACGAGGACGCCAATGAAAACTGCTTCTGGATGGACGGGCGCCTTGTGCCGCTCAAGGCGGCGCGGTTCGAATTCGGTGACGTGATGAAGCCCTGGCGGGTGAAAACCACCGACGGACGCCTGGAGGTGCTGTTTGAACCGCTGGGCGAGAGGGCCGGCAAGGTCAACACGGCCGGTATTATCCGCTCCGATTTTCATCAGCCCTTCGGTATCTACAGCGGCCGCTTTGCCGGCGGGGGGGCCGTCGGGCAAACCTTCTCGAACCTTTTCGGCCTGGCGGAGCACCACGTCACGCGGTATTAGGGCGGGCGAAAGTTTCCGGAACCTTTCCGAGTTCGCTTTTGCGCCGCCGGCCGCGGCCGGAACAAAAAAGGGGCGGCCCGCCGCCGAAAAACAGCCAATTCCCGAATCCAGTTGACAGACGGTAATTCTCTTCATATACTCGCGCCGCAAAAAACATATCTTATCCATCCGAGGAGAAACGGTCATCATGAAACTGAACTTATACGAGTATCTGGCCGGGAACGACTATCCTGGCCGCGGCATCTGCATCGGCAAAACGCCGGGCGGCAAAGCCCTGATCGCTTACTTTATCATGGGCCGCAGCGCCAACAGCCGCAACCGCGTGTTCGACCCCGTCGACGGCGGCATCCGCACAAAAGCGGCGGACCCGTCCAAAATGACGGATCCGCACCTCATCATCTACAATCCCGTTCTGACGTTTGCCCAAACGACGATTGTGACCAACGGCGACCAGACCAATACCATTTATGATTTTCTGGCCGCGAACCGCCATTCCGGCTACAACTTCGAAGCGGCGCTGGCCACGCGCACGTTTGAAGACGACAAACCCAACTGGACGCCCCGCATTTCCGGCGTGGTCGATATGGGCGGCGGCGCCTACAAACTCAGCATTCTGAAGAGCTGCAGCGGAAATGAAAACAGCGTTTTGCGCTTTACGTTTGATTATCCGGAGCCGCTCGCGGGCCTCGGGCATTTCATCAGCACGTACAAGTGCAACGGCAGTCCGATTCCCAGTTTCGAAGGCGAGCCGCTCGGCGTGGCGATCGACGAAGAAGACCCCAACGCGTTTGCCGGAAAGCTCTGGGAAGCGCTCAACGATGACAACAAAGTGAGCCTTTTTGTGCGCGCGATCGATCCGGCGACGCAAAACACCGAGGATGTTCTCATCAATAAATATAAGACGGTGGAGGGATAACCCATGAATGAAATTCAATTGAAATACGGCTGCAACCCCAATCAGAAGCCGGCCCGGATCTTCATGGCGGACGGCGGCAGCCTGCCGGTGACGGTCTTAAACGGCAAACCGGGTTACATCAATTTTCTCGATGCGCTCAACAGCTGGCAGCTGGTGAAAGAACTTAGGGAAAACACCGGGCAGGTGGCCGCTGCCTCCTTCAAGCACGTGTCGCCCGCCGGCGCCGCCCTGGGCTTCCCGCTGGACGACGTGCTTCGCCGCATGTACCACATCGCCCCCGGCCTGGAGCTTTCGGAGCTGGCCTGCGCTTACGCGCGCGCCCGCGGCGCCGACCGCATGAGCAGCTTCGGCGACTGGATTGCTCTGTCCGGCCCGTGCGACGTTCCCACGGCGCAGATCATCAAAAATGAAGTCACCGACGGCATCATCGCCCCGGGCTACACGCCGCAGGCGCTGGAAATCCTGAAATCCAAGAAGGGCGGCAACTACAATGTCGTCGCCATCGATCCGCATTACGTTCCCGCCGCGATCGAGCACAAGCAGGTTTTCGGCATCACCTTCGAGCAGGGCCGCAACGAGCTCAGGATCGACGCCCGCCTGCTGGAAAACATCGTGACCGAAAACAAGACGCTATCCGATGCGCAGAAACGCGATCTCGTGCTGGCGCTCATCACGCTCAAATACACGCAGTCCAACAGCGTCTGCTTCGTGCAGGACGGCCAGGTCATCGGCGTGGGCGCGGGCCAGCAGAGCCGCATCCACTGCACGCGGCTGGCCGGCCAGAAGGCCGATCTGTGGCAGCTGCGGCACATGCCCAGGGTGCTGGATCTGCCTTTCCGCGCCGATGTTTCCAAACCCAACCGCGACAACGCCATCGACGTTTATCTGGGCGACACTCCTGAAGACGTGATCGGCGGGGACGTGTGGGCCGAAACCTTTACGCGCCGGCCCGAACCGATTTCAACGGAAGAAAGAAAGGCCTGGCTGGCCAACGTCACCGGCGTCTGCCTGGGGAGCGACGCGTTTTTCCCGTTCGGCGACAACATCGAACGCGCCCGCCGCAGCGGCGTTGCCGCCATCGTCGAGCCGGGCGGGTCCATCCGCGACCAGCAGGTGATCGATACCTGCAACAAATACGGGATCGTCATGGCGTTTTGCGGCCTGAGGCTGTTTCACCACTGAGAAGACGCGCCCGCCGCAAGGCGCGATGCCGCCGGCGGGCAATGACCGGCAAAGGAAGGACCAAAAAGAAGGGGCGAAACTGTTTCGCCCCTTCTTTCGTTTATTCTGGACGGATCGACTTCATGTGGTCGATGCGCTTTTGGATGAGCGCGTCCGTGCCGATGTCGGCGCGGTAGGCGACGGGGCCTTGGACGGCCCGGACGCCCGCTTCGGCGATCCGGCGGGCGGCTGCAAGCGTGTCGGCGATGCCGACAATGCCGACGGCGCGCGATGCGCTCAGGTAGAGGCCGTCGTCTCTTTTATCGACCGAGGAATAGTAGAGCCGGGCGTCTCCCACCTCTCCCACCTCGATTCTGGCTTTCGCCGCCGACGCGTCCGGGTGATCGGCGGGCAGGCCGTAGCCTTTCGGCACGACGTATTTGCAGACGGTTGCCTGGGAGGCGAATTCGATTTGAAGCCGGTCGAGCGTGCCGTCGATGATGTGCCGGCAGACGTCCACAAAATCCGTTTTCAAAAGCGGCAGAATGTTCATGGCTTCCGGATCGCCGAAGCGCGCGTTGTACTCCAGGAGCCGCGCGCCGTTTTTCGTGGCGATGAAACCGCCGTACATGACGCCCTTGTAAGGGCTGCCCGTTTCCGCAAGGAGCGCCGCCGCGACGCGGCGGGTGATGTCCAGGCCTTCTTCAATATCGGCGGGGCGCAGAAACGGCAGCGAATGGTCCGGCAGCGAGTAGGAGCCCATGCCGCCCGTGTTGGGGCCCTGATCGCCGTCAAACCGCCTTTTGTGATCCTGCACCAGCGGCGTGCCGACGACGGTTTTGCCGTCGCACAGGCACTGCAGCGAAAATTCCTCGCCGTCGAATTTTTCCTCCACGATCACCGAGGCGCTGTCCTTCAGGATTTGCGCGCACAGCGCCAGCGCTTCGTCCTTCGAGGCGAAATGATCGCCCTGCACGAGAACGCCCTTGCCGCCGGTGAGTCCGTCCGGCTTGAGGACGACGGCTTCGAGGGTGTCTAAAAACTCTTTCACCCCCGCGAGCGTCGAAAAAACCCGGTACTGCGGATTGCCGGGAATATCGTATTTGGAAAGCAGACGGCGGGTGAAGGCCTTGGATGTTTCCAGACGCGCCAGGCTTTGATTCGGCCCGACGGAGGGAATGCCGATCTGCGCAAGGGCATCGACCACGCCATGGTTGAGCGGATCTTCCGGGCCGATCACGGCGAAATCGATTTGCTGTTCCCGGGCGAAGCCGGTGATGGCCGCCAGATCGGCATAGCCGCCCTGCCGGATTTTTTCCGACAGCGCCGCGATGCCGGGATTGTTGGCCTTCATGAAGGAAAACAGGCGCGGTTGCCGCGCCGAGCGTACAATGGCTTCGGCCAGCGCGTGTTCGCGTGCGCCGTTGCCGACCAGCAGAATGTTGGGCATGGTTCGAAATCTCCTGTGAACGTTATTTGAAAACTTCCTTGAGCAAAGAGGTCACCCGCGCCTGGGGATTGGTGCGGATGTCGGTTTCCTCGCGGGCCAGCATGGTAAACAGTCCGTCGAGCGCTTTGGCTGAAACGTAACGGTTGACGTCGAGGTTCAGCGACTTGCCGACCAGGGGCAGGTTCTGCACCTTGCCGGCGATGGCGTTGTACTGCTGGGTGACTTTGTACTGGTCCATGGTTTTGCGGACGGACGGTTCGAAAAGCGCAAGCAGCCTGTCGTAGGTTTTCCCCTTCAGATAGTCCGTCGCCGCGGTGTTCCCGCCGCGCAGAATTCGATTGGCGTCGTCAAACGACATGTCCTTCACGGCCTGGGCAAAGATGTCCGCCGCGAGCGGCGCGGCCTTCTCCGCGGCGCGGTTCATGCTGAGGGTGAAGGCGTCGAGCTCGGGGCCGAAGCCGGCGCCGCGCAAAACGGCGTCCACCTGGCGGACCTCCTCCGGCAGCAGGATCTTGACGGCCTGGTTGCCGAAATAGCCGTCGTTTTTCCCCAGGTATTTGACGGCGTTTTTCGCGCCGATGGAAAGCGCTTCCTTGAGCCCTTTCTCCACCTGGCCGCCGTCGGTTTTGGCGGGGGCGACGGTGCCCAGCGTGTCTTTAAGGCTGTCCAGAAAAGAGGCGTGGCCCGGCCAGACAACAAGCAGGATCAGCAAAATGCCTCCCGGGATTTTTTTTATCATGATGGTCTCCTTTCGGCCGTCGTTGGACGGTCTTGGAATGTCTGTCCGGATTGCAGGGTTCTGTCGGAACCGACTTTTACAAAAGTATAGAAAGGATGGACAGTGAAGTCAATCGAATAATCTCGGCTTCGGCAATCGGCCGCCCGGCTTTTCCAAAGCGCGGTATCTTTTTTTTCCGGAATCTGTTACATTGAAAATCATCAAGCAGGCAAGCGAGGTCGCAAAGCATCCTTGGTTTCAGGTTCGGATATCGTCATTCTTTTGATCCTTTTTCTGTTCTCCGGCTTTTTTTCGTCGGCGGAGGCGGCGCTTTTGTCTCTGTCGGATCTGCACCTGCACAAGATGAAATCGGACAACTACCCGTTCTTCACGTCCGTTCTCAAACTTCTGGAAAATCCGCGGCGCCTGCTCATCACGGTCGTGACCAGCAATGAAGCGGTGAACATCAGCATCTCCATCCTGGCCGCTTCCCTGTTTATCGGCCTCTTCGGCGCGCCCGGGCAGTGGATATCGATTATCGTCACCTCGCTCGTCCTTTTTTTCGCCGGCGAAGCCATTCCCAAGACGTTCGGCGTGACGTATCCCATGCAGATCGCGTCCGCCGTTTCGCCGCTCCTGCTTTTGATCTCGCGGCTCGAATTTCCCCTGGTGGCGGCGCTGGAGAAAACGCCGGGCTTCATTTTGCGGCGGCTGGGCCGGCGCCGGGCCAGGCGCCAGGATGTCCTCATGGAGGATGAATTCAAACATCTCATCGACGCCGGCAGCCGCGACGGCGTGGTGGACGAGTCGCAGCGGGAACTCATCAAAACCATCTTTGCCTCCGGCGACCGGCCGGTGACGGACATCATGATTCCCCGCGTCGAGATGTTTTGTCTGCCGGCGGACAGGCCGCCCGCCGAGATTGTCTCGGCGGTGATCTCCGGACGCTACGAGCGGGTGCCGGTGTACCGGGAAGACCGCGACGACGTGATCGGCATCCTGTTCGCCCGCGATCTGCTCACGGACGCGCTGCGCCTGGGCGCGCCCGCCTCCATCGAAAAGCTCCTGGCCCGCCCTTATTTCGTTCCGGAGACGAAAACCATCAACGCCCTCCTGGGCGATTTTCAGAACCAGTCGGTGCAAATGGCCATCGTCGTCGATGAATACGGCGGCGTGTCGGGGCTGGTCACTCTGGAGGATATTCTGGAGAATCTTTTTGAGGAAGCCTACGGCGAGGACGAACCGGCGTGCAGCGGCTGCGAGATCATGGACGACAAAACCATGATCGTGCCGGGCGGCATGGCGATTGAAGAGGTAAACGAACTTTTGCACGCGGCCCTGCCGCAGGACGAGTTCGATACGATCGGCGGTTTTGTCCTCCATCTCTTCGGCAAGATGCCCGAACGCGGCGAGATCGCGGCCTTTGCGCCCTACCGGTTTTGCGTGGAAAGCGTCGGCCGCACCAGAATTCTCAAGATCCGCATCGAGAAGGTCGACGAAAACGAGCCCCGGGAGGAACGGACATGACCGTCTATCTGATCCTGGCTGTGATCTTTCTGTGTCTGATTCTGGAAGCCCTGTATTCCGGCGGCGAGGTGGCGCTCTTTTCCGCGGACATCAACAAGATCAAATACTACGCCGGCAAAGGCTCGTCCGGCGCGAAGCAGGCGGTCCGGCTCAAGGAAAATCCGGAATGGTTCATTTCTACGGCGCTCATCGGTACGAATCTGGCTCTTATTGTCGCCTCCACGCTGGCGACGGGATTGCTCATCCACTCCTTCGGCCCGAGCCGGGGCGAGCAGATCGCCTTTTACATCATGCTGCCGACGCTCTTCGTGATCATCATCATCCGCAGCATTTTTCAGCATTATGCGGAAGCCATGGCGATCCGGGTCGCCCATTTCATCCGCATCTCCTCTTTCGTTTTTTATCCGGTCGCCTACCTGATCGCCGTCGTGTCGCGCCGAACCGTGAATATTTCGCGCGAGGCCAAGAACCGTCAGCCGTCTTACATTACCAAAGAGGGGCTGAAGTACATCCTCGATGAAAAAACGCTGGGCAGCGACATTGAAGAAACGGAAAAGGAGATGATCAGCCGCGTGTTCGATTTTTCCGAACTGACGGCGGAGGAAATCATGGTGCCGATCTCAGCGCTGACGGCCCTGCCGCAGACCATGACGCTTGGCGAGGCGGCAGCCATCGTCGGCGCCAAGAAATACATGCGCGTGCCGGTGTACGCGGACACGGTGTACAATATCGTCGGCATTCTGCATTACTTCGACCTGCTGGAAATTCTCTGGAAGCGCAAGCGCGCGGAAACGGACGCGGACGCAGCGACGGTGGCCGACTGCATGCGCACCGACGTCTTTTACGTTCCCGAAACGAAAAAAGCCGGTCCGCTCCTGATGGACATGCACCGGCGGCATGAAACCATGGCCGTCGTCGTTGATGAGTACGGCGGCGCCGTCGGCATCGTCACCCTGGAAGACATCGGGGAGGAAATCACGGGCAGTATGGACGACGCGTACAATACGGGCGAAAAGCTGTACCGGCGTGTGGCGCCGGGCCGCTACCTGGTGAATGGCCGGATGAAAATCGACGATCTCAATCAAATCCTGTTGACAAACCTGCCCGAGGGCAATTATGAGACGCTTGGCGGCTTTCTGATGCAGCAGGCGGGCCGAATTCCCCTGCGCCGGGAGAGGCTGGAACACTCGGGCGTGACCTTTATCGTGGAAAATGCCGATGCGAAATCCGTCCGCGATGTGCTGGTCATCTTTCCCCCGCAATTTGAGGCGCCGCAAATTTCTTCTCCGGCGAGGTAAAACGACAAATGAAAAGTTCAAAGTTCTGCGCGCTTATTCTGGCGGCGGGAAAAGGCACCCGCATGCAATCCGATCTGGCCAAGGTGCTGCACAAGATGAATGACCGGCCGCTTTTGTCCTATGTGCTCGCGACGGCCCGGACGGCGGGAGCCGAAAAAATCGTTGTGATCGTCGGCCATCAGGCGGACAAGGTCCGGGAAGCCTTTCCCGATGCCGATCTGGAATTTGCGCTGCAAAATCCGCAGCTGGGGACGGGGCACGCAGTGATGCAGGCCAGGAGCCTTCTTGCGGACTATCCGGGGCTGACGGTGATTCTCTGCGGCGACGTTCCGCTCTTGCTTTCGGATACGGTCCGCACGCTTGTCGCCAGCCATCAGGCCGCCGGAGCGGCGGTCACGGTGCTCACCACCGAGCCGCCCGGACCTCACGCGTACGGCCGCATTGTGAAAAACGACCGAGGCGAAGTACTGAAAATCGTTGAGCACCGCGACGCCACCGACCGGGAAAAGGAAATTCTGGAAATCAACACGGGCATCTACTGCGTGGATACGCCTTTTCTGTTTGCCGCGCTAAACCAGGTGAAAAACGACAACCGCCAGAAGGAGTACTATCTTACGGACATCGTGGAAATCGCCCGGAAGGATGGCCGGAAAGTGCAGGCCTGCCTGACGGCAGACTACGTCGAAGTGATGGGCATCAACACGCTTGAAGAGCTGCGGAAAGCCGGCGATTACCTGCGCCGGCGGGCCGGCGGTCAGGTTTGATCTGTGTCCGCAATAAACGATCTTTGCAAAAACACAGCGATGCTCGCGCCGCTTGCGGGAGTGACGGATCTGCCGTTTCGCCTGATCGCCCGCGGATTCGGCTGCGGCCTGTGTTTCACGGAGATGGTGAGCGCCAACGGCCTGGTCCGCGAAACAGCCAAAACCCTGGAGTATCTGAAAACCTGCCCGGAGGACCGGCCCCTGGGCGTGCAGATTTTCGGGGCGGACCCCGCCGTCATGGCGGAGGCGGCGCGAATTGTCGGGGAGCATGATCCCGATATTCTGGATCTCAACATGGGGTGCCCGGTCCGTAAGGTCGTCAAAACGGGCGCCGGCGCCATGCTGATGAAAGACCTTCCGCTGGCCGGCCGGATCATTGCCGCCGTGGTCCGCGCGGTCAAAAAGCCGGTGACCGTGAAAATGCGGGCCGGCTGGAGCCGGGCGACACAAAATGCCGTACAACTGGCCCGGATCGCCGAGGATGCCGGCGCGGCGGCCGTGATCGTGCACGGCCGGACGGCCGATCAGGGATTTTCCGGTTTTGCCGACTGGTCGGTCATTGCGGACGTTAAAAGAGCCGTCGGCATTCCGGTTGTCGGCAACGGGGATATCCGGCAGCCGTCCGACGCGCAGGCCATGCTCAAACAAACAGGGTGTGACGCAGTCATGGTGGGCCGGGGCGCCCTGGGCCATCCCTGGCTCTTTCAGGGAATATCCGATCTCCTCACCGGCGCGGCCGGCGCGGACCGTCCCTCCCTGGCCGGACGCTGCGCCGTCATCCGCAAACATTGGGAAATGGAATTGCAACATCTGGGCCCGCGGCAGGCCGACCGCTCGTTTCGCAAGCATCTGTTATGGTACACGAAGGGACTGCCGGCCTCCGGGCGCCTTCGGGAAACAATGGGGAAAATGACGGACGCTAACCGGATGATTGCGGAATTAGAGGAGTATTTCCGGTTCCTGGAACGAGTGCAACCCGAAATAATGACTTGACATTTGATTGGTGAATTGGCATAAAAGAATCAAAAGGAAAGCAGGGTCACTGGCGTTAAATTCTTTGCAAAGGATGAAGGAAAGCCGTGGAAATAAGCAAATTTACAGAGCTTGAAGAAAAGATTAAGCATATTGTCAGTGAACAGGTTTTTTTAAAAAAACAGATTTCTGTATTGGAGGAAGCGTTAAAAAATAAAGAATTGGAGATAGAAGGGTACAAAAGCAAACTCACGGTATTGGACGAGGAAAGGAACAGCGTACGCGCAAGGGTGGATTCACTGCTCGATTTACTTGCAGATATAGAGGTAGCCAAATAAGCTTCCAGGGCGGAATTTTGAAAAAGCGTTACGACATCGAAATTTTAGGTCAAGAGCTTGCGGTTTTGAGTGATGCGGAAGATGAACAAGTGGCCAACGTTGTCCGGTACGTCAATGATAAGATGGAAGACATCCTTCGCACCAACGACGGACTGAGGACAGTCGATGTGGCCATCCTGGCGGCTTTGAACATTACAGAAGATTTTTTAAAATTAAAGGGAGTTAACGAGGACCTGTGTGATCAGTTGCAGAAACGGTCCGAAACTTTGATCCAACTGATTGAAAACGCAAGTTAATTGAAAAAATGTTTACCCCTGCGATGCGCGTGATTGTCATTTGTTTTTGAGCCAACACTTTGAACCTGGGGCCTATTCTTGTTTGCGGTGTGCATGTCCGCCTTTTTCCGCTGGTCGGGTGGCAGAAAGCCTGAAACAAACAACACCGGGCACCCACTTGTTGAAAAGGTTCAAAATCGTGATTAACACGGCATAGGCGGGGGTTTTTTTATTTTCCCGCCCCCTTTTTAAATCCAATCCTGTAAAGAAATGCTTTTTTAGCGGCGATCAACCATGAATCCTTCGGCGCGGTTGTTCTGTGTCGGAAGGTTTGAATATAATCCCGCAGACGGCGTCCGGCTTTGGCAGGGGCGGCTTTCAGCGGGGCAAGGAGGAGGGAAGGACCATGCTCAACGGCGGTTTATATGTGCTGTTTATCATCGTGGCGGCTCTGGCGGGAGCGATAGCCGGTTATGTGCTCAAACAGATCTTTACGGCCAAAAAAATCAAGGCCTCCGAAAGTCTGGCGGCGCGGATAGTCGAAGAATCGAAAAAAGAAGCCGAAACGATAAAAAAAGAGGCGATTATTCAGGCCAAGGAAAATCTGCTGAAAATGAAGGCGGATTTCGACCGGGAAACCAAGGAAGTCAAAGGCGAACTGGAGGGGCTGGAGCGGCGCATCCGGACGAAGGAAGAAAATCTGGACAAGCGCGTCGACAGCCTGTCGCAAAAGGAAAACAATATCGAGGGGCGGGAAAAGAACTTAAGCCAGAAAGAACACGCCCTGGAGGAAAAACACAAGCGGCTGGACACCCTGGTGGCGGAACAGAAGGATAAGCTGGAAAAAATCGCCGGCATCACGCAGGACGAAGCCAAAAATATTCTGATCGCCTCCATGGAGGCGGATGCCAGACGGGACGCGGCGGCGCTGGTGCGCAAGGCGGAGGAGGAAGCCAAGCTCACCGCAGACCGCAAGGCCAGGGAAGTGATCGCCTACGCCATTCAGCGCTATGCGGGGGATTATGTCGCGGAGCATACCGTTTCCGTCGTCAATCTGCCCAGCGAGGAAATGAAGGGGCGCATCATCGGCCGCGAGGGCCGCAACATCCGGGCCATTGAAGCGGCGACCGGCATCGACCTGATCGTGGACGACACGCCCGAGGCGGTGGTGCTTTCCAGCTTCGACCCGGTACGGCGCGAAATCGCGCGGATATCGCTCGAGCGCCTGATTCAGGACGGCCGCATCCATCCGGGTCGGATCGAAGACATCGTGAAGAAAGTGGAAAAGGAAGTCGAACAGATCATCCGGGAGACGGGCGAAAAGGCCTCGTTCGACTGCGGCGTCCACGACATCCATCCGGAAATCATCAATATGCTGGGTGCGCTCAAATACCGCACCAGCTATTCGCAAAACGTTCTGCAGCATTCCATCGACGTGGCCTACCTGACGGGGCTCATGGCCGCCGAACTGAAGATGAACATCAAGGAAGCCAAACGCGCGGGCCTGCTGCATGACATCGGCAAGGCCGTGGATCACAAGATCGAGGGCACGCACGCCGCCATCGGCGCCGATTTCGCCAAACGCTTCGGTGAAAATCCGCGCATTGTCCAGGCGATCGCCACGCACCACGACGACGGCCGCAACAATACGCTCCTGGGCGTCCTGGTCCAGGCGGCGGACACGCTGTCGGCGGCCCGCCCCGGCGCCCGCCGCGAAATGCTGGAAACCTACGTGCAGCGTCTGGAGGAGTTGGAGAAGATCGCCCATTCCTTCACCGGCGTCGATAAGTGCTTTGCCATCCAGGCGGGGCGAGAAATCCGCATCATGGTGGAAAACGAAAAGATTTCCGACAACGATGCCGCAATGCTGTGCGGCGACATTGTGAAAAAGATCGAAACCGAGCTGACCTATCCCGGCCAGATCAAAGTCACGGTGATTCGGGAAACACGGGTTTCCAATTTCGCCAAATAGGCGCGCAAAACGGAAGAGGGCATGAAGATATTATTTATCGGCGATATCGTCGGCAAACCGGGCCGCAGGGCGGTCCGGGAACTGCTGCCCGGCCTGGTCAACGGGCACGGCATCGACCTGGTGATCGCCAACTGCGAAAACGCCGCCGCCGGCTTCGGCGTCACGCGCGACATCATCGAAGAGCTCTATGCATCGCACATCGATATTCTGACCTCCGGCAACCACGTCTGGGACAAAAAAGAGGCCCTCGAGTTCATTGCCGACTATGAAACGCTTCTGCGTCCCGCAAACTATCCGGAAACGGTACCCGGCCGCGGCAGCGTCCTTTATCCCACGCCGGGCGGCGACCATGTCGGCGTGCTCAATCTGGCCGGCCGCGTCTTCATGCAACCGCTCGACTGTCCGTTTGTGCGGGCCGACGAGGAAATCGCCCGTCTGCGGGCCCAGACGAAAGTCGTCATCGTGGACATCCACGCCGAGGCGACCTCCGAAAAAAAGGCGCTGGGCTGGTATCTCGACGGGCAGGTTTCCGCAGTGCTCGGCACGCACACGCATGTCCAGACGGCGGACGATGAGATACTGCCGGGAGGCACGGCGTATCTGAGCGACGCGGGCATGACGGGACCCTTCGATTCCGTCATCGGCATCAGGAAAGAAACCATTATTGAAAGATTCTTAACGCAGATTCCCAACCGGTTCGATGTGGCCAAACACGACATCCGGCTGCAGGGCGCGCTTCTGGACATCGATCCGGAAAGCGGAAAGGCCCGCGCCATCGAGCGGATCAGTGTCAGATTGAACGAGTAAGCCCAGCGGAGGCGTCATGAAAAGCGGCTTTGACGTATTGAAGGAAAGAGGATTTATCGAACAGTTCACGGACGAGGGACTGATCACCGGGCAATTCGCCCGCGGACCGGTCACCTGCTATATCGGATTCGATCCCACGGCCACCAGCCTGCACATCGGCAGCCTTGTGCCCATCATGGCGCTGGCGCACATGCAGCAGACCGGCAACCGGCCCATCGCGCTGGTGGGCGGCGGCACGGGCCTCATCGGCGATCCCAGCGGCAAGACGGAAATGCGCCAGGTGCTGACCCGCGAACAAATCGACTACAACGCGGGTTGTCTGGGAAAGCAGCTTTCCAAATATATCGACTTTTCGGATGGCCGGGCCCTGCTGCTCAACAACGCGGACTGGCTTACCAAGATCAACTACATCGAGTTTCTCCGCGACATCGGCCGCCATTTCAGCGTCAACCGGATGCTGGCGGCGGAAAGCTATAAAATCCGCCTGGAGAAGGGTCTCAACTTCATCGAGTTCAACTACATGCTGCTCCAGGGATACGACTTTTTGTATCTGTTTCAGCATCACGGCTGCGCGCTGCAGATGGGCGGCAACGACCAGTGGGGCAACATGCTGGCCGGGACCGAACTCATCCGCAAGGTCGAAGCCAAGGATGCCCACGCGCTGACGTTTCCGCTCATCACGACGTCGCTGGGCCAGAAGATGGGCAAGACGGAAAAGGGAACGGTCTGGCTCGACGCCGGGCTCACCACCCCCTACGAGTATTACCAGTACTGGGTCAACTGCGACGATGCCGACGTGGAGCGTTTTTTGAAGCTCTTCACTTTTCTGCCGCTGTCGGACATCGCCGTCGTGAAAACGCTGGCGGACGCACGGCTCAATATGGCCAAGACCGTTCTGGCGTATGAAGCCACCAAGGTCACGCACGGGACCGAGGCGGCGCGCGCCGCCTGGCGCGCGTCTCTGGAAGCGTTTCATGCGCGGCCGGTGGACGCCGATTTGTTTCCGGCCAGCGACATTCCGCGCGAAGCGCCGGCGGCCGACACGTCCGCCATTCCCCGTTTCACTGTCGCCCGCACCGATATCGACGCGGGGCTTCTCATTACCTCGCTTTGCGCCAGGGCGGGGCTTACGCAGTCCATGTCGGAGGCCAAGCGCCTGATCGACCAGGGCGGCATCCATCTGGGCCTGCGCCAGGTCAAGACGGTCGATGAAAAGCTGTCCGCTGCTGATTTTACCGAAGGCGAGCTGCGCATCCGCAAGGGAAAGAAAAAATATCTGATCGTGACCCTGCAGGATTAAAAGCCGCAGACGATGGATCAGGCAAATACACCGGCGCCGGTCTACAGAAATCCCGCCTGAAACTCCGGCGTGCCGAGAATCGTTTTCACCGTGAGATCGATCATGCGATAGGCCCGGGCCTGCAGTTTTTCCGGACTGCGCTCGGCGGCCGGGCCTGCAATGATGGTCAGATCCTTATGAAAGATCGTCTCTCCGTTTTCCAGCAGCGTCACAGTAAATTTGAGCTCTTCGTCATTGAAGGATCGGAAGATGATCCACAGCTCAGGCACGTCCGGCGTGCAGCGGTCCACAACCGTCAGCCCCGCGTGACCGAAACCTTTCTGATAGGCGTACCAGAAAAAGCTGGGGATGAGCTGCATGGGCGTGTTGGCCTTGTTGGAAAGGGAATATTTCACGCGGTTGTCTTTGCTGTAATAGGAGAAATTGGTCGTGTTGCGCGCGTCGTTGCGGATATTCGACAGGCACAGTGTCTTTCCCTTGTATGCGGGCAGGGTGCCGCCGAATTGCGGCGTGTAGTCGCTGAGGGTCAGCGGGACGATCAGGCTCGCCGTGTCGGGGGTGAGCGTCTTGTTGGACGGCGTGCAGGCCGCCACGGCAAAGGCAAGCAGCAAAACAACGGAGAGGCGCAGGATCCGGACAGGCGTTTGATTCACGTTTCATTTCTCCTTTTTTTTTCGATGCAGTGGGCGGCATTGTAGCCGAAACGGCCGGGGGATGCAACGGCGTTAATCGTCTAAAAACGGCAGGGGCTTTTCCAGCCGGTACACGAGCGCCTGACAGGTTGCCAAAAGCTTTCCCGCTTCGTCGGCGGCGCGAAGATCGTAGGCCGCGGTCCGGCGCGTTTTATTGATTTCTTTTGCTTCCGCCGTCAGTCTGGCTCCCCTGGCGGGGGAGGCCAGATACGTGATGTTCATGCTGAGGGCGACGGCCATCGTGCCGTGCGAGTTGGAGGCGATTTCGAAAGCCGCGTCCAGCAGCGAAAAAATTGCGCCGCCGTGCGCCATGCCGAACATGTTCTCCATGTCGTCGGTGAACGTCATTTCCACCCGGGCAAAGCCCGGTCTCACTTCCGTAAGCGAAATTCCGAATTTCCGACTGAAGGGTTCCTGTGCGATTTTTTGAAAAAGGGCCGCCCGAATCTTTTCATCCATTGCCTGCCTCCTTGCTTGCCTGCTGTCTGTTCGCGTCGTTTGCGCTTTGCCGTTAAAAGGCTCAATCGGCGCATGACGGATGGTTCAGTGCAGAGCGTATTGTACGGTGATCGCCTTGAACGTTCCCGCCACCTCGTCGCCCGGCACGTCCAGGGCCGTTGTTTCCAGCGTGTACGTTCCGGGGGCGAGGCGAAGGGCGCCAAAATCAAATTCATGCTCGAATTCGAATATCGAATAAAACAGCCGTTCCGGTTCGTCGGCAAGGTAGATCCTTCCCAGATTGATCTCGCGGACGGTTGCGGCGACTTCTTCACCCTGTGCGTTGCGGATGCGGTAGCGGATGCGGGCGATCCGGTTGTCGGCCGCGTAGTAAAGGTAAGACGTCTCGGTCACGGATGTCGCGATCGGTTTGACGACGCCGTAAACGCTGAATTCCTCGCCGTCGGCTATCCGGAGGCCGTCGGCCAGATTGAGGTCCTGCGTTTTGGGTGTTCTGTCGTAGAGGTTGTAGCGGTTGTCGCCGTCGCCCGTGCCGCGCGCCCGGATTTCGGCCCGCGTGAGCGCGAGGCGGTCGGCGGAAGCAAAGGCGACGATCGCGCCTGCGAGGGTTTTCTCCTCGGAGGCTCTGTTGACATAGACGATTTCCGGCTCGCCGATGTCATAGCGGAAGAAAAAAGTGTTGGGGCTGTCGATGACGCCTGTCAGCAGGGCTTTGCCGATTTCCAGGCGGGACGTGGTGCCGGATTCGACCAGGTTATACAGGATGAAGCCGATCCGCGCGTTTTCCGGCGTGCCGTAAGATGTTCCATTAACGGTATTGACGACTTCCAGGGAATTTTGCGGCCGCCAGCGTTTGTTGATTTTGTAGTTTCCGACGGAGTAGCCTTCGGGAAAGAAATAGCCGGCGAAGGGATCCAGGAAAACCCGGTAGCCGTTTGCCGCCGCGTACGCTTTCAACTTGCTTTCGTGGTTGGCGGGCTGGAAGGCGCCGAACAGCTTGAAGACGGGTTTGAAATACAGCTTGAGCGTTTCGGCCTGCAGGATGAATCCCTGCGAGAAGACCGTCACCCGCAGCGTATAAACGCCTTCCGTGAGATCTTCGAGCGGCGCACCGGATGCATCCACGTAGTCGGTGTCGAAATCTTTCGTGGCGCCGCCCAGAATGATGCCCGCAAAATATTTCTGGGTGACCAGGAGCTTGTTTCCGGGATAACGGAATCCTCCGGGAGCGAGGACGAGATCAGGCGCCTTGTCCAGGTTCCAGCCCTGGCCTTCGGCGTAGTGTTGCAAAATGGCCGCATCCGGCGTCACGCCGTTTTCATCCAGCCGGCTTTCGAGGAGGCGCACCGGCGCTCCGAGCGGAATTTCGCCGCGGAAAAGCTCGATCCGGACGTTGCTCAACACGGGAGCGCCCTGCTCAAAATAGGCGACCACGTAAAAATCCCTCTTTTCTCCGAAATACAGCTCCGTTGCACTGGGTACGGCCAGCGTGAAAATTTTGAGCGCCGGCCGCACCGAATCGGTGGGCGAGCAGGACGAAATGAGGAGCAGAAACAAAAGTGTCCAGATGGGGATCACTTTTTTCAGGTATGCGAGGAGGGGGTTTGCGTTTTTTGCCTTCATGATGCTTTCCTTTCATCAAGCGACCGGACCACAGCGGCGTTTGCCGATTTGCTGAGCCGTATTTAACGGATTTGGGGGCAAAAAACAACAAGGACAGTAAGGCGATTGTAAAAAATGCCCCGAAGGAGGCAGGCAGGTTTTGCTTTTTTCATTCAGGCGGTGGAGCCGGCGGCGGGAGAGCGCATGCCGCGGGGGATTGGGGCGCGCGTTAAAAGCATCGCCGGAGCAAAGCCGTGTTCCATGGCCTCGCTCCGGCGATTGTTCCACAAGGGGGTACCTTTAGGACTTACTCACCCCATTCATTCTTTCCCTTGCAGCGATCCAGTTTCTGATCCATCTGGGGAAGAACCTTGGCGGCCGGGACTTTGTAAACCGGCCCCGTGTAGGAGGCGTTTTTAAACCAGAAGTAGGGAGGAATATTCATTGCGACTTTCTGCTCTTGAGGCGGCACGTACTCGGTGACGCCGAGATCCATGATCGCCTTGTGATCGCAGGCCCGCATTTTAACGACCTTGCCGTTGATATACTCGAAACTGTCGTTTTCCCAGATTTTGATGATCTTTTCCGGATCGGTGCTCTGCGCCCGTTCCAGAACGCTCATCGCCCAGTAGGTCGTCATGACCCAGCCGGCGGCGTTGGCCGTGAAGTGCTGGAAGGCGATGCTGCTGTAAGGAAGCGTCTTCCATTTTTTCTGCTGCTCCTTCCAGGTCGTGTAGAGTTTGATGTGCTCCTTGGTTTTGAAGAAGGGAGTGGTGTCATAGTAAGCGCTGATATTCACCAGACCCTTGGTGCCTTCGACGCCCGTTTCGTTGAGATAGTTGGGTTCGTCCACGTAGACGTTGGCGAAAGGCAGGGTGATGCCCATCTGGCGAGCCTGTTTCAGCAGGTTGCCCGCATCCGGAAGCCAGTCGCCCGTGAAAATGACTTCGGCGCCGGAAGCCTTGATTTTGGTGAGGTAGGGAGCGTAGTCGGTGAGGAACAGCTTATGGTAATCTTCACCCACCACCTGCGCTTCGGGGTAGTATTCCTTCAGGCCCTGTTTGAAATCTTCCGCGAACTGGCGGCCGAAGGCGTAATCCTGATTGAGGATGTAGAATTTTTTCTCCTTTTTGCGGATCTGGCCGTAGTAGTAAGCCAGGCCGCGCGCGACGGAAGCGGTGGAGAAGGTCGCGTGGAAAGCGTAGGGCGAGAAGTTCACCGCGTCCTGAAGGTCGTCGGACATGCAGGTGGCGTTGATGGCGATGATCTTGTACTTGCGGGCGGTGTCGTTGATGACTTTCATGAAGTGGCTGCCGTCCGTTCCCCAGAAGAAGTGAACTTTCTCCTGCAGAGCCATCCGCTCGGTGACCTTTTTGCACTGATCCACTTTGGACTGGTGATCGGCTTTGATGACTTCGATCAGTTTTTTCTTGCCGTCCACCAGAAGGCCGCCGCGTTTGTTGATGTCATGGGCCACCCACTGCACCATGGCATAGTAAATCTGTCCGTTGTAGGCGCTGGGTCCGGAGAAGGCCGCGACGACGGCGATTTTGATCGTGTCGCCGGTAGGCGTGACGGGGTTGCCCGGATCGAAGTCCGACATGTCCCCCATTTTAGCCACGTTCACCGTGGCGGCGGCTTTAGGCGCCTTGGCGGCCTTGTCCGCTTTCGCCGCAAACACGGCGGTCGGACTCGCGGCAGCCACGGACCAGACGAAGAGCGTGAGAAAAACGACTGCAAAATACTTACCCATCTGCTTCATTTTACTTTCCTCCTGATGACAAAATTGATGATCCCGCAAGACGTTGGCGTTCGGTCTTTTCCGGAGGCGGCATGGCGGGCACGGCAGTGGTCACGTTTCCCGGAAGTGTCGTCGGTGCCGGAATACCGGGTCGCGTTTACGGTTTCATATTATTGTACCTCCGGGCGGCCGGAAAACCGGCCGGCAATTGCTTTGAAATCCGGTCAAAAAAATAAAACGGCGTTTAAGTACTGCTTAACGTCTTTTTATTTATACTAATGTTTAATTAAAGTCAACGAGATATGAGCTTAAAAATAATTCGTAATATCAATTACATATTGAACTATCTGAAAATATTGTAAAACGGACGTATGTTTATTTTCCTTCCGGCCGCCCCGGAGCGGAGCCGAAAGACCGGATGGCTTTTTTGCTTATATCCTCGCGGCAAACCGCCGGGCAGAAGGTGCTCGAGCCAGAGAGCGGATCGACGCTTTCTTAAGCATCCTTTCTGTGGATATTCGATAAAATTATCGATGATTTAAATAAACTATATGTTTAACAATATAAAATTCTTGACAAAATAACGACGATAATTTAAAAAGCAAAATGAACGTCCGTTTTATCGCTGCGCGCAATGCGCACGGAGGAATCATTTTAAAATCAATTTAAAGGAGGCGTTTCATGATTAAATCAAGACTTTGCGACCTGATCGGAACGAGATACCCGATCATCCAGGCGGGAATGGGCCCGTTTTCCAACAATAACCTCGGCGTTGCGGCGGCCAATGCCGGCGCGCTGGGGCTCTTGTCCACAAGCGGTTTGACCGGCAGGGACATGCAGCCGTTTGTGTATGACGCCTGGATCAAGAGCGCCGAGGCGAATCCGGATGACGATATGGAAACCGCGATGGAGAAGGTCCTGCAGCGGACATACCGTCTGACGAAGGACAAGAACGGCGTGTTCGGCATCAACGTGATGGTGTCCGCGGAAATGGCCAAGGAAGCGGATATCATTATCAGCAAGGCGATTGAAGTGCGGGAGAAAAATCCCGACATGAAAAAACACTTCAAGGTGATCTTCACATCGGCGGGCGATCCCGTTCCCTGGCGCGACAAGATCAAAGGCGCGGGATTTACCTGGATGCACGTGGTTCCGTCCGTGAAGGGCGCGCAGCGCTGCAAGAAGGCGGGCGTGGATGTCATCGTCGCTTCCGGCCACGAGGGTGGATTCCACACCTCCTGGGAGCCGGTGCACTCGATGATTCTGCTGCCGGCCGTGGTGGAAGCGGTTTCCGACGACAAGACGCTGGTATGCGGCGCCGGTGGTTTCTGCGACGGCAAAACGCTGGCGGCCGCTCTGGTTCTGGGCGCAGACGGCGTGCAGATGGGCACGCGTTTCCTGTCCACCCAGGAGAGCGATTTTCACCAGATCTGGAAGGAAGGCGTCGTGGCGGCCGGAGACCGGGGCACGCTGGTGGCCCGCGGCTTTGTCGGCCCCGCGCGCTGGATTAAAAACAAGCGCAGCGAAGAGCATGCGGTCAACACGCTCCAAAAATCCCCGGGCGTGTTTCTGGGAACGCCCGATGACTATACCACCATCGACATGAAACTGATTCAGTATGAACTCGAATCGATCAAGGCGGTTTATGACGGCGATCGGGAAAAGGCGATGATGGCCGCCGGCGAATGCGCACAGCGCATCGGCGACATGCCCAAAGTCGACGACATGGTGCAGAAGGTCGTGAAAGAGGCGGAAGAGATTCTCCGCGGTGTGGAAAAGAAATTCCTGGCTTAAACGGTCACTGAACGATGAAACAAGAAGGGGACGGGAAGTCTGTTGCTTCCCGTCCCCCTTTTTTATGAGGCGGTTCGGGAAATCACAGCTCCCAGGCGGCCCGCGCGCCTTCATCCGTGGCTTCGATGATCCGGCGGGGTGAACTCGCGTCGCCCACCGTTTTGAACGCAATGCCGAGTTTTGTACAAACGGTTTCCAGGGCGTTTGAGGGTTTCATGCCGGCGGCGACGACCACCTGATCCACGGGGGAGATAACGGAGGTCTGTCCTTCAGCGCTGAACGTGACGCCCGCCTCGTCGATCGCCGTCACGCGGGCGCCGAAGAGAAGCTTGCAGGCGCGGTCCCGCAGGCGTTTGTGCAGCATGTAGCCGTGGGAGGTGATCTTGAGGACGGGCGAGCGTTTGAGCATTTCCAGGATCGTGACGGTTTTGCCCCGCTCGGTCAGGAAATCGGCCGTTTCCATGCCGATCAGCGCTCCGCCGATAATGACGATGTTTTCTCCGGGAGCGATCCGGCCGTCGAGGATCTGCCAGGCGTCGCAAACCTTTGCGCCGTCAATCCCCGGAATCGGCGGAACCAGCTTTTCTCCGCCGGTGGCCAGAATCACAACGTCCGGTTTCCCTTCTTTGAGCAGTGCTTCGTCCACTTCCGTTTCGCTTTTAATGGCGACGCCCGTTTTGCGGACCTGGCCGATCAGCCAGTCGATCCACTGGCCGTAAATTTCCTTGTGCGGCGGAATCTGCGCGTAGCGGATCTGGCCGCCCAGGATGTTCTTTTTTTCAAAAAGCGTAACGCGGTGTCCGAGACGGTTCGCCTCGGCGGCCGCCGTAAGACCCGCGGGGCCCGCTCCCACGATCCAGACGTTTTTCGGCCGGGATGTTTTTTCCCGGGGATACAGCGTTTCCTGGCCGGTTTCAGGATTGATGGAGCAGCGGATGTTGCCCTCGCCGAGGATTTCCCGCTCGATGCACCCCTGATTGCAGGCGATGCAAAGGCGGATGTCTTCCGTCCGGCCTTCCTGCGCTTTCACCAGGAAGTCGGGATCCGCCAGAAACTGCCGGCCGAAAGCGATCAGATCTGCGTCGCCGCGGTCCAGCGATTCCTCGGCCGCTGCGGGATCGGTGAAGCGTCCGACGGCGATGACGGGGACGGACACGACGTCTTTCATTTTGCGGGCCAGCCAGGCGTTGAATCCGGGGGCAAATTCAGCCGGCGCCTGGGTGATGCCGCCGGGGCTGCCGTGCGTGCCGAAAGACGCGTGGATGATGTCGACGCCGGCCTGTACGAAATCAGGCGCGATACTCTGCATGTCGTCCGCGCTGTAGCCGCCCTTGATGAACTCCTCCGCCGAGATGCGGATGGAGACGGGGTAATCGGCGCCCACCTGCCGCCGGATTTCCCGGATGACGTCCAGAACGAAGCGCGACCGCTCCCGGAGCGTCTGGCCGCCGTATTCGTCGCTGCGCTGGTTGGAAAGGGCCGACAAAAACTGCGTCAGCAGATAGCCATGGGCGCAGTGAATTTCCACGGCATCGAATCCGGCGGACTTTGCCCGGGCCGCCGCCCGGCCGAAATCCACAATCACGTCTTCGATCTGCGCCTTCGTCATTTCACGGGGAGCGCCCTTGAAGACGATGCTCGGGATCGCCGAAGGCGCCACGGCACGTCCCTTGCCCAGCAAATAGAGGCTTTCGCGGCCGCTGTGGTGCACTTGCAGGGCGATTTTGCAGCCCGCTTCGTGGGCGGCCCGGGCCATCCGGCCAAGGCCGGGAAGAAAGCGGTCGTCATAAGCCGCAAGCTCGTGCGGGGATACCAGGCCGTCGGGATGAACGCCGGCGATCTCTGTGATGATCAGGCCGGGTCGTCCCTGGGCCCTGCGTTTCAGGTAGGCGAGATTCTCGTCGCTGACGGTGCCGTCGGCGTTTCCCAGATTGGTTCCCATGGGGGGCATGACGACGCGGTTGGCGAGGGTCATCGATTTGATGGTCAGTGGGGACAACAGGTGACGAAAGGCATTCATGATATTCTCCTTGGCAAAAATTTACGCGCAATCGGGAATGATGGCCTTGAGGATGGTTTCCTCCGTCAGGGTCAGGAAGTCTTCCCGGGAGTAGCGCTTCAGATTCCAGCTTCTCAAAGGATACAGAGACAGCTGAAAAACAAGCATATTGGCGGCAAAATAGGGATCCCGAACGTGAAAAGCCTTTTTTTCTACGCCCCGGGCGATGATCTTTTCAAAAAAGTCGACGAGATCGCTTTCTTTTTTCAGGACGATCTTCAGAAATTTGGGAGGCAGGACACGCGTTTCACGGTACATCATCAGAATGTCGTTCATGGCGTCATGCGTCATGACCAGCATCTGATGCAGGGCGGTTTGCAGCTGTTCTTTCGGATCTTCAATGGTGAGAACGCCCTTGCGCTCCAGCCAGGCAATGGCCGGGTCGTGATACGTTTCGAAGGCAAGGCACAAAATGTCTTCCTTGCTGCTGATATAGTTGTACAAATTTCCCAGATTGATGCCCGTCGCCTTGGAGATATCACGCATGGTGGTCTGGGCATAGCCCTTCTTGATGAACAGGCGCGAGGCTTTCTTGACGATTTGGGCCTGTCTTTTGTTGACGGCTTCCTGGCTGCCCGTTTCCGGCAGTGTCTGCGCGGCGCTAGGCTCCTTGCTGCTTAGCTGATCGTTCATGTTTCTCCTTTCCGGTCGGCAACGTTTCGCATGTTTCCTTAAGGGATCCGGTGTTTTCATTTTTCCGGACCTGACGCCCGTCGGCAGTAAAACCATAATCCGGCTGCATGGCTGGTTATGCAGGGGCAATGACAGAATTTTCCAATAGATGCTGCATCAATACCAGACCGTTCGGGTAAAAGCAAGCTCCTCCGGAATAAAACATACGTCTGTTTAACATAAGTGCGTAAATATTTGCAATAACAAAGTAAATATATTTATAAAATCTGTTGAATATAAAGAAATTATCGTGTATGAAAGGCACTGGCATCGGTTAGTGCCGGATAGAAAATTTGTAGACAGCTTTTCGGACACAGGAGTATTTTGTGGTTTTTTAAATTTCCCCCGCCTGTTCTTTTCAGAGCAATTTCGGAGAAAATCTCTTTCGTCTGACGTTTTTTTTTCAGAAGATCGGGATGAAGAGTCGGGACGGATATGGCGTTCAAACGATATAAAAAAATAACGAGGCGCGAGCGTTTGTCTCGAGACCATTTTTTTTAAGGAGGTATCCGATGTTTGAAGCAAAACCCTGGGTAAAGTATTACGATTATAATGTCCCGCACACCATTCAGTTCCCGAAAATCCCCGTTCAGAGCCTGGTTCATCTGGCGGCCACCATGTTTCCCCGCAAGGCCGCGACCAACATCTACGGATCGACGATGACGTTTCGCCAGATCCGCTCCCAGATGCTCAGGCTGTCCAACGCCCTGATCAAGATGGGCGTGAAGAAAGGCGACCGCGTGGGTCTGGCGCTTCCCAACTGCCCCCAGTACATCGTCGCTTACTACGCCGCTCTGTCGGCGGGCGCGATCGTCGTGAACATGAACCCCCTCTACACCCATGACGAGCTCAAGTTCATGATGGAAAATTCCGGTTTGCAGACGCTGTTCACATTCGACACGGTTCTGCCGGTGATGCGGCCGCTGGCCAAGGAGCTGGGGCTGAAAAACGTCATCATCACCAAAGTGACCGATTACATCCAGGGATTCCCGGTGAGCACGGCGAAAAGCCTCGATCTCGAGGAGGGCTGGAAGCATTTTTCCGAACTGGTGGAAAGCGCCACGGATGAAAGCATGCCGAGAGTCAATGTGACGTCCGAAGACCCCGCGCTGATCCAGTTTACAGGCGGCACGACGGGGCTGCCGAAAGGCGCGCTGCTCACGCATTCCAACCTCATCGCCGGCACCCTGCAGGGCTCGCTTTGGGGAAATTCCATCACGACCTACATTCCCCACGCGCAGCGGGCCGTCATCGCCGCCATTCCCTATTTCCATATTTACGGCAATACGTTTTCCATGAACTGGGGAATGTTCAACGCCGCCACGCAGGTGATGTTTCCGAGATTCGAACTGGAAGAGTTCATGGCCGTGCTGGCCAGCGTCGATGAAATCACGTACTTCCCGACCGTGCCGACGATGGTGACGGCGATCGTCAACCATCCCAAAGCCGCCGAACTCGACCTGGGCGCCAAGATCCGCCTGCTCAGCACAGGCGGCGCCCCCATGCCCGTCGAGCTGATCCAGCGGGTCAAGGACATCGGAATCTTTTTCAACGAAGGCTGGGGCATGAGCGAAACGGCTTCCGTCGGCATCAGCATTCCGATTCTCCGCCACAAGGCGGGATCCATCGGCTGTCCGTATCCCGGCAATGAAGTCCGCCTGGTCGACGTGGAAACGGGTCTCAATGATGTCAAACCCGGCGAACCGGGTGAAATTCTGATCAAAGGTCCCACGATCATGCAGGAGTACTGGCAGAACCCGGAAGAAACGGCCAACCAGTTGAAGGACGGATGGCTTTCCACCGGCGACATTGCGCAGATGGACGAAGACGGTTATTTCTACATCGTGGACCGCAAGAAAGATATGATCATCGCCGGCGGATTCAATATTTATCCCCGCGAGGTCGATGAAGTCCTGTACCAGCATCCCAAGATTGCCGAGGCGGTTTCGGCGGGCGTGCCCGACAC
The DNA here is from genome assembly GCA_002304995.1 of Syntrophaceae bacterium UBA1411. GTDB lineage: Bacteria > Desulfobacterota > Syntrophia > Syntrophales > Smithellaceae > UBA8904. The sequence goes on from DBPV01000119.1 coordinate 64,882, forward strand.
GTACCGCGGGGAAACGGTAAAAGCCTTCATCGTTCTGAAACCGGGTGTCGAAGCCACCGACAAGGAAATCATCGCCTTCTGCAAGGAAAAGCTCGCGCCCTACAAGGTGCCGAAGCTCGTCGAATTTCGCAAAGAGCTGCCGAAGTCCGCGGTCGGCAAGATCCTGCGCAAGATTCTGCGCGACGAAGAAATCGCGAAAAGCAAGAAGTAACACGCGGAGAGTCGAGGCTGCGCCGGGTTTCCGGACCCGGCGCAGCCGGCTCGGAAATTATCGCGCACAAGGCCGGGGCGCACAGGCATTGCGGCATCTGCTTTGGCCAGGGATATGCTCCGGTGGTGTGCCGGGGCCGGAGATGCCGCGCCCGACAACCCGTTCCAGGAACGAAGATAAAAATGACGTTTCATTTTTTGTCTGACGATATCAACACATAAGGAGTAAAGCGTATGATCAAAACAGTTGAGCAGTATCTGGAGAGCTTGAATGACGGCCGGGAAGTCTGGTGCCTGGGAGAAAAAGTCAAGGACGTGCGGACGCATCCGACCGTGAGCACCATTGTCCGCATGGCG
>DBPV01000027.1 GCA_002304995.1 Syntrophaceae bacterium UBA1411
GGACCATGGATTTTTCGACGCTGCCGCCGGTCGGATACTGGACAGCGCGGGACAAAACAAAGCTTGCCTATCGCGCTTATCCGGCCGCCCTGGCCCGGCAGACGGTCATCCTGATTCACGGATCGACCGCTTCCAGCCGATCGATGCATGCCCTTGCCGAATATCTGCGGAAAAACGACATGGATGTTTACACCCTGGACATGCGCGGACACGGAGATTCCGGACGCAGGGGCGACGTCGATTACATCGGACAGCTCGAAGACGATCTGGAAGATTTTATGACGCAATTCTTCCGGGGCAGAAAAGACGTTGCCCTGGTCGGATTTTCATCGGGCGGCGGTTTTGTTCTGCGGTTTGCGGCAGGCAGCCGCCGGGAGCTTTTTCACCGTTATGTCGTTCTTGCCCCGTTTATCCGCTATGACCACCCGACGACCCGTCCCGACAACGGCCGGCACGCGCAAGCCAGCGTTTTGCGAATTGTCGCCATCACGCTGCTGGACGGACCCGGACAAAAATATCTGGGGCATCTGCCCGTCGTCGCTTTCGGCGTGCCTCCGGAGACGGCGCCTTATCTGACGGCAGCGTATTCCTATCGTCTCTGGGCCAATTTCGGCATGCACAGAAATTATTCCGCCGATCTGAAAAGCATCACCCGGCCCCTGACGCTGCTGGTGGGAGCAAAAGACGAATTGTTTGATCCGCAAAAGTATCTGAAGGCCCTTGCCGAAGATCAGCCGCACGCGGAGATCCGGATCGTTCCGGACGTCGGGCATACGACGCTTGCGACCGATCCGGCGGGGCTCGCGGCAATTGCGGAGGTTCTGCAGGACAAAACCCTATGAAAAACGCCAACCGTCTGATCAACGAAAAAAGCCCTTATCTGCTTCAGCATGCGCATAATCCGGTGGACTGGTATCCGTGGGGAGACGAAGCGTTTGCCCGCGCCCGTCTCGAGGATAAGCCGATCTTTTTGTCCGTCGGCTATTCCACCTGCCACTGGTGTCATGTCATGGAGCGGGAATCCTTTGAGGATGCGGAAGTGGCTGCCCTGCTCAACGATGCCTTCATCAACATCAAGGTGGACCGCGAGGAGCGCCCGGACATCGACGCGGTTTACATGATGGCCTGCCGGCTTATGACGCAGAGCGGCGGATGGCCGCTGACCGTGATGATGACACAGGATCTCAAGCCCTTTTTTGCCGCCACCTACATTCCCCGGGAGACGCGCTACGGAAGGGTGGGGCTCATCGACATGATTCCCCAGGTCAGAACCCTCTGGCGGACCAAGCGTCCGGAGGTCCTTGCCGCGGCCGGAGAAATAACCGCCGCCCTGCGGCGCCCGGATTCCGGCCGCGCCGGGGAGGTGGGAGGAGACCTGCTGCACCGGACATACCGCTCCTTTGCGCTGAGTTTCGATCCGGCGGTCGGAGGATTCGGCGCCGCGCCGAAATTTCCGTCGCCGCACAACTTTTTCTTTCTCCTGCGCTACTGGAAGCGCACCGGCGAGACCGGGGCGCTGCGGATGACGGAGCGGACGCTGCAAAATATGCGGCGCGGCGGAATATACGATCAGATCGGCTTCGGCTTTCACCGTTATTCCACGGACGCCCGCTGGGTCGTGCCGCATTTCGAGAAGATGCTCTACGACCAGGCGCTCATGGCGCTTGCGTATATCGAGCTTTACCAGGCGACTGGCAAGAAGGAATACGAAAAAACGGCGCGCGAAATCTTTTCCTATGTCCTCGGCGACATGACGGACGCCCGGGGAGGCTTTTACTCCGCCGAAGATGCCGACAGCGAAGGCGAGGAAGGGAAGTTCTACCTGTGGACGGAAGAAGAAATCCGCTCCCTTTTGTCGCAGGAAGAAGCGGACCTGTGTCTGTCCGTCTATCGCCATCCGGACGACCTGGACCTGCCGGGCATGAGGGAATTTCCCGCGGGCCATTTTATTCTCCACCGCCAACCCGTATCCGCCGAAGAAAGCCGGGATGTGACGGAGGCGGAAGAGGCGCGCCTCGCGGCTATCGGGAAAAAACTCTTGGCCGCGCGCGAAAAACGGGTTTCCCCCCACAAGGACGACAAGATTCTCGCCGATTGGAACGGCCTCATGATTGCAGCGCTGGCCCGCGGCGCGCAGGTTTTCGACGACCCTGATTACGCGGCAGCCGCGCTCCGGGCGATGCGTTTCATCACGGAACGGATGACGAGGGAAGACGGAAGCCTGTGGCACAGGTACCGGGACGGGCAGGCGGCGGTTGAGGGCCACATTGACGATTATGCCTTTATCGTCTGGGCGCTTCTGGAACTCTACGAAGCGACGCTGGATGCCGGACATTTGTTTAAAGCGCTGGAATTTCAATCCCGCCTGGCGGCCTTTTTCCAGGATGAGCAAAACGGCGGATTTTTTTTGACGTCCAGCGCAGCGGAAAAGCTGCCGGTGCGCCCCAAGGAACTGTACGACGGGGCGATTCCGTCGGGAAATTCCGTTTCCTTCCTCAATGCGCTGCGCCTCTCGCGGATCACCGGAGACGCGGACCTCGACGCGCAGGCGCATGAGATCTACCGGGCCTTTTGCGCCGCGGCGGAAGCGATGCCCGCGGCGTTCACGCATTTTCTCTGCGGACTTGATTTTGCCGTCGGGCCGGCCGCGGAAGTGCTCATCGCCGGCCGAAAAGAAAACCCTGATACACAGGCCATGTTTGCCGCGCTGAAGCGGCATTACGCTCCCGGCAAGGTGGTGATTTTCCTTCCCGACGGCGAAGAGAGGACGGACATCGAAACGCTTGCGCCCTGGACGCAGGCGTATGCTTCACGCGCAGGACGCGCCACCGCCTATGTCTGCGCGCACTTTTCCTGTTCTCTGCCGACGGCCGATCCGCAGGAGATGATCCGCCTCATCGAGGCCGGTCCGACCGGTTGAACGCCCGCCTGCATTTTCCTCAACGGCACAAAAGCAAAAACTCACCGTAACGTCACAAAAGCGGAACCGGCAGGAGAATAGGAAAAGCTTTTCATTTTCCCCGGCAATCGGAAGGCCCTTTGCCGCGGCCGACCGTGTTTTCCCGGACAATGACGCCTTCCTCGAAAGTCAGTGCGTGAATGTAGTCGTTATCGCCGCAGTTGTAATACCAGACCTCCGCCTTGCCCGGGCATTTCCGGGAGCGAACGGTTTTGCCGGAGGAGTCGGCATCGGACGTGTTCGGGCGATTGCCGCAGACTTTTTCCTTCTCGGTCGGTTTGCCGCAGGTTACCAGGACCTGCATTTTGGTGTCGCCGCTGGTGACGAGCCCGGCGCCGCAGCGAAAAGCCAGGGCATCGGCGCTCAGAGAAGCGATGAGAAACAAGAAGACGACAAAGATGAAGCCGGTTTTCATTTTTTTATCCTTTCTTCAGAGAATCGGAAATGAGCACCAGATATTCATACTTGTACAAATCATAAATAAACTGCTGAAGAATTTCCTGCTCGTCGGAAAGCGGCGCGCCGGCGCGCATGGCGGCCTGGACCCGGTCGTTCAGCGCCAGAGGCAGAATGTCGGTGTACTGGCCGCGGACCACTTTATAGCGGAAAGCCCGGGCGATGGTCACCAGATGGGAAAATTTGACGGTAAATTCCGCATGGCCCTTCAAGGGAATTTTTTCGGGTTTCCCCGGTCCCTGAAAATGGTGCAGGGGAAAATGCGGATTCTGCATGGCCGCTTCGCAGCTGTGTTCGCTTAAGTAGATGTAGGGAATCTGCGCACCGCAGAGCCTTTCCACAACGCACAAAGCGCCGATGTTGACGCTTTCCCCCTCTTCGAATTCCAGTGAAAATTCTTCCTGGATGTCGTTGATTTTGTCCACCCAGCGCCGGGTTTGCAGATCAGCGTCTCTCTTGGCGTCGCTCTGCGCCACCAGCGTGGGAAAATCGCCCAGGTTTTCGTTCAGGATCACCAGGTCGAAAGGTTTGAGGTCGCTGATGGACATTGTGAGGAAGTCCGCCCGGCCATAACGGACGGAATGGTTCACCAGCGTTTCTTTTTGCTTTTGCAGAAGGTAAGGCGAAATGTCGAGCATAGAGGCGGCCAGATGCGGGGCCAGCGACAGAAAATCACGCATCAGGTATCCCAGTCCGCCGCCGACTTCGAGAACGCTCCGGATGCCGGAGAAGGGAACGAAGCGCTGAAGAAAGTGGAAGAGCTGCACGCCGAAAGTGCCGGAATTGCGCAACGCGCCGCGGCAGGGGCTCTTTTCCGGTTCCAGCGCGTTGCAGACGGTCAGCTCCCAGCCCAGCGTCTGGAGCGCGTTTACGTGGTAATCATCCGTTGTATTGAGCACGTAGTTCATCGGCCCTGAAAAAAATATTTATCAGACTTATGGAATTTATGATATTTGTCCTTTTAATTCAGGAAAGCGGAAAAATCAATCATGAAAGTCATCGTCGGCAACAATCTGGAAAAACTTGTCCGCTGCCTGGCCGACCGGCTGGCGGAGCCTCCCGCGGAAAAACCGCTCGCGGCTCAAACCGTCGTGGTGCAGAGCGCGGGGATGGCCAAGTGGATTCTGCTTAAGCTGGCTGAATTCCACGGCATTGCGGCCAATTACCGCTTTCCTTTTCCCCGCAAATTTCTGGAAGAAGTCTTCGCCGCGTTCATACCCGGCTATGCTCCCGATCCTTATTTTGACGCCTCCGTCATGACCTGGGCGCTTTGGGAAATGCTGCCCGGGCTGGTCCGGGAAGAGGAATTTGGCGATGTCGCCCGCTATCTGGGCGAAAAAGATGATCCGGCGAAAAGGTATCAGTTGGCCGGACAAATCGCCCAGGCGTTCGATCAGTATCTGATTTTCCGGCCCCAGATGGTTCTCGACTGGGAAGAAGGCCGCCTCGGAGATGCCAGTGAGCGCTGGCAGGCCGCGCTGTGGCGCAGGCTCATGGATTCCCGTCCGCAGGGCATGCACCCGGCGCGGGCGAGGCGGCTTTTTTTGTCCGCTGTAAAAAAAGTTCCTTGCCGGCCGGAGGTTTTGCCCCCGCGGATTTCCGTCTTCGGCATTTCCTACCTGCCTCCCGCTTTTCTGGAAATGTTTTTTCTTCTTTCGGCCCATCGTCCGGTCGATTATTACTACTGGAATCCCTCTCCGGAGTTCTGGGCGGACATCCGCTCGGGACGGGAAATCGGCGCAGCGCTCGGCCGGGCGCCGGCCGGACTTTCTGCGGCGGACGACGACCTTCTGCACCTGGAAAGCGCCAATGCGCTTCTGGCGTCCTGGGGCGCTGAGGGCCGGGATTTTTTCCGCCTGATGAGCGGCCTCAACGCGGATTACATCGAAGTGTTTGCGGAGCCGGCAGGCGACCGGCTGCTTACCGCGGTGCAGAGAGATATCTATCGGCTTGAGGAGCCTTATGGCCGCACCGGCGCGCCGGCTGAATATTCCGCCGGAGATGATTCGCTTCAGGTGCACGCCTGCCACACTCCGCTCAGGGAAGTGGAGGTTCTGCACGACGTTTTACTGTCTCTGTTTGAAAAAAACGCGGCTCTGACTCCGGAGGACGTGCTGGTGATGATGCCGGATATCGAAGCCTACGCCCCTTTCATCGAAGCGGTCTTTGAAACGCGCGAGCCCAAGATTCCCTACACGATCGCCGACCGCGGCCTTCTTTCCGAAAGCGTCGTCTGCCGGGGATTTCTGTCGCTTCTGGATCTGGCCTTCGGCCGCTTTCCCGCCGGCGAAGTTTTGTCGGTGCTGGAAAACGCGGCCATCGCGGAGGAACAGGCGATTGGGCCGGAGGACCTGGAACTCATCCGCCACTGGGTGTCGGACACGCAGATCCGCTGGGGGATCGACGCGGAACACCGGCGGGCGTTCGATCTGCCGGCTTTCGACCAGAACACGTGGCGCCGGGGGCTGGACCGCCTCTTTGCGGGCTTTGCCCTTGACGGACGCACGGAAGAGCTGTTTGCGGACATTCTTCCCTGGGGGAAAATTGAAGTTGCGCAGGCGGAAGTGCTCGGCCGTTTCCTGGCTTTCTGGGAAAAGCTTGTCCAGTGGAAAGATGTGCTGCGGCAAGCCCGACCGCTTGCCGGGTGGAGTTCCGTTCTGAAGAGGATGGCGGCGGATTTTCTGCCGTCTTCCGATGCGTACCGGCAGGAGGTTTACTTTTTAAGCCAGGCGCTCGCAGAGCTTTCCCTGGAAAGCCGTCACGCCGGAAGCCTTGCTCCGGTGGACGCTTCCATTATTCGAACTTACCTGGAGCGGGCGCTTGCCGGGCGGGGCGGCCAAACACGCTTTTTGGCCGGCGGCGTTTCGTTTTGCGCGCTGGTGCCGATGCGCAGCATTCCTTTTGACGTCATCTGTCTGGCGGGGATGAATTCCGACGCGTATCCGCGCCGGGACAGGCTTTCGGGTTTCAGTGTCATGGAAACGCGGCGGCGGGCGGGAGACCGCTCGCAGCGGCAGGATGACCAGTACCTTTTTCTCGAATCGCTGATTTCGGCCGGCAAATATCTGATCATCAGCCATATCGGCCAAAGCGCCGAGGACAACAGCGACATCCTGCCCTCCGGCCTGGTGTCGGAACTTCTGGATTATCTGGACAGGAATTATCGCGCAGCGGGCAAAAAGACGCTTTCAGAGGAGATCACGCGCAAACATCCGCTGCACGGTTTTTCGGCGGAAAATTTCCGGGCGGATGCGAAATACGCAAGCTATTCCAGGCAGGATTATGAGGCGGCGCGGGCGATTCTCAGCCGGAAGGAAAGAAGGACGGCATTTGCCGCCGGAGGACTTCCGGAAGCGGGTGCTTTGCCCTGTGTCGTCACGATCGCCGATTTGACGGCGTTTTACCGCAATCCGGCAAAGGCGTTTCTGGAAAATCGCCTGGGGCTTAAATTGCCCGCGGCGGTCCGCCAGGCCCCGGACGACAGCGAACCGTTCCACCTTGATCCGTTTGGCGCCTACCGGATCCGCCAGGATCTGGTGGAGAGCTTTCTCGCCAACAGCGACGAGGCGTCCGTGCTGCGGCGCAAGCGTGCCGAAGGCGTCCTGCCGGTGGGCGCCGCGGGTGACTATTATTTCCGGAATCTGGCCTCGGAGGCCCGGACCTTTGCCGGGCGTGTCGCGGCCTTCCGCGGCGGTCCCCGGGAAGACCTCATGGTCGATATCGCCGTCGGCGGCTGCCGTCTGACCGGCAGGGTGGATCACCTCTATGACGCACACCGCCTGCATTACCGGATGGCGACACTCACGGCGCATGATTATTTCAGCGTGTGGATCCGCCACCTGGCGCTCAACGCCGCGGTCCCGGCGGAGTATCCGCGCACAACGCTGGTCGTCGGCTCAAAAGTCCTCGAACGTCTCGGGCCGGTTGAAAACGCGGGAGAAATTCTGGCGACGCTCATCCGTTATTATTTTGTCGGTCTAAACCGGCCGCTGAAATTTTTCCCCCGGACGACCTGGGAATACGCGCGGGCGCTGTGGCGCGACGGCAAATCCCGGCCGGACGCGCTGTGGGCCGCCGCAAGCGCATGGCAGGGAGATGAATACAGCCTGGCATTGGCGGAAGGCGATGATCCCGCCTGCCGGATTTGCTTTGCCGGCGATTTGCCGCTCGACACGGAATTTGAAAAAACGGCGGCGGATATTGCGGGAAGCCTCTGCCGGGCTCTGAACAAAAAGGAGCAGGCTTCATGATTCCTTTCGATGTGAGCGCCTGTCCGCTCGCGGGCGTCAATCTGATCGAGGCCAGCGCCGGAACCGGGAAAACGCATGCCCTGGCCGGCCTGTACCTGCGGTTGCTTGCAGAAAGAAGGTTTTCCGTTCGCCAGCTGCTTGTCATCACCTACACCAACGCGGCGACCGCCGAACTGCGCCGACGGATCCGCAGGACCATCATCGAAACCCGGAAGGCCATGATGGGCGAAAAGACAGAGGACCGACTGGCGAACCCACTGGCGACGCACCTGCTCGCGCAATTTCCGGAAGACAAAAAGCGCGCGGAAATCGTCCGTGCCCTGGATCAGGCGCTGGCAGGCTACGACGAAGCGGCCATTTATACCATTCACGGCTTCTGCCGGCGGATCCTGACGGATCATGCCTTTGCCAGCAAAATGGTATTTGACGCGGAGCTGATCGAAAATCAGCAGGCGCTCGAGCGCGAGTTCGTCGCGGATTTCTGGCGCCGTCGTTTTTACGGCAGCCACTCCGTGATCGTGGCGCACGCCCTTGACCGGAAGATGGATCAGGAGGGATTGCGGAAGCTTTTACGCCTGTCTGTCCACGGCCCGGACGTCGCCGTTGTGCCCGACTTCGAGATGATCGAAGCGGAAAAGCTGGAAAAAGAGATCGGCCTGCTGCAAGGCGCCTTTCTTCAGTTTGGCGCGCTGTGGCGCAAGGACAGAGATGTTCTCGCCGGGCTGCTTTCCGATCCGGCGCTTTCTGCCGCGGTTTACGGCAGCAAAGTGGACGAACTGGTCCGCAAAACGGATATTCTGGCGGCGGCTGATGAGCTTCCCTGGCCGCTTCCCCCCTTTGTGGAGAAACTGGCCTCATCTTATTTGCGAAGCAAAACCAAAAGCAAAAAAACGACGCCCGAGCATCCGCTTTTTGACCTGGTCGATGCTCTGCTGCCGCAGTCGCAGAAACTTGCTTCTCTTCTCGATCGCTATCTGGGCCGGCTGAAAAAAGAGTTTCTCGAAGAGGCCGCGCGCGAATTTCCCCGCCTCAAACAAAAGCAAAAAATTCTGTATTTCGACGACCTGCTCCTGCGCGCCTGCGAAGCGCTGCGCGAGGACGGCGCAGAAACGTTGATCCGGATATTGCGCGCGCAGTTTCCGGCGGTGCTGGTGGATGAATTTCAGGATACGGATCCGCTGCAATTCGCCATTTTGCAGTCCGTCTTCGGCCGGAGCGAAAACCCGCAGGCGGCCCTGTTTTATATCGGCGATCCGAAGCAGGCGATTTACAGCTTCCGCGGCGCGGATATTTACGCGTACTTGAGAGCGGCCAAGTCCGTCGACCGCGCCTTTACCCTGGCGACCAACTGGCGTTCGGAAGCGCCGCTGCTGAAGGCGGTCAATGTCCTGTTTGAAAAGCCCGCGCAGCCGTTTGTTTACGAACAGATTTCCTACCAACGGATCGAACCGGCGATAGTTGCGCCGATCTTGCCGCTGACGATCGAAGGAGAGAGAGGGGCGGGGCTTGAGTGGTGGTTTGTTCCGGGCCGGGAAGACGGGACGGCGCTGGGGATCGGGCCTGCGCGATCGCTTATCAACCGGGCGGTGGCAGCCGAAATTGCCCGGCTCTTGGCGCTGGGCCGCGCAAAAAAGGCCCTGATCGGTCCCGAGCCCCTCCAGGAAAGCCATATCGCCATTCTGGTGCGGAAAAACGCTGAGGCCATTGCCTTCAAAACGCTGCTTGCGCAGGCCGGCATTCCTTCCGTCATCTATTCGTCGGAAAGCGTTTTTGCCTCCGACGAGGTCCATGATTTTCGTCTGCTCATGCTGGGAATGATTCATTGCGAAGAGGAAGGATATCTGCTGGCCGCCCTGACGACGCCCTTTTTCGGTTTGTGCGCGGGCGATATCGCCGCCTGTCTGGAAGAGGAAGAAAGCCTGGAAAGCTGGCGCGTCCGTTTTCGCCGCTATGCCGGATTATGGCAGGGCAAGGGTTTCCTGACTTTGTTTTTCACGCTGCTGGAGGAGGATGGCGCCCGCAGACGGATTGCCGCCGGGGAGGGCGGAGAAAGGCGTCTCACCAACTACGGGCATCTGGCGGGGCTTCTGCATCAGGCGCAGACGCAGGGCAACCTGCGGCCGTCGGATTTGCTGGGCTGGCTCGAGAGCATGTCGGCCGCGCCGGACAGCACGAAGGAAGATCAGCAGCTGCGCCTGGAGACGGACCGCAACAGCGTCCGCATCGTGACCATCCATAAAAGCAAGGGGCTCGAGTATCCGGTCTGCTTCTGTCCGTTTGCCTGGGAGACGGGACCGCAGGGAAAAGACGGCCTGCCGCTGGTTTTTCACGACGAGACAAACGACTGGCGGATTACCGTCGATCTGGGCTCCGGGGAACTCGACCGGCATCGGGCGCTCTGCGAGCGCGACGTCCTGGCGGAAAATTGCCGCCTGCTGTACGTCGCGCTGACCCGGGCGAAAAACCGCTGTTATTTTGTCTGGGGGAACATCAAAAACGCATCCGCCGGCGCCGCGTCGTATCTTTTTGGTCCGGCGGACGCCACCGCGCAGGCAGCAGACGAAACGATGCTGGAGGCGATGCGGAATTTCGCAGAAGCATCGGGCGGCGCCATCCGGATCACGCGCCTGGAGGCGGTCCCGGATATTGAAGAACGGACAGAGGAAGCACAGGCAAAAAAAATCCTCTACCGTCCCTTTGCGGGGAAAATCGATTTGCGCCGGAAGATCGCCAGCTATACCTATTTGACGCGGGCTGCGCAGGACGAGATCGAATGGGACGAGCAGACGCACGACGTCCGGCGGGCCGAAGAGCTGCCGGACCCCCGGGAGGCGGAAACCCTCCTCGCCTTTCCGCCGGGCGCGACCTCCGGAATCCTGCTGCACGAAATTCTGGAAAAAATCGATTTTACCCGTGTGGCGGATGAGCGGACGAAATCGCTGGTCATCGAAACGCTGGAGAAATTCGGTTATCCCCGGCCATGGCAGGAGGGCATCGGCCGGATGCTGCAAAATCTCGTGCAGACGAAACTGCCCGCCGGGGAGGGAAAGGCTTTCTGCTTGTCGCAAATCGCGCCGGCGCAGTGCCTGAGAGAACTCGAATTTTACTTTCCTCTGCAAAGCCTCTCGCCCGCGAAGCTTCTGTCGGTTCTGGAAAGCGAAAAGGCCCGGGAGCGGCGGACGCTGCATTTTCCGCCGGTCCAGGGGTTTTTAAAAGGATTCATCGATATGCTGTTCGAATACGAGGGGCGATTCTACCTCACGGACTGGAAATCCAACGATCTGGGCGGACATCCGGAAAACTATGCTCCGGACGGACTCCGGCGGGAAATGATGCGATCCTTCTATGACGTGCAGTATCTGATTTATACCGTCGCCGTGGACGCCTATCTGAAAGCGCGCAAGCCGAATTACACCTACGACCGGGATTTCGGCGGCGTGTTTTATTTCTTTCTCAGGGGCCTGGCCGCTTCGCCGGAGACGGGCGGCGTCTTTTTCGACCGGCCGGACGAGGCGTTTATCGGACGTCTGAGAGACGCACTTCTTGCAACCTGATGTCTGTCGGACGTCAGCGGGGAAATCTCTTCCGGAGTTCCGGGATCAGTTTGCCGCGGATGGCCTCCGCATCGGCGTATTTTTTCGTGTAGGTGCTGGAAAAGCGCAAAAGACAGGTCGGCGTCTGATCGATGTCGTACTGCTTGAGAAGACCGGACCACTGCTTGAAAACCGGTTTGGGATCGATGACGCTCAGGGGGATTTTTTGCGATCGCAGGGCGGCGGCCAGAACGTTTTCATCGTCGACCTTTCCCCCGGCAGCCAGAGAAAAGAGAATCTTTCTGGCTTTCAGGGCGTTTGCGCCGCCGGGGTCCGCGGCGACGGCGGCCAGAAAATATTTTGCGTAAAGGCCGCTGCCGCGGTGGCCCGGGAAATCGATGAAAGTGATCCTGACGCTGCCTGAGGCAAGCAGCCTTTCCAGCTCCGGCGCCAGTTCATTTTCCACGTCCTGACAGGGATTGCAGAAATAATCCGTGCAGACAATCAGTTCCCAGGCGCCCCTGCCGTATGAGGGAAAGCCGGGCGTCTCGGCGGCGTAAACGGGCGTGGCCGATCCGGAAAAGGCAAAACTGACGAAAAGCCAGCCGAGGATCATCATTCCCAAAAGAGGCATCCGCGGCCGGTCGATCCAGGGGATTTTCGCGTCGCCGAAAAAGTAAATGACGCTGTGGTGCCATCGGGTGGTCATGCCGGCGCGTTCGTAGTTGACCAGATACATCAGCACGACCAGGACGCCGAACGTCAGACAGAAGGGACAGAAAACGTCTTCTGCAATCTGGAAGGAGACAAGAAAGACCTCCACGCCGATGCCCGCCGCCACCAGCATGCGCAAAAGGTCCGCCTGCTTCAAAAGCGCCAGAAGAATAATCAGCGCCATGTACCCTACGCCGACATACTTGAGGTCGATGCCGAGCAGATCGCCACGGAGATAGGAGCAGGCCGTATCGCAGCTCACATAGTAGGCCATGGTGACAATACCCGCGACGGCCAGCACAATCGTGAGGGCCAGGCGATAGGAAACAATTCTGCGGTAAAGGTTCATGTGTAATCCGAGAAAATTTTTGCCGATTATAAAGAGTGGAAGAGCTGATGTCAATACTGTCTTGAAGCTCATAATCAGCTGTTCATAATCAGCTTGACACAGCCCGCCGGCTGCTTCATAGTCGACGCGAAATTGTCGGGGGCGCATTTCACCATGACAAACGGAACCGTCAGAAAAAACCGGGAAAGCTTTTCCGTTTTCGACCGCCATCTGGGATCGTTTCTGGCATCCGTCGCTTCCGCGCATGCCGGGGACGTCCGGCTGGCGGTCCAGCTGGCCGCCCGGCAGCTGCGCGAAGGCCATGTCTGCGTGCCCCTGGCCGACTTTGCCGGGCGCATGTGGTCCGCCGAAGACCAGGAGGAGCCTCCCGTGCTCCTGCCGGATCTGGACGCCTGGACCGACGCTTTGCGGCAGGCCGAATGCGTCGGGCGGCCCGGCGAGTTCAAACCCCTCATTCTGGACGATGCGCACCGTCTTTATTTCCACCGCTACTGGCGCTACGAGCGCGACATAGCCGATTTCGTTCTCGGGCGGCGAAATCATTCTTTTCCTGTGGAGCCCTGTCCCGAAGTCCTCCGGGAGAAACTGCGGGTGTTCTTTCCGGAGGTCTTGACCGATCCGTCTTTCGCGCCGGCCCTGGCCGCCTGTCTGGCGCTCGCGGGAAAATTTCTGGCGCTCACCGGCAGTCCGGGAACGGGCAAAACCACAGCGGTGACAAAAATTCTGGCCTTTCTGCTGGAGCTGGAAAAAAAACCGCATCGCATCGCTTTGTGCGCGCCGACGGGAAAAGCCGCCGCGCGCCTGGAGGAGGCGGTCAGGAAGACGACCGCGGAGCTTCCCTGTACGGACGACATCCGCAAGCTCATTCCCCAGGACGCCATGACGCTGCACCGCCTTCTGGGCGTCATCCGCCATTCGCCGTATTTTTATCACAACAAAAAAAATCCCCTGCCTTACGATCTGGTGGTGGTGGACGAAGCCTCGATGGTGGATCTGCCGCTCGCCGCCAAGCTCGTGGACGCCCTGGCGCCGGAGGCGCGCTTGTTTCTGCTGGGAGACAAGGATCAACTGGCCTCCGTTGAGGCGGGGGCCGTTCTGGGGAGCCTGTGTTTTTTCGAACCTTTAAACGTCCTTTCCGATGCGCTCGGAAAAGAGCTTTTCGACATCGCCGGCATCCTTGTGGAAACCGCGGCGAAAGCGCCGGCGGCGGCCGGAAGTATCGTCGAATTGACGCGCAACTACCGCTTTTCCGAAGCCGGCGGCATCGGTGCGCTTGGCCGATCGGTGCGGCAGGGGGATGCCGGCCGGGTTCTGGAGATTCTGGAAAGCGGCCGGTGGCCGGATGTTCGTTTTACGGAACTTTCGTCCGCGGACGATCCTCTGACGGTGCTGACGCCGCTGGCCCTTGAGTCCTGTCGCGCCTGTCTGGATGCGGCGCTTGGCGTCCCCGCCCGCATAGGGGACGTCTTTGAGCGATTCGAGGCTTTTCGTCTGCTGTGCGCCCTGCGGATCGGTCCATGGGGGAGCAGGAATCTCAACGCGGTCGTTGAAAGAATCCTGGCCGGGGCCGGGCTGATCGACAGTCGGAATCCTTTTTACGAAGGCCGGCCCGTGATGATCGTGCAAAACGACTACCGTCTGCGGTTGTTCAACGGCGATATCGGAATCGTCCTGCGGGATCCGGACGATGCGGAAAGCGTCCGCGTGTTTTTCCGCGATCCCCGGACGGGGCTGCGCCGGATAGCGCCGGAAAGACTGCCGCCGCATGAAACCGTTTGGGCGATGACGGTGCACAAAAGCCAGGGATCGGAATTCGACCGGGTTTTGCTGGTCCTGGGGCAAAGCGATGCGCCGGTCCTCACCCGGGAGCTTTTGTACACGGGCGTGACGCGCGCACGAAGCGGCGTCGGCCTTCTGTCGCCGCGGGACGTGCTGGTGCGCACAATCCAAAAGCGGATTTCGCGCAAGTCCGGTCTCGCGGATGCTTTGAAAGATCCGGAATATAAATTATAATGCAATAAAATCAGATTATTACGTGATGGGCCGGGCGATGCATTTTTATGGGTCTTTTGCC
>DBPV01000093.1:0-15828 GCA_002304995.1 Syntrophaceae bacterium UBA1411
CCCCTCAAAAGCGTCACCGAACGGCTGAATCTGATTGACTTGAGCAAGCACTACGATACCGAACGCTACAACGCCAAACGCTCGTTTCTCTGAGCGGACCGCCGCCGATGGAGAAAGAGCTATCTTTTGCCCGGAAAACCGGCGAGCGTCTTGCGCTCTTTTTCCCAGGCGTCTTTCAGCCGGTTTTGATGCTCGAGCGTTTCGATCTTGAATTTTCTGATGAGGCTGCTGGTGACGGCATCCTTGCCGCTGAAAAAATTGTAAAATTCCCGCTCCAGGATGGATTGCTCGAGATCGCGGCTGATCGACAGGGCGTTGATGAGGGTGATTTTGTTTCCCTGGGCCCTGCTTCGCGCCTCTTTGAGGATCTCCAGAACCTTACTGACCGTGTAGGTGCGGGTCAGCTTTTCGTCGAAATGAACCTTCTCTTCCCGGGCCAGATCGTGCAATTGGGCGACCCACGTTGCATGTTCGGCTTCCTGTTGAGAAAGCTGAAGCCATAAATCCCGGTACTTGGGGAATTTGTCGGCAAACAATTTGTACAGGCCGCCCATTTCCAACTCGAGCTGCTCCAGAAGGTCCAATATTTTATGCTGGTGATCCTGCAGTAACAAGGCTTTCCTCCTGAGGGGATGTGGAGAAGATGGGCGTCATTATATAGACTGCCGGCGCCCGCGTCAAAAAAAAATTGCCGGCCGCCGGGGCAGGCGGCTCCTTTTCCATTGACAGACAGAGCCGTTGTTTTATAAATTTTTTACAAAAGACCATTTATGAAACAAACGCTGACCTTCATCTTTTGCGCCGCCGTGCTTTGCGCCTCCGCCTGGGGCGCCGACTGGAAGACGACCGCGGATGCGGCGTTGGGCATGCCGCCCGCCGCGCGCGCCCTCCTGGAGCGCAAACCGGACAAATCCGCGCAGGATGTCTATATCCTCACTCTTTTCCATTACCGGGATTTTCAGAAGACGAAACTCAAAAAATTGGAAAGCGACAGCGCAAGAGCCCTGTCCGGAACGCCGGAGCTGCTGCTTTTGCAGGGCATAACGCTGATGTGGGATCACCGGCATGCGGAGAGCCGCCGTGTGCTGGCCGGCCTCGTTGCCGCGCATCCGGATTTTTTTCCGGCGGCCGTGACGCTCGCGCATCTGGATTATCTGCGCAGGGATTTCGAACGCTCCTATGCGGGCGCCCGGCGGCTCATCGACCGGAAAAAGGAGCTCTCCCGTTTTCATTTTACGGTGGGCCTGCTTGTGGCCTCCGGCGCGAAGGGCGTTCTGGCCCAGAGAAATCTGGTGAGCGCCATCCCCGCTTATTTTGAAGTGAACGGTTATCTGAAGGAAGCGCAAAAACAATTGCCGGATTCCGCCGAAGTGCTCTATGCGTTAGGCACGTATCACCTCCTCACGCCTTCCATCGCCGGCGGAGACCTGGATGTGGCCGTCGCTCTTCTGGAGCAGTCGCGGCGGCTTGCGCCGCTCAATCCGGGCGTTTACGTCCGCCTGGCCCAGGCCTACCGGGCCAGGGGGCTTGCGCTGGTTTCGCGGCAGTACCTCGAACAGGCGCGTGCGATCGATCCGCAAGACGAACTGCTCCTGGACGATCTGTCCGGAGAAAAGGTTTTTCTGGACGCGCCGTAAATCCTGGCTCCGGATGGATGCTCTATCGGCATTCTTCGCGAAATTTGTTTGCCGACTTTCCGCATCAATCAGCCGCCGGCCGCGCAGACGCAAAACAGGCGATTGCCCTTCCGGACAATCGCCTGTTGTTTGTTAAAAACAGCTGTTTCCGAAGACCGCCGTTACTGACAGGCTTTCGGGTAAGCGCCGCAGGCCGTGTTTACCAGTTGCACGATATTGTTGGAGGTAAAGGGGCTTGCCCCCTGAACCTTGTAAGACTGGTTCGTGTATCCCCAGCTTGTGACGCCAACGACTACATTCGTATCTGCTTCGCTTCCGACGGAAATGCCGCTGAGATCGGCGACATAGCCCAGATTGACGACTTCCGGTCCGCCGCTCGATCCGCCGGTTTGCCGCGATCCCCAAACCGTGTTTCCCGCCTGCGCGCCGTCGACATAGCCCTGGGAATCGGTCCGCTGCATTTTCAGGCCGCTGTCGTGGGAAACCGGGTAGCCCAGTTGCTGAATCAGAGCCTGATTGAGGGAATTGAATCCATAGCCGTTCCAGCCGTATCCCAGCCAGCCGGTCTTCTTGCCGGGATAGCCCGAGAATGTCGGTTTAACAACCAGCACCGCGACGTCGTTCTGGCAGACCACGCCGTACTGGGCGCAGGTATCCGTTCCGTTATAATATGAGGTCATGACGTAAGCGGTAACCGTGCTCCACGTGCTGTAGGGTTTGGTGGTTCCGTAAAGCGCGGGAACATACTTCCAGTTGGAATAAAACGTGGACTCGCCGAATTCCGCGACGCAGTGCGCGGCGGTCACGATCACGCCGGTCTTGATCAGGGAAGCGCTGCAAACATAAGTGTTTGAACCGATGTTGAAATAGAGCTTTCCCGCCGCCCGGTAGGGGTAGGTTTTGGAAAAGGCGTTGTTCGTCCCCCAATCCACGCGGCTGGTGGTGTAGGGAATATTTCCGCTGCCGTATTCCATGGGGGCGGCTTCATTCGATGACGCCCTGGCTGCCACAGGCGCCGCTGAATCTGTTACCGTGCCGCTGGTGATGACACTTCCCCGGAAACCGGGCTGAAATCCGGGCGCTCCATTGGAGTGTACTGTGCGCGCCGGGGCAGCGACGCCGCTGGGTCTGATCGTGGTCTGCGGCAGAGGCATGGGAAGAGCACGGTCATAATCGATCGTAGCATCTCCCGCCTTACTGTCGTAAGAGTAAACGGTTAATTTACCGATCTGCGAGACTTTTCCGCCGTCGGCCGCATAGGAGGGCGCTCCTCCTATCAATAACAGCGCCGCGGTCAGAGCCAAACACAATACTCCGGAAATCTTTTTCATGTTCTGTTCTCCTTTGGTGGTTCGAAAAAAGTGATTGGAAATCATCGATAACACAATAGTCCTCATTAACGACGCGATACTTACCAAATCCTGCGTTCGGATTCAAGAGCAATCAGAGGCAGGAAGACTTTACATTTTCCCCTCTTGCCTATTTCCTGTCCGGGGACCCCGGCGCTTTCGTTTGGGTCTCATCCGGAGCGCCGTTTCCCGGGGAGCCGGCGACAACTCCCGAAGCGCCTTTGTCCGGGGGTGGTTTTGCGGAAGTGCCGCCGGGTTTGATGGTGGCTTGCGGCAGGGGCATGGGGCGGGCGTTTTCCTCGTCAATCACCCCTTCATTGGCCCGGCTGCCGGGCTTATAAACGGTGACGGAGCCTTCCTGCGTAATCTTGTCTTCATCCGCCATGGCGCACCCCGCAAGCAATCCGGAGCCTGAAAGCGCCGCGGCCAGCACTAAAGCCGTCAGTTGCGAAACCTTTTTCATGGAAGTCGGTCCTTTTTCTCACTGAGGTTCCTCCGCCAAGAGGAAAAACAGGTTTGCAGCCATTTCGCGCCGTCGGGCTGCCTTTCTCATTGGAGGAAATTGTACCACACAGACGCATTGTGTGCATAATAAATTTCCTTATGGCGGGGGCAGCTTCGGGACGTTTTTCTTCGTGACAGTCGGGGATGTGCTTGCACCAAATCTTAGAAATTCTTTTCTCTGCCGGCGAGCAAATCGGCGTCGGAATCGATTTCGCGGTCCACCGCGAAAAGCGAAGGCGGCAGCGGCTTGCCTGCGCGCAGGCGCCGGACCAGGCCGCAGGACACGCAAAAGAGCTGGGCCATGACCTCGTCGATGATTTCTCGGGGAATGCCGTAGTACAGGAAGTTGATGGGCATGCCTCCGCCCAGAAGATAAATGACCTTGTCGCCGGAGGGCCGATCGGCAAAGCGCAGCCGGACTTCGTACCCCTGCAGGATGCCGGTTTGCAGATCGCGCAGCGGCTGGAAATCGACGCTTGCGGCCCGGCCGCCCACGCGCGCGTCCGGAGCGTCGCGCAGCGATTGCAGGTAGCGAAGCGCGTCGGCAAATTCCACCGTCTTGGTCGAACCGCTGATGAAAAAGACGGCTTGCCGGCCGGAGAGGAAAATCTCCTCCAGATGGCTGGGCCGCAGAAGAGACGCGCCGGTGACGCCGATGAACATGTCGGCGTTTCTCAAAACGCCGCTTTCCAGATCGTCGAGGGTGCGGACTTCCCGAATGCCGCCCTCAGCGCCGTTTCCGGCGGCGATGTCCACGCCGCAGAGGCTGCCTTCGGCCAGGCGGCGGCTGAGCTCGGCCTTGAGAAAGCCGCCGATGGCTCCGGCCGAGCCCAAAAGGACGACATTGCGGCGGGAAAAGATCAGGCCCAGACGGTGGAGAATGCTTTCCACGGCGTTGAGAATCGAGACGGCGCAGGCTTGCGCCTCCGGGCCTCTTTTCAAATCCGAAACGGCGATGCTGACCGCCGGAAACCGGAGCTTTCCGAAAGCCTGAACCACCTCGTTTACGTAATCGTAGCCGTTTTTCGTGTGCTCTGCGCTTCCGGCAAAAACCGGGGCGAGCCAGTCCGAAAACAGCATGGCGCCATCGTCCGCGGTCAAAGGCAGGCGGAAGGTTGCGAAAACGTCTCCGATGGTTTTGCCTTCCAGACAGAAGCGGTTCAGAAGCGGCGCGAGGTAACCGCCGTCTTCCACCAGGAGCATCTGCCGGTTCGCCAGGCGGGCCGACGCGGTTTCCTTTAAAAAAAAGTGTCCCGCCGCCAGGCGCATGGCGCCCAGGAAATCCGGAGCTTCGTCCGCCAGCGCCTGATCGACGGCACAATCGTCGTCAAGCGGCGTGAACTGGCGCGACAGCAGGTAGGCGCCGCCCAGCTTCAGGCGCGATTCCATTTTCTGGAGGCCGTAAAAGCGGAACGTTTCCGGAGGCAGGCTCATCAAAGTTTCCAGATAGGCGTCCGGCACAATGCCCGCGTACTGGACAAAAAAGGTCGCCAGCGTTTCGCAGCCGGCGTCGGCAAACGCTTTTAACAGGCCGAGCACTTCAGCGGTCGCATGGTGGATGACAAAAAGGCTCACACCGGCCAGCGCCCGCGGCCGGCGCGCGAGCGCCGCTTCCAGCGCTTTCATCGGCGCCAGGTAATCTGCCAGATCCTGCTTCTCGCGGATTTCGTCGAAGCTCACGTTGAGGCAGGCGCCCCAGCGGGAAACGTCGCAGTAGATGTGAAACGCTCCGGAAATCATCTCGACGGTCTGCCCCTGCGCCAGCATCTGCAAAACGGCCGGGTCTTCGAGGAGTTGAATCTCTTTGACCAGCATGCCGAGCGATTCGCTCAGGGCGGCGGCGTCGCTTTTTTCCAGAAAAATCATCTGCCGGTCGTCGGTGGGCCAGGTGAAGCGGATTTGCTGCACGCGGGGCAGGCCGGTTTGCTTCAGATAAGCGAAAAAGTCCGGCAGCTGCGCCGCCGTTTCCACATGCTCGGCCCGGTGGTTGAGGGCGTCGTGCAGTATGCCCTGATGAATTTTTTCCGCCGTCGCAAAAATATCGGTGAAAAAAGAGCGCCGCGGCGGCTGATCGACCACGCGGTGGGCAATGTGCCTCAGCTGCAGGCGCGAATGGGCCGCGTCCTCGATCGTGATGCGCAGAAAGCGGCCCGTCCGGCTGTGCTCCACCAGATAGTAATGGCCGCCCGGATCGGCGGCATCGTGCAGATGAAACGGAAACAGCAGCGCCGGGGCCTCGGACGGCTGCAGACCGAAATATGCGGGAAAGAGCGCGCCGCCCCACCGTTCGGTCTGAAGCGCCCGGAAAATCATCTGCAGGCGCTCGCCGAAACTCCGGTGATTGAAGGGCAGCCCTTCGGCCGCGTCAAGCCGCACGTAAATAGTCACCCAGTCCAGGCCGGCGGCGGCCAGCTCCGGCGTCAGGCGGGAATCGACCTTGCGGCGGACCATAATGTCGGCGGCGCCGAAGGCGCACTGTTCGATGACCTCCTCCGCCAAAAGCGAGACGAACGGATGCAGGTTGCGGAAAACGCGGATCCGGGAAAGATCGAGGGCGACGTGCCGGTCGCTCTGCCGAAGCGGCGCCGCGCCGAGCGTCGCCAGTTCGCCGGGCGCGCCGGCAGCGGTTTCCCGCGCTTCCCGGTCGGCCTGATTCCGGATCAGGGTCGTGAGCATGTCGCCAACATCGCGCTTCATCGTTTTTTCTCTCTCCGTCTAAGGGGTAATGTCCAGGAGCACTTTGAGGGCGTCGCTTTGCGTCGCCCGGACAAAAGCCTCCGACACGCGCGCCAGCGGATAGCGGGCGGTAATCAGCCGGTCGAGCGGCATGTCCGGAAACTCGCGCATGATGCCGAGCCCGTCGGCAAAGCGTCCGCAGCGCGACCCCAGCACCGTCTGCTCGTTCACAACGATCGGCGCCAGGTTGACGTCGCCGGAAATGGCGACGGTGGACTTGAGGACGATGGTTCCGCGCGGCCGGCACAACGCCATGGCCGAAACGATTCCGGCGCCCGACCCGGTGGCTTCAACGACGATATCCGCGCCGGGCGCAACATCCTTTTCGTTGAGAGCGGTCCGGATGTTCCGCCACCGGAGGATCTCCAGTTTTTCCGGATGATGCCCCACGACCGTGACATCCGAAAGCACCGTGGCGAGCACCCAGGCGCAGAGAATGCCCAGGCGCCCGTCGCCGAGAACCACCGCCCGCTCGTTGCCCGCGGGCCGCATCTGCTCCAAAATTTCGCAGGCCGCCGACAGGGGCTCCACGAGCACCGCGCGTTCGTCGGAAAGATTTTCCGGAAGCGCAAGGAGGTTCACAACGGGCAGGACGCAGTAGTCGGCCATGCAGCCGTCGAGGTTGAAGATGCCGAGGGTCGAACGGTTGGGGCAGTGACGCCCCAGATCGCGGCGGCACCAGTCGCACTGTCCGCAGGCGGCGTTGATTTCGCCCACCACTCTCTTCCCGATCCAGGAAGCGTCGTCGCACTGATCCACATGGCCCACAAATTCGTGCCCCAGCACGCCTTTGAATCCCATGTAGCCTTTCTGAAGTTCCATGTCCGTTTTGCAGATGCCGGCGAGCCTGACGCGAATTTTCGCCCAGCCGGGCCGGACGGGCGGCACGGGATAATCCCCGATATAGCTGAGTTTGCCGTCGAAAACCGCGGCTGCCATGGTGTCCATCGTCTCCTCCTTATCTTTCCCTGAATTTGCGGGCTTTATCTTTCAGCGTGCGGAAATATTCCGTCTCCACGATTTCGGAAACATCCTGCGCCTGCTTTTCCCGGTCGATGATGATTTTCAGTTCGTCGACCTGCCGCTGGAGCGTTCTTTCTCTTTCCCGGACTTTTCCGGCCATCTGCTCGAAAATGCGGGCGAGCCGCCCCAGTTCATCTGTGCGCGCCGAAACGCCCGCCAGTCCGGGCAGATCGTAGTCGCCCTGTTCCACGGCTTGCGCGGCGCGGGCCAGACCTGCCAGCGGATCGGTCACCTTCCGGACAAAAACGATCGCGGCGATAAAGCCTGCAACCAAAAGCAGCACGGAAACGACGGCGGCGATGTAAAAGTTTTCCACCATCGCGCTGTGGGAAACCAGATCGTCGAGAACCGCCCAGGTGATGGCGCCGGCGGTGGCCAGAATGCTGACGACCAGCAGGCCGGTGATCATCAGGATGGTCCGCGTCTCGAGCGTCAGGCGAATGCGGCGGGCCAGAAGGAGAATGACCGGCACCAGAATGAAGCCGTTGACCGCGTCGGTGAGAAACGCGGGCAGAATCCAGGAGGGGAAGGAGGCGGGAAAGGTGAGCAGATGGATAAAGAGAACGTCGAGCACGACCGCCGCTCCGACGCCCGCGGCGCAGGCGAGAACGATTCCCCCCTGCAGCAGGCCGAACGCGCGGACGGTGTCGATGCGATGGATGTACCGGTAAACGGCGAGCCCGGGGATGAATCCCATAAGGCCGTTGGCGATATGCCAGTTCCAGAATTTAAAGGCGCCGAATCCGCTGATGGCGTCGCCGATCACATTGCCCGCCAAGCCCGTGATGAAGCCGGCCAGCGGATGGACCAGAATGCCCACGGCCATCGGAAGAGCAATCTGCGGCCGCAGGGAGATGATCGGCGCGGAGGGCAGCAGGAAAATGTTGGAAAGGTTGTTCAAAAGCCCGTAGACGGCGGCAAAGGCCAAACCGGCCAGGAGGATTTTTTTTGCGCCCGGATTCATGCCGTAATCCTCCGGAGGATATCTTCCAGAATCCGGCTGAGCACGGCATCCGGATGCGTCAGACAAAACAGGCCGGAGCTGCCCAGCGCCATCATTTCGTCGGCGTGCGGCAGGACGCCGGCCACGTCGCAGGCATAAGCCGCCGTCACTTTAGCGGCAAGCGCGTCGCCCGGGAGAGCCGCGGGGACTTTGTTCACAATCAGAAACATCCGGGGAACCTCGAGCTGCCGCGACACCTCGACGGTCACGGCTGTTCCCTGATAGTCCTGCTGATCGGGGCGCAGCAGAATGAGGAGGATGTCGGCGATGGCGATCGACATCAGCGTCTCCTCGTTCAAGCCCGGGTGGGTGTCGATGAAAAGATAGTCGAGCGCGAACTGCTCAATCGCCTTCCGATAGCCTTCCTTGAGCAGGTTGATGTCGTAGCCGTAATGCAGGACCCGGGCGATGTCTCCCGTGCGGATGCTCGAGGGGATGAGAAAAAGCTTTTCCCGCTCCTCCGGGCCGAGGACCCGGGACACGTCGTAAACCGCGCGTCCGATGTCGCATTTGCCCCAGAGGAAATCGTTTAAGGTATGGGGCGTGTCTTTGGGATCGAGGTTGAACAGCACGTGAATGCCGGGAGACTGGATATCCGTATCCACGACGCCGACGCGCCGGCCCTGCCGGGCCAGAAGGCAGGCCAGATTGGCCGTGGTGTTGGACTTTCCCGTTCCGCCCCGAAAGGAATGAATCGCGATGATTTTGGGCATGGCGTCCTCTTTGTCGAAGTCGGCCGCAGTATAAAAAAGGCAATGCGCCAAGTCAAGGATATCTTGATAAAAAAGTTTGGAGAAGGGTTCCGGCCCGGCCGCCGGCAGGCGTTAAGGCTGGCGGATTTTCGGGCGGCTGAAAAAGCGGCAAAGGTTGTTGACGCGAAATTATCCCCTACAGACAGACAACACGGCTTTCTTTTTCCCGGGAGGCGATCCGGACCTCCGGCTTCAGATCGCTTCTTTTTCCGATCATCTCCATAAACGTCCTGAGCGCCAGCTCCGGCGTATTGTTGTTTGCCGAAAGATGGGACAAGAAGACGTGTTTCAGGCGGGAGGACGCATGTGCAAGCGCAAGCGCGGCGGCCTGGACATTGGACAGGTGGCCCACATCGGAGGCGATCCTTCTTTTCATGTGCGCCGGGTACGGCCCGGTCTTCAGCATCTGTTCGTCGTAGTTGGACTCCAGAAAGACGGCGTCGGCGCGGCGCAGATGTTCAATCACGTTTTCGCAGTGTGTGCCGATGTCCGTCATCACCGCCACAGTCCGGTCGGCGGAAGAGACGGAAAAACTGCACGGCTGGGCCGCGTCGTGCGATTTCAGAAAAGGATGAACGCAGAGGCTGCCGACCTGCACCTTTTGCCCCGGGGAAAAGAAGCTGACCGATCCGCCGTTGATGGTTCGCCCGTAGGCCGCGTAGGTCTTTTGCGTCAGGAAAATCTCCATCCCGGATTTCCGGGCGAAGACATCGCTGCCGTGAATATGATCGTTGTGCTCGTGGGAAATGAATACGCCCCGCAGTTTGGACAAAGAAAGCCCGAGCCGGTTCATCCTTTCGATAATCTGTTTGCGGCTCACGCCCGCGTCGATCAGTACGGCGTCGTCGCCTTCTTCCAGATAATAGCAGTTGCCGTTGCTGCCGGACGCCAAAGAAGCAATTTTCAAAATCCGTTCACCTTCCGTAATCTCTCAACATGCGCTTTCCGTCGGTGGCCGGCCGGGAAGACTTTGCTGCACTTCCTTTTTATGCCCTTTCGGCCGAAGAAAGAAACCTTTCTGCCGGACCAGCGGGAAGCCCCCTGAGCTAGTGGTGTTTGCGGTTTTGGACGGCAATTGTCAAGAGGAAAGATCGGGCGATCAGGCGGTAACGCAACTGGATGAAACGAGGACGAAAAGTTTATGACGGCAGCGGCAGGCTGTCAGGAAAGAGCGAATGATGAAGGGCTGCGGGAATGATCAGGATTCCATTTTGATTGATATTTTGAGGTACGGCCCACAGCTTACGGTTCCACCCGCAGTTCCACATTTCTCAACCTTTCAGCAGTTCACGAAAGGTCAGAACCCATTCCTTCCATACACGGTCAAAATCAGGCAAGTCTTTCAGCATCGGCCCCAGCCGGTTGGTCCATGCCTTCTCATTCCAAATTCGTAGCCGTTCTGACGTCAGATTTGTTACATCAGGCGTGACATCCCGCACACGGCATTTCTCCGCAAGAATTTCCCTTTTGGAATAAACCGGAAGTATAAACGAAGAAAGATCATCATACCCTGGCTTGACAATTCGTAAAATCGCTTTATCCAGAATCGGTTCATCAAACGTCAGATGCACCTTTACCTGCGGCAACCCTTGGCGCTTTGCGCCGCCTCGGCTGTATTCCAGCGGTATTTCAAGCTGGAAGTCGCCCGGCGCCGTCAAAGGCTCGCGCACAGACAGGCGAATGCCCGACGCATTCACTACCCATCCGGCAACAGTGTACAGCAAATCAAGCGATGCATGGAGGTTTGCCGCTTTTGGCCTGCAACTGAAATCGATGTCTTCGGAAAACCTGTACCCCTCATAATAACAGTGCCGCAAGCAGGTTCCCCCCTTGAACACCCAGCCGTGTTCCTTTGCACCCGCTTGCGCCAATCCTGAAAGAACCCACAGGATCAAATAATCTTTTTCAATCTGGTCAAAACGAAGCCCTTCGCGCTGGGCCAGGCGATGCAGTTGCGCCGTCGTGATCATGGTTGTATCTCCGCGTTGATCAGCAGTCCCCAGCGCCGGCTGTATTTTCCCTGTCTGGGTAGCGTCGGATCAAGGGAAATAAAACCGTGGGCAAGCGTCGTGGATTTCCGAAACGCTTCGACATCCCCCAGCCCCAGCGTTTCCATCAGAAAGCCCAGACGCTTGGCGACGGCGGAATTGCCGATTCCGGCCGCGTATTTTCGGAGCTTTTTTTCATCCAGCGTTTTCCAGAAACCAGCGAGCGCCTTGGCAATCTCGCCTATGCCGCCCACATATTGCGGAAGATCCAGACCATCAATAATCGTCTTTTCCCGATCCGTTACATTAAACGGCGTCTCATCGATCCAATCTTTCGTAACACCGAAAAACTTACTTGGCCTGACGGAAACGATTCTGTAGCTCACTCCGAGCACATTGCCCGGCGGACGCCGGACGGGGTGATCGGTCGCCACAAATACCGTTCGGGGAAGCTGCTCCGTCATGCCGTGATGATTCAGCGCCGACCAGTAGGCAATCGCAGCGGGCTCAACCAGCTGCATGGCAACAATAAACTCATGCAACTGCGGCGAACGGTTGTCGCCTGAAGAAAGCGGGACGACCGCAAAACGACCCCGGCGGATGCGCCTTATCCAGCCTTTGGTTTGCAGCCGCTCCAGAAATTGAGACGTCGGATCATATTTGGAGTGCCCCAACACCTGCCGGGCAAAGGCCAGATCGAATGTCGACTGTGTACCGGCCTTCGCCAGAAAAGCGGCCTCCTGCCTTCCCAGATGTCCTTTTGTTATATTCTGTGCGTCATTCATAGTCTAAACAGCCTATCTTTGGCATATATAATATAACATTTTGCTGATAAGTCAAGACGTTTAAAGATGGAACACTTGCCGATGCAATGCACTTTTCGGCTGCTCACGGTCGGTGAAGTCCGGGATTATCCGGCCCGGATCGTGAAGCGATTCGACGGAAATAGGGGGGGCTTGATCGGGCGACTTGCCCCCGTGGTGTTCAGGACAGGCGAATTCCGCTGGCATTTGCGGTTTTGATGGCTTCGTACACTTTTTTCTCGGCCAGTTTGAGCACGTCGCCCATCGCGGTGCGCGAGGCGGCCGCGTCTTTCTTCTTGAGCGCATTGAGCAGCTTGAGATTCAGCCTGAGCGATGCTTCCGGAGCGCCGCCGATGGAATAATAAAACTCGGCAAAGAAAAAATACACGGGCTTGAAGGACTGGAAGACCAGGCGGCTGATGATGTCCCCCGACAGGGTGATGATCGTGCGGTGAAAATCGTAATCGCATTCGGCCAGCACTTTTGCGTCCGCGAGGTGGCGCTTCTTTCTTTCGAGATTCGCCTCCAGGTATCCGATATCGTCCGGCGTAACCCGAAGCGCCGCCTCGCCGGCCGCCTCCGTCTCGGTCACAAACCGAAACTTCAGGAGGGATTCGAGCGTCTGCCGGTCGATGGTTTTGTTGGCGCGCAAAACCTGGACCAGCGTTTCCACGGAGCCTTCCCGGTTGAAATCCCGCACATAGGTTCCGCTCTGGGGGTGGGTCACCGCAAATCCGCTTTGGACCAGCATGGCAATGGCTTCCCGGACGGCGAAGCGGTTTGCCCCGTATTTCAGCGCCAGATCCCTTTCCGGCGGGAGCCGGCTGCCGACCGGGTAGGCATTCCGGATGATGTCGTTTCGTATCGCGTTGAAAATTTTGCCGGGGAGNNGTCCGGCGGACAATAAAATCCTTGACAATTGGTTATACCAATATTAAGAACTGGTATGACCAATTACACGCGGAAAGGAGGAAATGCAATGAAAATTTCGCGCATCGAGCTTTATCACGTATCGGTCCCCCTTGAGGAAACCTTCTGGCCCACCTGGATTCCCGGTTATCCGCAGACGCATAACCGGTTCACGCTGATCAAACTGACCACCGACGAGGGCATTGAAGGCTACGGCGCCGGCTCCGCCATGGGCACGGAGCGGGAAGGTCTGGGCGACCTTCTGGGCGGCTACCTGATGGGGGCCGATCCGGCGGAGATCGGAAGGGTCCAGGACCTGCTGAAACAGGCGGGCGTCCTGGGCTGGAGAAATTTCTGGATCGAGCCTGCCTGCTGGGACATTCTCGGCAAGAAAGCCGGCAAGCCCGTTTACGAGCTTCTGGGAGGCAATGCCCGGCCGATCGAGGTGTATTGCTCGACCGGCGAGATGCACGACCCGGACCGCAGAGCCGAAGAGCTTCAGGCGATCCGGTCGATGGGCTATCGGTGCGCGAAGCTGCGGGTTAAAAGCATCGCCCTGAAAGACGATATCCGGCAGATTGAAGTCGTGCGCAAAAAGATGGGAGACGATTTTATGCTGGGCGTGGATGCCAACCAGGGCTGGCTGGTCACGATAGTGGACAAGATTCCGGCCTGGGACCTGGCGCGGGCCAAAGCCTTTGCGGACGCCTGCGCGGCCAACGGCATCGAATGGCTGGAGGAGCCGCTGGATTCGCGCGACTATGACGGCAACGCTGCGCTCAAGCAGTATTCCAAGGTCAAAATATCGGGCGCCGAGTTGAACTACGGGTGGGACGAAATCAAGATCATGTTCGAGAAGGACTGTTTCCACATCTACCAGCCCGATGCAACCTTCGCCGGCGGCATCTCCCAGGTGAAGAAGGTGATCGACATGTGCCACGAGAAAGACCGTCTGTACACCCCGCACACCTGGACCAACGGAATCGGATTTTACGTGAACTGGAACCTGGTGCTGGCCGACCGCGAGAACGCTCTGCCGCTGGAATATCCCTACGAGCCGCCGTCCTGGATTCCGAAATACCGGGAAGGCATCATCGATCCGATTATTCCCGATAAAAACGCGATGCTCGCGCCCTTCAAGACGCCGGGCCTGGGTTTTACCGTGAACGAAAAGTTGCTCCGGAAATACGGAAAGCGCTTCTTCAAGCTTACCGAAACCGGGCTCAAATTCAAGGTCATCCGTGAAAAAGGACTGAAAGCGGCGCTGGAGCTCAAAAAACGCAAAGAACAGTAACCGCCGCCAACCGACAGGAAGCGAGTTTTGATAGCTCTTTATAAAATGGAGGA
The DNA here is from genome assembly GCA_002304995.1 of Syntrophaceae bacterium UBA1411. Lineage (GTDB taxonomy): Bacteria > Desulfobacterota > Syntrophia > Syntrophales > Smithellaceae > UBA8904. The sequence goes on from DBPV01000093.1 coordinate 14,052, forward strand.
CACCGATGAGCGATTATGACGTGATTGTGATTGGCGCAGGAATCGGCGGCCTGTGCGCGGGGGCATTGCTTGCGCATCAGGGCAGGAAGGTTCTGGTTCTGGAACAGGCCCCGCGCGTGGGAGGCTGCTGCTCCACCTATGAATGGAACGGATACAAAATCGACATCGGCGCCTCCATTATTGAATTTCCGCAGGTCATCAACTGGGCTTTCGAGCGCATGGGAACAACCTTCCAAAAAGAGGTGGACCTGATTGCGGTCGACCCGACCTTCACCGCGCGGCTGCACGACGGAACGGAAATCACCTTTCCGATCGACCTTGACAAAACGAAAGAGGAAATCCGGAAACTGGCGCCCGAAGACGTCCGGGGCTGGGAGAAGTATTCCAAAGAAATGGACGGATTCCTGAAAGCCGCCCTGGACGGCTTCTTTGTCACGCCGGCGCGGTCGCTGTGGGACGTGTGCAAACTGTTCGCCAAAACGCCCGCGCTTTTAAAATACGGTTCGCTCTTTTTCGGCAGTTATGAAGGCGTCCTGAGAAAATATCTGAAAAACGAAAAGCTTCTGGAGGCGCTTTCTTTCCACAGCTTTTACTGTGGACTGCCGCCGGCGCTGCTGCCAGGGCATTTTTCCATGATCCCCTACGCGGAACACGGGGGCATCTATTACGCCCGGGGCGGAATGATCGGCATTCCGCTGGGCCTTCAGAAATGCGGCGAACGCAAAGGCATGGAAGTCCGCCTTAATGCCACCGTGGAAAAGGTCATTGTGGAAAACCGCACGGCCAGAGCCGTTAAGCTTTCCGACGGGACGGTGATCAGCGCAAAGATTATCGTTTCCAACATCAATTCCAAAAAGCTCTACACGGAGATGATCGACCAGAGCAATATCTCGCGGCTGGCCCGGGCCGGCTACAAAAGTTACCGCTACTCCATGGCCACGCCGATGATCTACCTGTGCCTGGATTATGCGCCGCCGCTCAAAGACCATCACACCCTGATGACGGTGCCCATGCAGAAGATGAACGATTACTGGTTCGATCATTATGAAAAAGGCGAATTTCCCGCCGAACAATTCGGCATCCTGAGCTGGACGACCCGGTCCGATCCGTCGCTCGCGCCCGCCGGACATCACATTATTGCCGTCACCCTCGCCCCCGGCCCCTACCGGCTTAAGGGCACAACCTGGGACAACGAAAAAGAAACGATCATGCAAAACGTCATCCGGTTTCTGGAAAGCAGGTATCTGCCCGGCCTGCGGGATCATATCGTCCATGCGGATTTTTCGACGCCGGTGGATTTCGAAAAACGCCTGCTGTCGCCGGAAGGGGCCATCTATGCGCTGCGCCAGGATCTGACCAATGCGATGATGTTCCGGCCGTCGGCCAAATCCAAGCAGATCAGGGGACTTTATCTCGTCGGCGCGTCCACCCATCCCGGCGGCGGCGTGCCGACCGTGACCGCATCCGGTATGATCGCCGCCGACCTCATCGGCAAATACGAATCCTGAAGGAGAGCCTCCATGAAAGCCATCATTATCATCGCTGTCATCCTGTGCTGCCTGTTTGTTTTGTACGCAACTTTTTCGAAATCAAGAAAGCAGTTCCTGAAAAATCTGCTTTCTCAGGCAAAGGACCTTATTCCCCGCTATTTCACATAGAGGGAGCGTTTTCATGCCGGCGCATTGATGAGCTTCAGAAGCGGGCGGCACGGCACCACCTCCGTCACTTCGTGACACCTCCGCCGGCGGAGGACAAGAGGTTGTCCCCCTCTGGAGGG
>DBPV01000093.1:15843-15996 GCA_002304995.1 Syntrophaceae bacterium UBA1411
GGGTGGTTGAAAACGATCTTCGCCACAACCGAGATGATTGATTGCTGAAAGCAGGTGTGTTATTGAATCTCCGGTCAGTCGTTCAGGAACCGCCGAGCGCGGGAACGTGGATGAAGCTCCGAAGCGTTGTCTCCAGAAAGGGAATCCTATCAA
>DBPV01000051.1 GCA_002304995.1 Syntrophaceae bacterium UBA1411
GATTTGCGGACGCAAATCCACGTTGGATACGCCGGGCAGATGGATGCGCAGAAAATAGTTGGTCAGGGCATAAGCGGCAATGACCAGAGCGCAAACGAAAAGCTTTTGAGGAAAAGCGGCGTCCGGCTGCAAGCTGTTATCGAATTTCTCCATGCGTCACTTCTTCCTTTTTTGCGGACCCCATCCTAACATAAACGGGCCGGAAAAATAAAAAGCTATTACAGAGGCGCATCTGGCAAACGGCTCGCGGCAGTCAGCCCGAGCATTGCGGCGGACAGCAGCAAAGAAGACCTGGATTTTTTCAATACAATGACGAGCGATACACTGAAAATAAAAAAGCCGACAAAGCCGGACAGGGACCATAGCACCTCTCTTTTAAAGCAAAGGCAAGGAGAGGTTATTTTTCCGAATCCGGCAGGATTCAAGAAACTTTGTATTCTACNNACATTAAAGACCTGCACCGGGTGGACGGACATCATCTTTTTTTCGTCATGGTGATCTTGCGCTTCAGCGGCTGCGTCGCGCAGCGCAGCGAGCCCCCCTGCCCGTTGTGCGTTCCGAAAAAGACACGGTGGACTTTAATGCCCCGCTTTTCGAGCTCGGTCTGGATGGTGCGGTTGTCATTGTGCCGGTTATACGACAAAATGTAGTTTCGGGAATTGACGGGAACGCCGTTGACGGCCAGTCGCTGAACATCTGCAAGGCTCACTCTGATCAGATCCCAACCCTTGAGCTCCCCGGGCAGGCCATCGACAAAGGCTTCTTCGCAAACGATGGCCAACCCCCGGCGCGGCACGGAAAGCACACAATCCAGATGCAATACGCTTTCTACAAGCCTTACGCGTGTCACCTGATATTGATCGCCCAAAATATTTTTCAGCCACCGGTAGCCGGCCTCGTTGGATCCCACGCTGGGATTTTGCGTATTGCCGACGAAAACGGTTTTACCCAGCACGATCACGTCGCCGCCCTCCAGAAACGGCGTGTCCGGGCGGGCGGGTTTCAGAAGCTCCGTGTGCGGCATGGAAAACCACTTGACCTTCGGGTCGGAACATTTTTCGGACAGAATGTTTCGGAATCCGGATATGTCCGCCTTGCGAATCGGCGTGCGCAAATTGAATTCGATGACGTTGCTGCCGATGACCGCCATGTTGTCCCGGGGGAAGTCCTGGCTGAAACCGTTTAACAGCACATCGGCGCCGTAATATTCCCTGATAAAATCGACGGTAATCTCTGTCGGACGATAGACCTGGACACCCAGAAACTTCAATATTGCGATAAAGGCCTGATTTTCCTCCTCCAGCATCTGCGTTTCGCTTTTCCCCGTTTCAGGATTGATCATCTCCGTCCAGAGCATCCCTGCCGTCTTCCGGGCGTAATCCGCTTCGTCTTTCGGCAGGACTTTCAGCGCGTCGGCAAACCATTTCGCTTCCAAAGACGGCGACATCCCGTACGGCAGACCGACAATCACCTCCTTGAGATCGCCGTATTCGTAATCCACGTAAACAGAAGGTTCCGCCGCCATCGCCGATCGGACAAAAACCGGGAAACCTCCAAGCGCGAGAACCGCGCATAAAAACACGACTACATTTTTCATAGGAACGCGGTATCACCTTTCTATCAGCATCAAGAGTTCCTCCGAAAGACTTCCTCCGAGGGACGCTGTTAACAGCGTCCCTTTATGGTTGCGTCACCTGCAGAAACCGTAATCATTGTTCTGAACCGGCGAGCCTGCCGCCCCTCGCTTGCGGCAAACGGTCCATGAGGAATTCCAGCATCCCGGCGAGAAGCCCGCCTTTCCGGTTTCGTGTCCCAGAATGCTGGTCGAGGCGATATCCCGGGCTGGGTCGACATACACAAGCCCTACCATGCCGGAAGGACACCACCCTCCTGTCTTGAAGGTGTAAGAGACCCCGGGATCTAAATAACCATAGGCGGATTCGACATTTTTATAATCTTTGGTGACATAGACGTGGACTCTCGTTAAATAAGGAGATTGATTGGTGATCGTTACATCGAAAGCGGATGACAGGGACTCCAGACCGAACATCGCCGCAAGGACCATTGCACAAGCAACCAAATACCTTTTCATAGCTCTCCTCCGGGAATATAGGGAATATAGGGACGCTGGGAACTTCGGCAGACACTATACAACGTGTTGAAAAGAATGCAAGAATAAATATCGTTTATAGTGAATTGTGGATGGTGGATGGGAAAGAAACGACGGGGGACCGTATGCAACACCCGTAAGTTTCTCTATATGAAGCATGCCGCAGGGCACATCCGGGACTGCAAAATATTCATCAAAATGAAATCCCTGTCAGTTTCCACAGAACTTCATCATTGGCTTTTTTCCTGGCATCACGTTGCCGCCGCAGTACAAAGCAGGAGGGCTCCCAGAACAAGCGGGCATGGCGAAGACCGTTTTCAACCACCCCCTGCCCCCGCCAGCGGGGGACAACAGCAAAATATTCCCCTAAGGATGCCCGCGTTCAACTCCTGAGTCCGCCAGCGGGGGACAACAGTGACGACCGACAGCACGGACAAGGACAACACATCCCCCTACACACCCGCCGGCGGGGGACAACAGAAAGCGCATATCAACACCCCTATGTGCCGCAATTCGAAACGCACCGGCGACGGACGCAGAGGAAAGTCAACGCTGCGCTTGAATAGGCATTGCCCGAAAACGGCAAACAGGCTATGATGCGCCTCACCAATATGAAGGGAGCAAGAAGCATGTCTATCGAATCAACATTGGAAAATATGGAAAAGCACATCGGAAAAGAAATTTTTCTTTCCGGCTGGACACAGGTCACACAGGACCAGATCAACAAGTTCGCCGATTGCACCAAAGATGATCAGTGGATCCATGTGGACACGGAAAAAGCCGCCAAAGGGCCGTTCGGCACGACCATCGCCCACGGATTTCTGACGCTTTCGCATCTGCCCTTTTTCAGCTATCAGGTTCCCCTGAGAGCGGAAGGCGCAAAAATGTCCATCAATTACGGTCTGGATAAAGTCCGCTTTCTCAATCCCGTCGCCTCCGGCTCGAAAATCCGCGACCGGATTGTTCTGAAATCCGTCGAAACCAAACCGGGAAACCGCCTGCTCATCACGCAGACCCATACGATTGAAATAGACGGACAGGACAAGCCGGCGTGCATCGCGGATGCGCTGGCGATGATCTTTTTCTAGCGCAGCAGGCAGGGAACGGCTTCCATCGGGCGAAAGTTAGCGCAGCCGTTCCCTGCAATCGTTGCCGCCTTCTGTGGTCGATTCTGAAAGAAGGATTTCCTCATGGACCGAGATATCTATAGTCGCAGAGTCTTGCCGCACGTTTCCGAAGGCGTCCCCTCCTTTTTAGGTACGCCTGTCGTTTGTGATCCGTCCGAACTGTCCCGCTATGACGCGGTTTTTATGGGAGTGCCCTGGGAGGGCAAGCCCACCTGGCGCGATCACCTGCGCTGCGCCGACGCCCCGGAAGCCGCCCGCAGGGCCTCCGTCCGCTATGGAGGATTTCTGCCGGAGCTGGACATCGACATTTTCGACACGCTGCGGATCGGCGATTTCGGCGATGTGGCGGTTGCCCCGGAAAGCGCCGAGGAAACCTCTGCCCGCATTGAAGCGAAAGCCGGCAGCATCTTCAGAAGCGGCGTCGTGCCGGTCGCCTTCGGCGGGGATCACGGAGTGACTTTCCCGATCATCAAGGCGCTCTCCGAAGCCTCCGGCGGACCGGTGGGGGTCATTCATCTGGACGCCCATCTGGACAACCTCCCCTTTCCGGAAGACGATATTTTTGCCAGGTGTTCTTTCGTGCAGAGGCTCTATGGCCTCGCGGGCTTTTCTCCCGCAAAAATTGTCCATGTCGGCATTCGCGGTCCCCGCAACACACGGATGCAGTATGAGACGGCCCAAAAACAGGGGTCGACAATTCTGACCAGCCGGGAGGTCAGGCGGATCGGCATCGAGGCGTCTTTTGAAAAAGCACTGGAGACGGCGTGGACAGGCACACGGGCGGTTTACGTTACGGTCTGCAGCGATGTGGTCGATGCAGCCTGCAATCCGGGAGGGCCGCCCGACAGCCTGGGCTTCTCCTCCTGGGAGCTCTCCGATTTCCTGTATCGCTGCGGGCAGGCCGGCGTCGCCGGTTTTGATTTCACGGAAGTTTACCCGTCGCGCGATCCCAACGGGATCTCGAGCCACCTGTCGGTCTGGATGGCCCTTTATCTTCTGGCCGGGTTGGCGGCCAACCGCTCAGGGCGATAAGGGATTCTTCAGGGAGGCAAAGTGGCGCGCAATGCCTTTCAGCACACTCTGGTTGCTGGTAACGACGGGAATTGCCAGATCCTGTTCAATAGCCTGCGCCGCCTCGAGAGCGCGGAAGGTCGTACAGGAGACAAAAACGCAATCGGGAGCGATCGCAGCCCGGCGCGCGGCATCGACAACGAAGCGCCGGATATCGCCCGGCGCCACGGCTCCTATTGCGCCTTCGCTTGCCAGCCCCATTCCCACGATACCGCACACCGGAAAGCCCGCCGCGCGAAAAGTCGCCGCGAGCCGTTCGTTGATTTCATCGACATAGGGCGTGGCGATAAAGAGCCTTTTGGGGGAGGATTGCGAGATTTCCTGAATCGCGGCGCCCATAACGGTTAAGCACCGGCAGGCCGTCACCCTTTCCACCCGGCGGACGATGTCCGCTTCGCCCGCAAGCCCCAGGAGGGCCGCAGCCGACGTGCAGCCGAAGATGACGAGTTCGGGATCTACCTGCGCCATGCGGCGGGCCGCCGGCTCGAGTTCTTCGTCCAGCATTTTCCTTTCCCCGTCAATTGTCGCCGCCTCCAGATACATCCGGGTGACATGCAGGTTCATCCGGCGCGGCAGTCCTCTCCACAAGTCGGGCTCCATCACGCGGTCTCCGGCGGGGACGAGCAGCCCCACGCGCTGCGCCATTTCGGTCATCGGCCTCCTCCCTGGCGCTCCACCGGAAGCTGTAAATCGGTCCCGTCCGTACAGCGGGCAATCAGCGTGAAATCGATTTCCCCGAAATGCCGTGCGAGGTCTTCCCTGAGCCGGCTTCGCATGATCTCCATTTGTCCGGCATCCGTTTCGGGATCGAAGGAAAGTTCGATCTCGATTCGCTTGCGTCCGCCGCTCTGCCGCGTGAGGACGTTGATCACGTTGGCATAGTGATCGTAGTGGCGCGTGAGAACATCGAGGATCGCCAACTGATCCGGCTCCGGCAGAGGCAAATCCAGGAGGGCCCGGAAATTGGCCCGGATAACCTGAACGCCTGTCACCAGCAGATACAGAACATAGGCGACGGCAATCAGAAGATCGATCGCAACCGCGATGGCGTTGCCCCAGCGGCCGGTGAGAAACCAGCCGATCATCATGGCGGCCAGAATTCCGGCCGTGTACCACATGATGCCCGAGCAGTTGATATAATAGATGTGCAGCAGGGGGGATTGTCCGGTGTTCCGGCGGAGGATTCGGCGAAGCCAGACCACAATGAAGGTGATGCGCGCCAGGCTGAAAATCACGGCCAACAGAGCCAGTCCGAGCGAAATCTGCATCGGCGGGCCGAAAAATCGGTAAATGCCTTCATAAATGATGATGCCGCAGACGAACAGGATGCTCCAGCCATAGGCAAAGCCGGCGAAGTCCTCCAGTTTGCCCGTTCCGTATGGGTACTTGAACACGTTGCCGCGCGTCACTCTGCCCAGCACGAAATAGTTTACCAGATTGATCGTCTGGGCCACGGCGGTGTCCAGGATGATGGCGACCACAGAGAGGGAACCGGAAATGACGCTGATATAAATGCTGAGCGCGAGCGACGGCAGGCTCGTGACCAGCATGATGGCAATGAGCCTGCGAAGCTGTTCGTGTTCTGTGCGCAAGACGGTTTTGATAGGATTCCCTTTCTGGAGAAAACGCTTCGGAGCTTCATTCACGTTCCCGCTCTCAGCGGTTCTTGAACGACTGACCGGGGCTTCAATAACACACCTGCTTTCCGCAATCAATCCTCTCGGTCAGGCGAAGATCGTTTTCAACCACCCCCTGCCCCCGCC
>DBPV01000010.1:0-1406 GCA_002304995.1 Syntrophaceae bacterium UBA1411
AGTTGACGACCACCGGAGAATGATCGGGGCAGTATTGCTTCAGATACGGCACATTGTATTCGCCTGTTTCGGGATCGAAGAGATGGGCAAAAGCGATATCCGTCAATCCCGTATTGAGCGCTTCCAGACCGTTGATGCTGCCGGTACTGGCGGAAAAAATATTAAAGGTGGGATGTTCCCTTTTGATTGCCGTCAACAGCATATCCAGCACCGGATCATTGCTGCCCGCGGCCAGAAGAGACCCGCCGATGGCATCGACCTTTTTTCTGGCCTGCCGAAGGCTTTCCTGAGCGCTTCCTTCAATCCACTCATCGATGAGTTTAACGGGAAAAATCCATTTGCCCGTCACCCGCGTACAGGGTATTTTCCCCGCCTTGATCAGCAGGTATACCTGTTTCTCGTGAATATCCAGATACTTGGCAACTTCCTTTGTGTTCATGAATTCGTCGGACATACCAACTCCTTTTCATTGACGGGTTAGATAAAACATATCCATTCTTTTATCAAGAATATTATTCCAAATTCCGCCTTTCTATTACACATAATCATTTTACGTAAATAAGCGGTTAAAAAATACCCGCCCGGTTCTTTTCGATACAGCGCTTTGGTCCTGAATGGCCATTTTCGTGAAGACCTGTCCACAATAAATAATCGATCCGTCCGTAAAAGCAGCTGTTTACATCGCAAGTGCATTCTGGCATAAAACTTGTTGAGAAATTCCGCAACCGGTTTTGTCGGAAATCAGACAAAGTCCGTACCTGGGAAGTGTTTTGTATTTGAGCGATCGCCTCCTTATGATATGGAAAGGTGGAAACATTGAGCATTCATGGTTTAAAAATGTCTAAAAAAGTCCTTCTTATCTTTTTTTTGCTACTCTCGGGAGTCTGTGACCTTCCGGCCGCCGCAGCCATACGTCCCGGCGACGTCCTTACGCTGCAACAGTGCATCGACATCGCTTGGGCCAACCACCCCGCGATTTCAGCCGCCGCAGGCGCCATCCGTCAGTCGGACAGCCGGATCGGTCAGGCGCGCTCCGGCTACTATCCCCAGATTGCTTTCAAGTCCGGCTACTCCTGGAACGCTCCCGTGTCCAGTGCGCAGATAACGGATCAGTACAATTATTATTCCAATGCACTGAGCCTCAATCAGACGCTTTTCGATTTCGGCAAAACGGCCGCCGCCGTGGACATCCAGAAACTTGCCAAACAATCCGCCGAGGCGGATTACCAGGATACCGCCGCCCTGCTGGTGTTAAACGTCCAGGCGGCTTTCTATGCCCTGCACAAAGCCAAAATGAGCCGCACGGTCGCCCAGGAAACCCTCAAGCAGTTTCAGGAGCATTTCGAAATCGCCCGAACCTTTTTTGAAACGGGCAAGAGCTCAAAAATCGACGTGACGAGCGCGGA
>DBPV01000010.1:1484-13471 GCA_002304995.1 Syntrophaceae bacterium UBA1411
ACTGAAGCGGGAAGCTCTGGAAAGAAGCGTCGATCTCAACAAAAAAGACTATCTTCCCGTCCTTTCCGGCAATGCCAACTACGGCTATTCGGGAACCGACACCTCCATCGGCAGATCGTGGACCGTCGGCGTCACCCTCACCTTCCCTCTGTTTACCGGCCTTTCCACCAAATATGCCGTGGATGAGGCCAGGGCCGCTCTGGATATCGCCGCCGCCAACGAAGAATCGCTCCGGCAGAAGATCTTTCTGGAGGTGCAGACTGCCTACCTCAACCGCCACGAGGCTTTCGAACGCATTGAGGCCAGCCGGATGATCGTGCGACAGGCGGAGGAAACCCTCGAACTGGCCAGCGGGAGGTACGCTACGGGCGTGGGCAGTTCCATCGAAATCACGGATGCCATGATCAAACTCAACAACGCCAAAATGACGTACATTTCCGCTCTGTCTGATTTTAAAGTCGCCGAGGCTGAACTCGAAAAAGCCATGGGAGTCAAAAGATGAAAAAAATTATCCTTGCGGCCGCCGTCCTGCTGATCGTGATCATTGCGCTGTTTTTCTTCTTCAAGAAGAACAGCCAGGCGCCCCAGTACGTCACGGAGACAGTCGGACGCGGGGACATCCGCGCCGCCGTCAGCGCCACGGGAACCGTCAGCGCCGTGACCACCGTACTCGTCGGCACGCAGGTTTCGGGCACCATCAAACAGCTGTTTGCGGACTACAACTCCACGGTGCGCCAGGGGCAGCTTCTGGCCCAGATCGATCCCGCCTTGTTTGAAGCGCAGGTGGAGCAGGCATCCGCCAATCTGGCGCTGGCCAGAGCCAACCTGGAGAAATCTCAGGTGGCGGTGCGCGATACGGAGAATACCTGGAAAAGAAATAAAATCCTGTACGAAAAAAATTTCGTCTCCAAAAGCGATCTGGATGCCTCGGAAACGAGCTACCTTTCGGCGCTGGCCCAGATTAAGGCATCCCAGGCACAGGTCGAACAGGCGCAGGCCGCGCTCAAACTCGCCCGGACCAACCTGCGCAACACGCGGATTCTTTCTCCGGTGAACGGAACGGTCATCTCGCGCAGCATCGACGTGGGACAAACCGTAGCGGCGAGCTTTCAGACGCCGACCTTGTTCACCATCGCCCAGGATCTGAAAAAAATGCAGATCGTGACGAGCGTCGACGAAGCGGACATTGGAAGAATCCGGACCGGCCAGCCCGTGAGCTTCACCGTCGACGCTTACGCGGATCAGACGTTTCGGGGCAATGTCTCCGAAATCCGCAATGCGCCCACCACCGTTTCCAATGTCGTGACGTATGAAGTGATCGTCAAGGTGGACAATCCTGAGCTGAAGCTCAAACCCGGCATGACCGCCAATGTGTCGATCGTCATCGACGACAAGAAAAATATTCTGCGGATTCCCAACGCCGCGCTGCGCGTCAGAATTCAGGCTCCGGAGCCGGCGGCGCCGCCGCAGCGGGGAACCGGCGTCTGGCTTCTGGAAAACAAAAAGCCCAGGCGGGTTCTTCTCGTCGCCGGCATCAGCGATAACCGTTTTACGGAAGTTCTCTCGGGCGACCTTGCGGAAGGCGCGGCGGTCATTGTGGAAGTGAGGGACAATTCAAAAAAGACGCAGGCCCGGTCCGGCCCGCCGCCCGGCCCGAGGTTTTAACATGACCGCGCTTATCGAAACAGATCAGCTGGAAAAACGCTACGAGGTGGGCGACAGCGTGGTGCACGCGCTCGACCGCGTCTCGCTCAAGATTTTTCCCGGCGAATTTGTGGCGGTGATGGGACCTTCCGGCTCCGGCAAATCGACCTTCATGAACGTCATCGGCTGCCTGGACGAACCGACGGCCGGCCGGTACTTTCTCGACGGCATCGACGTGAGCCGGATGGACCGCGACGCGCTCGCGGAAATCCGCAACCAAAAAATCGGTTTTGTTTTTCAGGGATTCAACCTCCTGCCCCGAACATCGGCGCTGGAAAACGTCGAAGTGCCCCTGCTCTACGACAAAACCCATCCGAAGGACCGCCGCAACAGAGCCCGGGAGGCGCTGAAGCTCCTGGGACTCGAAGAAAGAATGCAGCACCACCCCAACCAGCTTTCGGGCGGTCAGCAGCAGCGGGTCGCCATCGCCCGCGCGCTGGTCAATGACGCGCCGCTGCTTTTGGCCGATGAACCGACCGGCAATCTGGATACCAAAACGAGCATCGAGATCATGGAACTGTTTGTCCGTCTCAATGAGCAGAAAAAGATCACCATTGTTCTGGTCACCCACGAACCGGATATTTCCGCCTACAGCAGGCGCATCATCCGTTTCCTGGACGGCCGGATCGTCAGCGACAGGGAAAACCGGCCATGATCCATCTGCCTGCCACACTCAAAATATCTCTGCGCGCTCTGCGGATCAACAAAATGCGTTCGGCGCTGACGATGCTGGGCATTATCATCGGCGTCGCTGCGGTCATCACCATGCTGGCGGTCGGCAAAGGCGCCAGCAACAAGATTTCCGAACAGATCGCCACCATCGGCAGCAACCTGATCATCGTCATTCCCGGTTCGACGACATCGAGCGGCATCCGCCTGGGCAGCGGAACGTACCAGAACCTGACCATCGCCGATTCGGAGGCCATCAGGAATGAATGCAGCGCGGTGGCCACAACCGCGCCGGTTCTGAACGGCAGCGCCCAGGTCGTTTACGGAAACCAGAACTGGGCGTCGGGTGTCTTCGGTACCGATGAAAACATGATTGAGGTGCGCGAATGGACGCTGGCTTCCGGTCGGAATTTCTACGACCAGGAAATCCGCAGCGCGGCTAAGGTCTGTCTGCTGGGCCGGACCGTTGCGGACAACCTCTTCGGCAACGACGATCCGCTCCAGAAGACCATCCGCATCAGGAAGGTCCCTTTCACCGTTATCGGCCTTCTGGAACCGAAAGGCCAGTCCATGATGGGACAGGATCAGGACGACGTGATTTACGTTCCGATCAGCGCCGCCCAGAGGAACCTGTTCGGCAGGTACTTTCCCGGAACCGTGCGTTCGATCATGGTCAAAGCTGTGAGCACCGACGCGCTGGAACGCGCGGAAACGCAGATTCGCGAACTTCTGCGCCAGAGGCACCGCCTGGGTTCCAGCCAGGAGGATGACTTTACCGTGCGCAATCTGACGCAGATGATGCAGACGGCCGAACAGGCTTCCCGGGTTATGGCGCTGCTTCTGGCGGCCATCGCCTGCGTGTCGCTGCTGGTGGGCGGCATCGGCATCATGAACATCATGCTCGTCTCCGTCACGGAAAGAACGCGCGAGATCGGCATCCGCATGGCGGTCGGCGCCAAAACCTGGGACATCCGCATGCAGTTCATTATCGAGGCGCTGGTGCTGTCGCTCATCGGCGGCCTGATCGGCGTCGGGCTGGGCATTGCCATTGCGGAAGTCCTGTCCTTTCTGACCGAATGGACGATTCTCATTTCGCTGTATTCCATCCTGCTGTCCTTCGGGTTTTCCGGTCTGGTCGGCATTTTTTTCGGCTTTTATCCGGCCTATAAGGCGTCGCTCATGAGCCCCATCGACGCACTGCGTCACGAATAAAACGCCCGATAAATGTATTGACCTGCGGGCATATTTACGGTAGGAATTTTTCCCGATTAATTCGACGCAGACGGCAGGTCTCGCTGATGTACACCATGACAGACATCAACAAAATTTCAATACGGAGGCTAGAAGAATTATGAGTATGGAAATCAAGGCCCCGATGCCGGGGAAGATTGCCAGCATTCCGGTGAATGTCGGCAGCCAGGTGCAGGAAGAAGAGGAAGTAATCATCATGGACGCCATGAAAATGGAAATCCCCGTTTACGCGCCGGGCGCGGGAACCATCAAGGAAATCAAAGTCAAGGTGGGCGATTCCGTCAATGAAGGTCAGGTGCTGGCCATCCTCGAATAGCTAAAAACAGATCATCGGTCATCGACAAACCCGTTGTCCTTCGTTCCGAAGGGCAGCGGGTTTGTTGTCTGGAGCTGTGGGCGTCACTGCCGCGCGGCGTTGAAACGGTCAAACTCCGACATCATGGCGTTGTATTTCCGGACAGCCTCGTTGCGCCTGGCCATCCAGGCGTTGTACACGTCCACATAATGCCGCTGATAGCGTCTTTCCACCCACTCCTGTTCGCCGCTGGTCAGATTGGCGTCGCCGGGAGATTTGTGAGGCAGGACGCTTTTGAACAGTTTTTCGCGGTTTTTCTCCAGGTCTTCACGGGCTTCTTTTTCCGGATTGATGATATGTGGAGAGCCCCCGATCTGCTCCAGAACCCACCTCTCAAATCTTCCGCGGTCCAGCGTTCCATCGGGCCGCGATACCTGCATGCCCGTCCGCCAGTCCACAAAATAAACCTGGCCCCGGCCGTCNNCCGTTTTGCAAATCGGCAATCCGGGCGGCGGCAACGCAGAAGTTAAGATTCTGGCCGGCGCGGTACTGGAAAGTCGCCACGCCGATGACGTCTCCTCGCATATTGAAAAGGGGCCCGCCGCTGTTTCCCGGAGAAACGGGCGCGGTGATCTGAATGTAGATCACGCCTTTGGCATTGCGCCTAACGGCGGAGACGATGCCGTCGGAAACGGTCTGTTCCAGTCCCAGCGGATTGCCGATCACGATGATTTTATCGCCTGTTTCCGGCAGGACCGCGCTCAGGCTTACCGGTTTGGATTCCTCCGGCGGCGCATCCGTGGCCGCCACCACCAGGTCGGCATCCGCATCGTCCCGCAGAATTTGCCGGATGCGATAAACGCTGCCGCGCAGGGTTTTAATTTCGGCCTGTTCCAGATGCGGAAGCAGATGCCTGTTGGTGACGATGCGTCCGCCCCGGTCAAGGAAAAATCCCGTACCGATGCCGGCCGCGGACCGGACAAGCACGATGCTTTCCCTCTGTGTCCGCACGATATCGGCCACCGACAGGATGCGGACGGCGGCGGGCGGCCCGGAAGCCGTCCGGAATGAGACGTCCACGGATGCCGGGACATGATCGGCCGCAGGCTGGCGATCAATCCTGACCGTGTTCGCTACGGGTGCCTTTTTTTCTGCCCGAAAGAATTTCAGCAGTGGCGAAAGCGCAAAAGCGTGCACCAAAGTGATCAAAATGACGACTGCGCCGGTGTAAAACACAAGTCGGTTGGCGGAAATTTTTTTTGTAGGCTTTGCCGGCAACGGGGACTGCGGCGGAGGTGCAGCGGTTGGGGCCTGCCTCGGTGCGCCGGAATCCCTGCGCCATTTACTGTAGATAATTCCGCACTTGGGACATTCTTCCGGACTGATGAAATCGTCGCTTTTTTTGCGCTCATAACCGCATTGAGGACATATCATCATGAATCTCCTCGCAATGATTGCAAAAATATAGCAAATACCGTACCGGTTGGATCAGACGACGGCGCGGGATACGGTTTCGATAAGCCGGTTGGCGGCGTCATTGAGCTGGTCGGCCGCCGCTTTGAATTGAGACAGAGAGCCCGACATCCGGCCGGCGCCGGAATTCAGATCCGCCATTGCCTCGCTGATCTGGCGCGAACCGAGAGACTGGAAGTGCATGCCCTCATTGACCTTGTCGAATTCCGGACCAAGGTTGGCCACCTTCGTAATAACCTGCGAAAGCTGCCGCGTGGCGTCGTCCGCGGAATGAACGCCATGGGCCACGCCCTCTCGAAAATGCTCCATTTCCTTGACGCCGTCCGCGACCGAGGCCTGCATTTCATTGATGATTTCCGAGATGTCTAAGGTTGAAATGGCCGTTTCGTTGGCCAGGCGGCCGATCTCGCGGGCAACGACGGAAAAGCCCCTGCCGTACTCGCCCGCTTTTTCCGCTTCAATAGCCGCGTTTAACGACAGGAGGTTGGTCTGGTCCGAAATTTTAGTGATGGTTTCGATGATCGTGTCAATGCTTTTTGCCTTGGCATGAATGGTCGTGAGTTTCTCCGAAATTCCTTCCGTACCGTTCGAAAGGCTTTCCATGGCACCCTGCAGGCCGGCCAGGCTGGTCTGACCCGCATTAGCCAGAGAGGAAGCCTCCCGGGCCGCATTTTTCACGCCGTCCATGGTTTTGGCGAGATCCTGGGACGTCGCTGAAATTTGTTGGGCGGATGCGCCGACCTGCGCCACATTGCCTTCAAATCCCAGCATCGCCTCCTCCTGCTGGCTGGAGGCCGATACAATGGAGCTGGCCAGGGTGTTCAGAATTTCGACGGCCTCGCGAATGCGGATCGTCTGCTCCCGGATGCTCTGGGTCATGTTATTGATGGAACGTCCGAGCGAGCCCACCTCGTTGAGTTTGTCGCCCGTATCGATTCGCACGCGGAGGTCGCCACGGGCCACGCTGCGGATTGCCCAGGTCACTTTTTCCATGGGCAGCGTAATAAGGCTTCTGCTGAGCAGATACACCAGGAGAGTCACGGCGATGGCGACCAGAAGCATGCTGACGAACGTTTTCAGCAGAAACGCACGGATGCCGGAAAGAATTTCGTCGTACCCCCGGCAGAAAATAATATACCAGCTGTCCTGCATGTCGAAGCGGGCTGTCGTTAATTTTTCGACGTAATAAGCCTTCAGCGTGCCATCAAATTGCGACAGGAAATAGGTATCGCCGGACTGGATTCGGGACATCACCGGCCGGATGAGGTCCCTGCCCCTGGGATTCAAAATAAGTTTTTTCTGGGGATGTGAAATGATCATGCCGCTGGAATCGACCATCACCAGATATCCCGTCATGCCGATGACCGATTTTTCAACGAAGAATTCCGTAAAATAATCCATTCGGGGGGAAACGATGGTCGCTCCCAGGATTTCACCGTTTTGCAGGACGGGCACGGCCACGACGAAGATGGGATTTCCCCGGAGGATGCTGGGATAAACCTCGCTGATGAAATAGGGCTTTCCCGCGAAGACATTTTTAATGTAGCTGAACTGCGGGCCGCACTTGCCGATGGTTTTGCCCTGCACCGTGTCGATGAAGAAATTGCCGTTTCCGATGATTTTTTTCTCGCCCTGAACATCGATGGCCATCGTTTGTCCGTCGGCCATTTTCAGGGCCAGGGGAATATTTTCATAATAGGGATGCAGTGCGTGCATCTCCGAAAGGTACTTCTGCGCCGCGGCTCTTTTCTGCAGATCCGCGGGCGCGCGGCAGGCGTCAATGACGCGGGGATCCCGCGCGATGATCTGCGCCGTGCGGATCTGTTCTTCAAGCCAGCGGATCAGGGCCTGATTGGTTTTTTTCGCGACGATTTCAGCCAGTTCATGATTGGTTTTGAGCGCTTCCGGTTTGCTGAGATGATAGACGGCGATTCCGAAAGCGATAAACAGCAGCGCAATGGCCGGAATGAGGATCAGAAGAAACTGCGTGGAGATTTTGCGCGTGTTGTCTTTCTTGATCAACGTGTCCCTCACCGTCATAGGGGGTTTACCCGCTTGGTGCCTTGATAGGCGCGTCTTGTCCTTCTCGATAACCTATTTAAAACAATTAATCAACATTTTCGAACGGCGGAGTCTTCAAAATTCGATGCCCTGGCCTCCTGTCTTCGATTCTTTTTTCTTGAAAGGACAAGCCCCGCTGACATAAGATGAACGCCGGGAGATATCTTGTCCGATGAACCGTTACGCCGAAGACTATGCAGCCAAGCTGACGACCTGCGAACAGGCGGCAGCCGCTATTGCGGATGGAGATACCGTCATCCACGGGATCACCATCGCAGAGCCGCCCGGCCTCCTTTCGGCGATTGCAAAGCGGGCCAGGTCGGGCGAGCTCGGCCGGATCAAGGTTTACACCTTCAACGCGCAAAAGCATTTTGCCCAGACTCTGGGCAGCCCTGATATTTCCGATGTCGTCGATTCCTACAGCTGGTTTGTCAGTGAAGGATCCCGCAACATGGTCCGCGTGGGACTCACGCAGTTTATTCCGGCCTACCTTCACCAGATTCCGAAAATCGTCATGGAAACGATGGACGTCAATGTCGCGATCACAACCGTCTCTCCGATGAACGAAGACGGGTATTTCAGTTTCGGCCCCTGCAACGGCTATCTGTCCGTCATGGCCAAGCTGTGCCGGACGCTGATCGTCGAAGTCAACGAAAACATGCCCTTCGTTTACGGAGACGCCATGATCCATGTTTCGGATGTTTCGCTGATCGTTGAAAACACCGTACCGCTCCTGGAAATCCTGCCCCTGGAGCCCAATGCCCTCGATCCGGTGATCGGAAAAATCGTCGCCGGGTACATTCCGGACCGGGCCGTGATCCAGCTGGGCATCGGCACCCTGCCCAACGCCATCGCGCCTTATCTGGAGGGGCACAAGGATCTGGGCGTGCACACGGAGCTCTTGTGCCCCGGTATGGTGGACCTGATCAGGAAAGGCGTGATCACCGGCCGGCATAAGAACATCCACACCGGCAAGCATATTTTCTCGCTGGCTTACGGCGGCCGGGAGACTTTTTCCTTCATGGACAAAGACAGAAGCTTTGAAAATTATCCCAGCTCCTACGTGATGAATCCCGGCGTAATCGCCCAAAACCACCGTATGACGTCCGTCAACGCTATTTTGCAGATCGATCTTCTGGGGCAGTGCAACGCCGAGTTTCTGGCCGGCCACCAGTACAGCGGAACGGGCGGGCAGCTCGATTTCGTCCGGGGCGCCTACGATTCCCCCGACGGAAAAGCCATTCTGATTCTATATGCCACGGCCAAGAATGACGAAATTTCCCGCATCGTCAGCCGTTTTCCGGCGGGAACCATGGTGACCACCCCCCGCAACGACGCGCATTATATTGCGACGGAATACGGCATCGTCAATCTGAAGGGGAAATCCACACGGGAACGGGCGCTGGCCCTGATCAGCATCGCTCACCCCAAGTTTCGCGACGAACTCATGCGCGAGGCGGAAAACATGTCGCTCATGTAGCGCGTCGGCGCTTCTGCGGCGCTTGCCGCTCACTGCGGATCTCCGATGGGAATCGTGTAATTGCCGCCGGTTTTGACTTCCAGATCGCAGGCCGCATTCGGATGATTCCGGTCCGGTCCGGTCTTGCATTCCTCCGCGCGGTAGCACTGCCCGTGAACGCCGCAGGAAGAGGGATTTCCGGGGCAATGGTCAAAGGCGGGAGGCACGGAGCCCCGGCTGATGCACTCGGTGCAGCCCAGGGGAAAGACGCCCACGGCATCGTGGTTTCCCGTGGCTTTCGTCACGTACTTTGTCGATGTGCCGGTGGAGGAAATAATCTGCAGCGCATCGTTGAATCCGTTGACCAGAGAGAGGTCAAAGTGATCGTGCGTTTTGTTGTCGTTGGGGCAGATGTTGATTTCGAACATCGTGGTGGGACAAGGCCCCATGGGCTCATGATCCAGTCCCCCGGAAATATTGATGCACCCCTTGCTGAGGTTTAAGGTTTTGCCTGCGCCTTTACCTTTGTTGATGGTGAATTTGCACCGATCCGCCCGGTACATGGCGCAGCCCTGCTTGTTGAAATAGTCGGCGGTATAAGTTCCGCCGTTGCCGGTCAATCCATTGACGAAAACCAGATACACCGTAACGTCTTTGGCGGAAGTGTTGTTGAAGCGGATCGTCCTCGCGAAGTCTGCGGCGAGCGGATCCGTCTCCGCGAGCAGTTCCTCGCCGTCTCCCCGTCCGTCCCCGTCCGTATCCGCATTGTAGGGATCCGTTCCGTAGACCAGGACTTCACTCTGATCGCTCAAACCGTCCGCATCCGAATCCAAAAGGCTTCCCTTACTGCAGGAAAGGAAGGCAAACAGAATCAGCATTCCGGCAAAAAAAATCCAGGCCGCACGCAAAAGATTTCCTCTGAATAAATGAACGGTCATCATGAACAGGTCCCGGCTTTCTTGATGCATGAAATTGCGGCAAAATTTAGGGAAATATACCGCGAAAGTCAACTGAAATTCTGGCGCGTTGGTTGGAATTTGTCTTAAAGAAAAGGGATCAGGCTTTTTGCGCCTGATCCCTTTTTATTTGGTGAGCCCTGTCGGGATCGAACCGACAACCTACTGATTAAGAGTCGAGGACAAATAAATAGAAAGGGTAAATGATTCAAATAAGTTGTTGACTTACAGAAATTTAATTTTATAAACTATAGAAGGAAAACACGCAAAAAAAATAAAATTTGTCACCAACATGTCACAGAAGCCGGGAATAGGCAGGCCAGCCGACAAGCGGGAGAACCCCTTCCCGCTTTCCCGGATTCACCATAGGGGCGCTTTGAGAGGGACGCATTTTGAAGGTTAATAAAGGAACTCCATATTCCAAAAAAGATTTTACAGTAATCGAAAAAAGTATAGGACGAAAACTTACAGCAGAACACCGCGAAAAGCTCAATTATTCAAAACTCCGCTGGGAAGCTTCAAAAGCACTTTTACCGGCGCGCATTCCAACGGAAAAGGAATTACAAGAAATCCGCCGAAAAAAAATTGATGATATTAAAAACAGAATTGCCGATCTTATCGAGCTTTTGGAATCTGATGGACATTTGATTTCATGGCATGATTCTTATGATCGGATGACCGACCAGCTGTATCTTGCTTTACGTTTTACCGAAACCGCACAAAAAGAAAAAGGCAAACCATCAAAGAAGGTTGTCGCTCGAAAGGGACGGATGCCGGAAGTTTACCGGGCTACCTTTATTCTTGAGCTTGCTGAAATATTCGAGAATATCACCGGCGAAAAAGCCGCAGCGCCTGCATACAATGATTATATCGGAACGTATATTTGCAAAAACGCCTTTCTCGACTTTGCGGTAAGTTGCGTAAGGCCGATTGAAGAAACTCAACCCGGGCCCATTGCAAGCGCAATAAAAAAGGCTTTTGCCGAAAATAAAAAACATCCACGAAACACGATTCGATTCAAAAACAACTTTGGCGAACCAAACAAAAATCAGATTTTCCCAGAATAGAAATCAAAAGCATTATCAATGAATTAACATAGGTCTTAAAGCAGCATAAACGCGCGCTTTAAGACCTTATATTTCTTGACATGAAAATGTTCTAATTGCTTCCAAGATACACGAAAGGAGCAATTATGGACAAGCCAGTCAGTTTCAAAGAAGTCAACCACCGCGCACGTTTTGAGGGCATAAATTCACGGTTGCCGGAAGAAGGCTTTCTTCGCTTATGGCAGATTGTCGGAGGAAAGGGACATCCGGCGCTTATACCTATTTCAAAAAGCGCATGGTGGAAGGGGATCCGCGAAGGCCGTTTTCCTAAGCCTGTCAAGCTGGGTAAGAAAACATCATTGTGGCCGGTTGAATCAATCCGCTCTTTAATTGAAAGATGAGGCCAGCAATGAACGAACTTCAAACAGTATCGCGCAAAATCAAACTCAAAAGACAAGCCGTTTCTCTTTTCCGCGCCGAGGTCCAAACGCTTCAGCTTGAAGCGGCGCTTATCAAGCTGCGCCATTTCTTCGAGCAACAGATTGACCATTCCGAAAATCAACAGGCGCTTTCCCGTTATCTCGATATGGTCGAGGTTTTACTTCAGGCATTGCGGGGGACCGATGACACTCCATGACCTGAAGAACCCGCTATCTGGCGACATGTGCCTTTTGTGCGGCGGCAAGCCGAACGTGATCGGCGTCTTTGTTCCTGATGATCCGGCCGCTTTTGGCGGCGTCCAGGGCAAGACCAGGATGATTCGATATTGCCTTTGCTCTATGTGCCAGAGCAAGCCGGATGCACAGGACAGAATCGAAAAAGTGATCCGTGCGGAAGTGGCCGGAGGTTTAGCCCATGCAAGCTAATATCCTTCAGACCGCCCTTGCTTATGCCGACCGGGGCTTTTCCGTTATCCCGATCCGCCCGGACAAAAAACCATTTATCAAGTGGGAATCCTACCAGACCACAAAAGCATCACCGGAAGAAATCAAGTCATGGTTCACGAAGTGGCCGAATGCCATGATCGGCATTTGCACCGGGGAAATATCCGGGCTTCTGGTTGTCGATTGCGA
>DBPV01000055.1 GCA_002304995.1 Syntrophaceae bacterium UBA1411
TCGTCGCTCGTGGATACCAATCTGGCCATCGGCACCATCATCGGCATCCACCGCAAGTCGATTTTCGACACGGGCCGGAACTCGATGGTGGCCGCGCTTTACATCACCTACGGGCCGCTGATTACGATGATCTATTCGGCGGGCAAGGGCGCGCACGAGTTCGTTCTGGACCGCGAAGGGGAGTATGTTCTGTCCGAGGAGAATATCCGGCTCAAGGACAAGGGATCCATCTTTTCCCCCGGCGGCCTGCGCAAGGACTGGACGGAGCCGCATTTGAAATTTATCGACAAACTGGAGGCCGACGGCTACAAGCTCCGCTACAGCGGCGGCTTTGTGCCGGACATCAATCAGGTGATCATCAAGCGCGGCGGCATTTTCACCTATCCCGCGCTGAAAAAATCGCCCAACGGCAAGTTGCGCCTGCTGTTCGAACTGCAGCCCATGGCGTATATCGTGGAACAGGCCGGCGGCAAAGCCACCGACGGCAGAAAGGACATTCTGAATGTGCAGGTGACCTCCGTCAATCAGCGATCGCCGATTTACATCGGCTCTGCGACGGAAGTGGCGATGGCGGGGCAGTATCTGTCGCAATAATTACAAGCATAAAAGGAGCAGCCATGATTTACGAAAACAAGGATCAAGTGAAGAAAGGATGCGCAAACATCCTGGCTTTCGATGACGGCGACGTCCGCGTTCTGGACGAAGCCAAATTTCAGGGTCAACTCATCGACGATCTGATTTACACGGTCGTGTTCAGCCCGGATGAGGCCGCCAAGGAAGCCGCAGCCTGGCTGATTCGGCGCGGCGCGGCGGCGCTGGGCATCTGGTCCGCGTCGATTCAGCCGCTGTACGAGGCGATGGGCCGCAAGGACATCGGCGGCTTTACCGTTCCGGCGATCAACCTGCGCGGCATTACCTTCGACGCCGCCCAGGCCGTTTTTCGGGCCGCCCTCAAGGGGAAAGTGGGGCCGCTGATTTTTGAGATCGCCCGTTCGGAAATCGACTACACGAAGCAGCGGCCGCTGGAGTATACCTGCGCCGTCACGGCGGCGGCCGTCAAAACCGGCTGGCGCGGCCCGGTGTTTCTGCAGGGCGACCATTTCCAGATGAACGCCAAGAAATTCGCGGCGGACGCGGACAAGGAAACGCAGGGAGTGAAAAATCTGATCTGGGAAGGCATCGAAGCCGGCTTTTACAACATCGACATCGATACGTCCACGCTGGTGGACCTGTCCCAGCCGACGGTCAAGGAGCAGCAGCGGACCAACTTCTCACTGGCGGCGGAGCTCACCACGATGATCCGCGACCTCGAACCGGAAGGCATTACGATTTCCGTCGGCGGCGAAATCGGCGAAGTCGGCGGCAAGAACAGCACGGTGGAAGAGCTGCAGGTCTTCATGGACGGCTATCTGGAGGAGCTGAAGAAACGCGGCGGCGCCGCCAAGGGAATCAGCAAGATCAGCGTTCAGACCGGAACGACGCACGGCGGCGTGCCGCTGGCCGACGGAACGGTCGCCAAGGTCAAAATCGACTTCGACGTTCTGGAGAAACTCTCGGAAACCGCCCGCGTTGCCTACGGTCTGTCCGGCGCGGTGCAGCACGGCGCGTCCACGCTGCCCGACGAGGCGTTTGACCGCTTTCCCGCCACCGGGACGGCCGAGATCCATCTGGCGACGGGTTTCCAGAACATCATTTACGACAGTAAAAGATTTCCGGCCGAGCTGCGCGCGAAAATCTACGATTACCTGAAAGCCAATATGAAAGGCGAATGGAAGGAAAAAGATACCGAAGAGCAGTTCATCTACAAGACCCGCAAAAAAGCTTTCGGGCCGTTCAAGCTCGATCTGTGGCATCTGCCGGCGGAGATCCGCGAGGGCATTTGCGCCGAACTGGAGCGCCAGTTCGCCTTCCTGTTCGACAAGCTGAAAGTCAACGGCACCCGCGATATTCTGGACACGCATGTCCCGCAGGTGGACGTGCCCCTGAAAATGCCCGCCGCCCTGAAAGGGTAGCGCGCCTCCCGCAAGGAGGCGGAAAAGAGAAAGATTCCGCCTGAAAGAGGTAAATCATGAAAGCGGCTGTGGTGGAGAAAATCACGAAGATTCGCGATAATCCGCAGCCGCTTTCTTTTGTGGAGGTTCCCGATCCCGTTCCCGCCGCGGGCCAGATCCTTGTCCGGGTTTCGGCCTGCGGCGTCTGCCACACGGAGCTCGACGAGATCGAAGGCCGGACGCCGCCCGTTTCCTTTCCCTTCATTCTGGGGCATCAGGTGGTCGGGACCGTGGTCGGGCACGGCCCGGGAGCCGGAAAGCATGCCGCGGGCCGGCGGGTCGGCATCGGCTGGATCGGCGCGTCCTGCGGCGAGTGCCGTTTCTGCTGCGGCGGCAGAGAAAATCTCTGTCGGGACTTCCGGGCGACGGGGCGCGACCTTCCCGGCGGCTACGCCCAGTATCTGACGGTGTCCGAAAATTTCGCCTTTCCCGTACCGGAGATTTTTTCTGACGCGCAGGCTGCGCCGCTTTTGTGCGCGGGCGCCATCGGCTGGCGGTCGCTTCATCTTGCCAACCTTCATGACGGCGAACCGCTGGGGCTAACGGGCTTTGGCGCGTCGGCCCATCTGGTCCTGCAACTGTCTCGTCATCTTTACCCGGATTCCGAAATATTTGTTTTTGCGCGTTCTGAGCGCGAACGGCAGTTTGCGCGCGACCTCGGCGCCAGCTGGGCGGGCGACACATCCGACAGAAGTCCGCTTGCGCTGGCGGCGGTCATCGATACGACGCCCGCCTGGAAGCCGGTTGTCGAGGCGCTTGCCAATCTCGCGCCCGGCGGCCGCCTGGTGGTCAACGCCATCCGCAAGGAAGCGGCGGACAAAGCCGAACTGCAGCGCCTCGACTATCCGCTGCATCTGTGGATGGAAAAGGAAGTGAAGAGCGTGGCCAACGTGGCGCGCCGCGACATTGCGGAATTTCTGGACCTGGCCGCCCGGATTCCGATTTTCCCGGAGGTGGAGGAATATGCCTTTGCCGACGCCAACCGGGCGCTTGCGGAATTGAAGGCCGGCATCATCCACGGCGCGAAAGTCCTGATGATCGATTAACGGTTTGCTGTGAGCTTCTGAGCCGTGAGCTACGAGCTCTACTCCGCCTGCCAGCTTGCCACATATTCCCACGATTTGATCGCGGTTGCCGCGTCGTCGTGCCGCCAGTTTCCGGCCAATCCCATTTCCCGGACGGTCAGGTCGAAGTGGCAAAGCGCGATGCCCATGTCGATTTCCTGCAGCGACACGTCGCGCAGGTGCCGGTAGCCGAGCGACCGCGCCAGATAAAAGCGAAACGCCCGGCCGCTTGCATCATAGACGATGCGCCAGGGCTGCTTGTTGGAAGCCGAAGGCGCCAGACGGACGTTTTCCAGCGCTTCGGCGAAAGGCCCCGCCGCTTCCTGCGAAAGCGGTTCGCCGGGCCGGCCGGCAAAAAAGATTTTTTCCCAGGGCAGGCGCCGGTCCGAGCCGGCAAAGCCGCGCATCACGCGGTCCGTCAGGCTCGGGCGGGGCGCGGCGTAGCCGACGGGGCTGATCGTCGGCAACAGTTCGCTGCGGTCCAGGCCCGCCGCGCGGCCGAAGGCGCTGATGGCAAACGTGCCCCCCAGCCAGCAGGTGTTCAAACCCAGTCCGGTGGCCGTCACAATGAGGCTTTCCTTGCAGTACCCATAATCCACCATGGCCAGGGGCGCCGGGCCGATCATGCCCGCCAGGAAAAGACGCGCGTTGTGGATGACGCCGTAGGTGCCCAGTTTTTTCCACTCGGCGCGGGAGAGCGCCTCCATGGCCAGAAGCACAAAGCGCGGCCGGTTCGCGAAAGGACCCTCCTGCGGCGCCGACACCGCCGTCCGCAGTGTCTGCAGGACGGTGTCTTCAACGGGCCTGTCCGCGTAAGAGCGGCACGAGTAGCGGCGGCGAATGATTTCCGAGACAGGGGTCATGGATCCTCCTTAAAAAAATGTTATTGGCAAAATGTCTCCGTTATTTTATACTTTCGGCACAAGATTGTAAAACAAATCATGGTTTGTGAGGGAAAACGATGAAACTGGCCAC
This sequence comes from Syntrophaceae bacterium UBA1411, assembly GCA_002304995.1. GTDB lineage: Bacteria > Desulfobacterota > Syntrophia > Syntrophales > Smithellaceae > UBA8904. The sequence goes on from DBPV01000055.1 coordinate 4,091, forward strand.
TGTGGAACAAATGCGTGGGATGGATCGTTTTGCGATGGAGCAGTTGGGCATCGACGAAACCATTCTTATGGAAAATGCGGCGCATGCGTCTCTGACGCTCTTACGGAAAAAGTTCCGTATTCGCGGCGGAAAATTCGTGATCTTTTGCGGCGCCGGCAACAACGGCGGCGACGGCCTGGCGCTGGCCCGCCTGATTTTGTCGCTGGGCGGGCGGTCGAAGGTGTTTCTCACCGCGTCCCCCAAAAAGTACGGGGGGGCGGCCAAAATCAATTACGACATTTTATGCAATCTGGCCGCGGACGTCCAGCTTCTGGGCCGGGCTGAAGAGGCCAGGGAGGACCTCCGGCACTGCGACGCGGTAATCGACGCCATTTTCGGCACGGGGCTCGACCGGGATGTCCGGGGACTGGCCGCCGACGTCATTGCGCTGGTCAACGCCTCCGGCCGTCCGGTGCTTGCCCTGGACATTCCCTCCGGCATCTCCGGCGACACCGGGCAGGTGATGGGAACGGCCGTCCGGGCCGACTGCACTGTTGCCTTCGGCCTGCCGAAGCTCGGCAATCTGCTCTACCCCGGTTACGAGCATTGCGGGGAGCTTGTGGTGACGCACATTTCCTTCCCCCCGTCTCTGGTCGACCGCGAGAAGCTGACGGCGGAGACCAACGACCGGATTGTCCTGCCGCCCCGGCGGGCCGAGGCTTACAAGGGCGCCATGGGGGATGTCCTGTTTATCGCCGGCGGCGTCAACTACTTCGGCGCGCCTTTTTTTTCCGCCATGTCCTTTTTGAAGGCGGGCGGCGGCTACGCGCGGCTGGCCGCGCCCGCGTCGATCATTCCGTTTATCGCCCAGTCCGGCCGGGAAATCGTTTATCTGCCGCAGCGGGAGACGGCGGCGCTGAGCCTCTCGCTCAAGGCCAAGCCGGAGCTTCTGCAGCATGCGGAAAAAGCCGACATGGTGGTCATCGGACCGGGACTGTCGCTGCACGACGAAACGGCCAAGCTCGTCCGGGAACTGGCCGCCGTGATTGTCAGGCCGCTGCTCATCGACGGCGACGGCATCACGGCCGTGGCCGAGCGGCCTGAAATCCTGCTGAAAAGAAAAGCGCCGACGATTCTGACGCCGCACGCGGGCGAAATGGCGCGCCTGACGCGCAAGACGGTGGCCGAGGTGAACGCCGACAAGATCGGATGGCTGAGAGCCACGTCCGGGAAACTCAACGCCACGGTGGTTTTCAAAGGCGCGCATTCGCTGATCGGGCTTGCGGACGGCCGTGTCTTTGTCAATTTGAGCGGCAATCCGGGAATGGCCACGGCCGGCAGCGGCGACGTGCTCACCGGGTGCATTGCGGCAATGCACGGCCTGGGGCTGGATCCGGAGACGGCGACGCGCCAGGGTGTTTTCGTGCACGGATATGCCGGCGACCTGGCTGCCCGTGAAAAAGGCCAGGATGGAATTGTCGCGTCGGATGTCCTGGAACACCTGCCGCAGGCGCTCAAAGAAGACCGCGCGGGAACGATCGCGGAGAAATTTTACGCTCCGCCGCTGGTGGCGTAGCGCGGCCGCGAAAAGCAATTGCAAACGCCCCGGGAAAGCGTCGGCTCTCTCCCGGGGCGTTTTTCGTGATTAACCGCGAGGAGGAACGGTTAAGACGATTCTCCCAATCTTCCGCCGGAAAACAAAACCACGCCACCGATCGCGGGTTTGGCGCCGCAGTGCCCGTCCGAAAATTTTTTTACAGCGGAAAGTCTTGGCGAATATCAAAGCAGATTCTGTGCCATGAGGATTCCGGAAGGTGTCACGCCTCGTTCATTTTTTTAAGACGTTGCAGAAACGGCCCTATTTGTACTCTTGCAATTTCCATTTTCATCCGCTAAGGAATGCCGTCAGATAAATCTTAAGATCATTTTAGGTGGAAGTGAAAACCGGATGCAGTTCCGTTTTTAAGAAGGTCCTGGGAACACCGTTTCATCAACCGGCCGGCGGTCGGAGGACAGGTTGGAGCATTCCGTGGCTGAGGAACTCAAGACGAGATACGATGGCAGGCGTACAACAGGGACCGCTTCCGGCGGCGTTTTCGCCGGTCCGGCCAACAGCGGCACAGGAGGCGCTGCAGCGGACAACGGCGCCCATCTGCGCGAAGTCATCAGAAACTACAGAACGATCATCGACCGCGTGGAAGACTGCGTCGGCCAGGTTGATCTGGAAGGGAACATCGTCTTTACCAATAAGGCGGGCGTGCGGATATGGGGATTCAGCGATGAAAGCGAAATTATCGGCCTCAATTTCCGCCAATACATGGATCCGGAGACGGCGGACATCGTTTATCAGGCCTATCACCGGGTTTTCCGCAGCGGTCAGCCCGACAAAATCACCTACGAAGTCATCCGCCAGGACGGTTCCCGGCGGGTGATTGAAGATTCGGTGGCGCCGATTTGCGCCGACGGAAGACACATTACGGGATTTCAGACGGTAAGCCGGGACGTCACCGAACGCAAACAGAAGGAAAAGGAACTGGCGGCGCACCGGAGCCGTCTGGAGGCGATTTTCCGCAGTGTGAAGGACGCCATCATTACGGTGGACTCCGATATGAAGGTGATCGAGGCCAATATGAATACGGAGCCGATCTGCGGTCTGGCGCCGTCCCTGATGCTCGGCAAGCCGTTTTCCGCTTGTCCCGGCGAGTGCAACCGCTCCTGCTCCGACGTTTTGCAGCAGACGCTGGAGAAACGGGAAACGGTCAAGGAGTACCGTATCGACTGCGGCCACCACCAGCGGTTGAAGCAGCAGGTCAGCGTGACCAGCTCGCCGCTTCTGGACTCCGACGGAAATTTCATGGGCGCGGTCCTGGTGATCCGCGACATGACGCTCTTGCGGAATCTGGAGCGCGAACTCCGCGAGCGCAACCAGTTTCAGAACATCATCGGCCGCAGCAAAAAAATGCAGGAGATTTTTCACCTGCTGGAGGATCTGGCCGATCTGGACACCACCGTGCTCATTACCGGCGAAAGCGGAACGGGCAAGGAGCTGGTCGCCCGGGCCCTGCACTACAGCGGGTTGCGGGCCTTCAAGCCGTTTATCACCGTGAACTGTTCCGCGCTGACGGAAAGCCTCCTGGAAAGTGAATTGTTCGGCCATGTCAAGGGCGCTTTCACGGGGGCGATCCGGGACCGGCAGGGGCGCTTTCAGGCCGCGGAGGAAGGAACGATCCTGCTCGATGAGATCGGCGATATCTCCCCACTTCTGCAACTGAAGCTTTTGCGTGTCCTGCAGGAGAAGACGATCGAGCGCGTCGGCGAATCCGTATCCAGACCGGTGAATGCGCGCGTCATTGCCTGCACGAACAGGAATCTGCGCGACAAGTCCCGCAGCGGCGAATTCCGGGAGGACCTGCCTTTGCTGATCGAACATTTCCGGCAGACCTTTAACCGGCGTTTCAACAAGAGCATTGCGGGATTTTCCGATGACGTCCTGGACCGCTTTATGGACTATCCCTGGCCCGGCAATATCCGTGAACTGGAGCATGTCATCGAGCATGCGTTTATCCTCTGCCACGCGGATGTTATCGCCGGTGAGCATTTGCCGCCGGAGATCCGCATCTGCCCGGAGGCGGAGGAAAAGCAGGCGGCGGACGACACCGGCTGCGCCGCCAGGGATCGTTATGCCAAAACGGTTGACGCCCTGGCGAAAGCCGGCGGCAACAAAGCCAAGGCGGCGCGGCTCCTGGGAATCGACCGGCGAACGCTTTATCGGCGGATTGAAAAATACAATGCATCCCGCTAGTGTGGCGCCAGGCCACATTATCGGGGGCCACATTTTTGTGGCGAGGCGCTACATCCCCTGCTTCCTGTGTTAACATCACGTCAAACAACTTCCTTAATTAACGCGGAAATCTTCCCCTGCCCCCTTCCTGGCACGCTCTGTGTAATGGCGGTCTTTAAAGATCGCACAAGGGGGAGCTTACATCATGAAACATCTGAAGTCGCTTGTTTGTCTGTTTGCCGCCGTCATCGTTTTCTGTGGAGCCGGAGAAAGTGCCGCCGGAGAAATTGTTCTGGGATACACCGGACCGCTGAGCGGCCCTGCCGCCGAATACGGCCAGGATATTCTGTACGGAGTGGATATGGCCGTGAAGGAAATCAATCTTTCAGGCGGCATTGCGGTCAACGGGCAGAAATATACGATCAAGCTGCTCCGGGCCGATGACCGAGTTGATCCCACCCAGGCCGTGACGAACGCCCGCCGCTTCAAGGCGAGTCAGGCCATTGCCGTTTTTAACGGGGTTTTTACAACCATTGCTCCGCTCATGAAAATAAACGAAGAGAAGGGCAATGCCTTTCTCATGATGGCGTACACCAGCACGCCGAAAGTGGAAACGCTGGGCAATAAACTGCTGGTGGATTCCACGCTCAGTTTCAACAACTACGTGCAGGCCTTCGCCGACTGGGCGCTGGGGAAGGGCTGGAAGAAGTGCGCCATGGTCGTCACCCTGGGAGTATACGGCGACGAGTGGCGCAGCGCTTTCCGGTCTTACTGGGAGAAAAAGGGCGGAACGATCACCGCCGACAAGCCCGCCAACTACTACACGGAAACGGATTTTTCCACGCCGATTTCCGCGGCGATGGTGGGCAACCCGGACGTCATGCTGATCGGCGGTCCCTCCGCCACGACCGCGCTGGTCATCGAGCAGGCCCGGTCGATGGGGTATAAGGGCGGCTTCATTCTGATCGATCAGGCCAACCAGGATTACATCGCCCGGATGCTCCGGGGAACGAAACTCATGGGGGATCTGATCGGCGTCGGCGGCCCGACCAGCGTCAGTTCGTCCGGGTCCGCCCAGTTTGCCGCAAAATTTACCGAGCAGTACAAGAAAATGGTGACCTGGGAATGCGCGCTCAATTATACCGCGACGCATGCCCTGGCGCGCGCGATCGCCGCTGCGGGGACGACGACTGACGTTTACAAAATCCGTGAAGCGTTCGACAAAGCCCTGGCGGCGCCGATGCTCGGCGATAAATTTCCCAACGAAATTTACGGCATCACGCCGACAGGGCGGGTGCTGGTCGGCGCCTCCATCCAGACGATCACCGCCGGGAAGTCCGATCCGGCAAGTGTTTACATCTGGTGGGCAAAAACACGGAAAGAATTCAACACCATCAAACAACAGACCGCATTTAAGAAAAACGAGCTGGTTTGGCAAAAACACTAGAGATCCCTTTCCAACTTCCCTCCTTTTTAAGAGAGGACGGGCTGGCCCGTCCTCTCTTTTACCTCAAGAATGTTTGCCGGAGGGAAACGCGTTTCGTTGATCTGAAATCCATCCTGACCGGTGGAGGCTGACGGCGCGCCTGGTGAAACAGGGCCTGCCGGGAAATACTTTTTAAAGGGAAGTTGCCGATGTCCCGGGTGCATTGGATCCGGCCGCAGAATTTTGAAGAAGATGTGACGGCCGAAAAAAAAATGGTTCTGCTGCTTTGCATGCCCCGCGACGATGCCTTTGACGAGCAGCTGCGTGTCGTGGAGGAAATCGCCCTGCAGTACGCGGACCAGTTGAAAGTCGTATTGCCGGAAGAAAGCTGCCTTGCGGCCTTCAGGGAAGATTACGCCATTGCGGGCACTCCGACTTTTCTGGCTCTGATAAAGGGGCGGGAGGTCGGCCGGATTCTGGGACTGGCCGATCGGGAGACCTTGAAGAAGTTTGTCGATCAGGCCCTCCAAAGCGGCGCCGGTGCGCCGCAGGAGGGAAATGACGGTCCGTAAATCCCCGAAAACGATTGCGTCGAAGCCGGACTGCCGCCCGGGAAAAAAGATCCGGACCGCCGGGGCGCAAAATAAAATATTCCATGTAAAAGGAGAAGCAGATGGCAGAACAGTTTATCAGCGACCGGAACTTGAAATTTTTATTATACGAGGTCTTCAACGCCGAAGACCTTCTGGCGTATCCGCGCTATGCCGAACACAGCCGTGAAGTTTTCGACATGGTTCTGGAGACGGCCCTGAAAATGGCCAGGGACCTCTTCAAACCCATTGTTTCCGAGATGGACAAAATGCCGCCCGTGTATGCCGGCGGCGACGTTGCCGTGCATCCTGCGGTGAGAACGATCATGCGGGAAGCAGGCGCCGGAGGCTGGATCGGCGCGACGTTTTCATACGAGGACGGCGGACAGCAGCTGCCGGAGATGGTCGGCATGATGGCGCCGACCGCAATATTTTCAGCGGCCAACTATTCCGCGGCCGTTTATCAGGGCCTCACGGCGGGCGCCGCAGGACTGATTGCTTCCTTCGGAACGAAAGAAATGAAGGACCGGTATCTGCCGAAAATGCTTGCGGGAGAGTGGCAGGGGACGATGGCGCTCACGGAGCCGCAGGCGGGAAGTTCGCTTTCGGACATCACGCTTGCGGGCGAACCGACCGATCAGGGCTACTACAAAATGAAGGGCCAGAAAATTTTCATTTCCGCCGGCGCGCACGACGGCGTGGATAACGTCGTTCACCTGGCGATCGGCCGGATCAAGGGCGCACCGGCGGGAGTCAAGGGGATTTCCCTGTTCATCATTCCACAGAAACGGATCGGCGCCGGAGGCGACCTCGAAGCCAACGACGTCAACTGCGCCGGCATTTACCATAAGCTCGGTTACCGGGGGGCGCCCATTACACATCTCGCTTTCGGCGAAAACGACGATTGCCGCGGCTGGCTGGTCGGCGAGGCCAACAAGGGGCTGGGCTACATGTTTCAGATGATGAACGGCGCCCGGATCGATGTCGGGCTGGGCGCGTCCTCCATCGCCTCCGCCGCGTACTACGCGTCGCTCGCGTATGCCCGGCAGCGGCCCCAGGGGCGCAGGCTTGCGTCGAAGAATCCCCTCGAGGCGCAGGTCGCCATCATCGAACATCCGGACATCAAGCGCATGCTGCTTTTTCAAAAGGCCGTCGTGGAAGGATCGCTGTCGCTGCTCATGCAGTGCAGCCGTTACGCCGACATGGAAAAGGTGACAACCGGCGAGATGCGCGAAAACTACAATCTGCTTCTGGAGTTGCTTACGCCGGTGGCCAAGTCCTATCCGTCGGAGATGGGAATTTTGTCGTGCAGCCAGGGCTTGCAGATCCTCGGCGGCTACGGCTATTGCGATGAGTTTCCGCTCGAGCAATATTACCGTGACGTCCGGATCCATCCGATCCACGAAGGAACGACGGGCATTCAGGGGATGGATCTTCTCGGACGCAAGATGACGATGAAGAAAGGCAAGGCCGGAGAGCTCTATCTGGCGGAAGTGCGCAAAACCATCCGGGAGGCCGAGCAGGACGCCGGACTGAAGTCCCTTGCCCAGGCTTTGGAGAAGGCGCTCGGCCTCCTGGAAAAAGTGACGGCTCACCTGTTTTCGGTGGCGGCCGGGGGCCATCCGGAGCTCTTTCTGGCCGATGCGACGCTCTACCTGGAGTTTTTCGGGATCATTGCCATTGCCTGGCAGTGGCTTCTTCAGGCGACAGCCGCTCGCAAAGCGCTGGCGACGGCCGATCAGGAGGCGGAGATCTGTTTCTATTCGGGCAAGCTTTTCACCTGCCGCTATTTTTTCGGATACGAACTTCCCAAAATCGACGGGCTGGCCGCGCGTCTGCTGTGCAGCGACGGGCTCACCCTCGAGATGCAGGATGTCCATTTCTGCTAGCCGATCGACTGCCGGCGCAGGCCAGGGTGGGCCGGCGCCGGCCCGGCGGCAGCCTTATCCAGACGAAGGGAAGGAGGGAGACATCGCAGAAGTTGTACGCGTCATCGGCGCGCGCCCGGCTGCCTGCCTGCCGGCAGACGCGGGGCAGGCAAAACGGGCGGCGCAGGATGCGGATCATAACCGGAAGGGAGGGTAAATCATGAAGAGATTTGCGCGTCTTTTTGTTTTGGCGGTTGTGTTACCGGCGCTTCTGGCGGCGGCTGATGTTTTGGCGGCGGAAATCGTCATCGGGTTCAGCGGGCCGCTCAGCGGTCCGGCCGGCGAGTACGGCCAGGATTGCGTCAACGGCATTGATATGGCCATTCGGGAAATCAACGAAAGCGGCGGTTTGGTCCTCAAGGGGCGGCGCTACACCTTTCGTCTGGAGCGCAGAGACGATCGTGTCGATCCGAAAACGGCGCTCGGCAATGCGCGCGAACTGCGCGGTACCCACCGGGCCATTGCCGTCTTCAATCCGGTGACGCAGACGCTCACCCCCATGATGGCCGTCAACGAGGAGCGGAACAACGAATTTCTGGTCATGGCCTATTCCAGCGTTCCGCAGGTTTCCGAAACGGGAAACCGGTTGCTGGTGGCCATCACAGTGCCCTTTACCACCTACGTCATGACCGAGGCGGATGTGGCCTGGGAAAAGGGCTGGCGCAGGGGCGCCATGGTGGTGACGGCGGGCGCCTACGGCGAAGGCTGGCGCAAAACCTTTGCCGATGTCTGGACGAAAAAAGGCGGCATCATCACCGCCGATCATCCGACCAATTACTACAAGAAAACGGAATTCGCGGCGCCGCTTGCCGCGGCGCTGGGCACCGATCCCGATTTCCTCCTCATCGGCGGCCCGTCCGCGACGACGGCGCTGATCATCGAGCAGGCGCGGGCGCAGGGATTCGAAGGGGGCTTTGTTCTGACCGACCAGGTCAATCTGGACGCCGTCTACCAGTTGATGGCCAAACCGCTGGGGCTGGAAGGAGCCATCGGCGTGTGCATGCTGTCGCACATTGCCTATCCGGCGACCGCCGCTTTCAAAAGCAACTATAAGGGGACCTACAAGAGAAGTCCGACCTGGGAGAGCATTCTCAACTACATGGGCATGTACGCCCTGGCCGGCGCCGTTTTGATTTCCCAGACGGCGGACGACGTCAGGGCGATCCGGGCGGCCTTTCCGAAAGTCTTTCCGATGCTGGGAGATCGTTATCCCATGGAGGTTTACGGTCTGTCTTCCGGCGGTCGGTTCATCGTCAGTTCCTCGCTGCAAACCGTGCGGCACGGCCGGGTGACGCCGCCCACCAACTATATCTGGTGGACGCAGACGGCCAAAGAATTTGATCTCATCAAGAAAATCACCAAAAGCGACATTCCTCCGGTCTGGAAGAAAATCGCCGGCCGGTAAGCCGGTGCTTCCAGGCCCTCCGCGGACAGGTCTGCCTCCCTGTCCGCGGAGGTTTACCGGAAAAGGGCGCTTGCGCCGCTCCAAAAACATGCTCCAAAAACATGTTGTGCTCGCGGGCAATATCAGGCATAAATAAACAACCCGGGCCGGGAAGCGGACGGAAGAGCGGTTGCGCCGCTGCGCCGAAAACGCGCGGGAGAAGCCGCTCCGGATATTTGATGAATCCACGTGACAAGAGAAAGGGGTTTGCAGTGAAAAAGTTAAAACGGGTGACGGACATCAGCACCAAAACCGCAAAGACGATCAAAGGCGGTAAAACCTGCAACTGCTCGTGCAGTTGTTCCTGCGCCCAATCCAACACCACCTCCAGTACGATGTCGGGCGAAAAGAGCGCCACCACGCTCAATACGTTTATTTAAAACGGGTTTGCCGACGGATTTCCGGGGCAAAGCACAAACGAAGCGGGGTGGTCGTCCAATGGAGCGGGAAACGCGGCGCAGCGGCGTGCGCGGGGAAACGGCGTCTTTCTGGGCCGGGGAATATCCGTTAGTAAAAATTTTCGATTACGGAAGCGATGTTCTGATTTATGACGCGAAACCGCACTTCGCCTTTATTGCTTCCCGGGAAGAACTGGCCTGCCTGACGGATTTTCTTCAGGGCCGGCCGCCCAGCCGGCCGGATGCAAAGCTTTCGGTCCTCCGGACAAAATTTTCCGCACTGCAGAAAAGCGGCGTTTTTCTCAAGGGACCCGCCGCGGAAATATCTCCTGTGGACGACTCGGCGATCCGCGGACAGCTTCAGTACTTCGACGAAAATATTCTGCTTAGGAAATTCTGCCTGGAAGTCACGCAGAACTGCAATTTCCGGTGCACCTACTGCAAACGCACGCTCGCTCAGGATTTCCGGGGCCACGCCGCGGTGGACTTGAGCGAAGCCGACGCGTACCGGGCCATCGATTATTATTTCAGCCGCTACACCTCGTTTTACGGCAGGCTCGCGGCGGACAAACGAGAGCTGCTCGTGAGAACGGTTCCGCCTTCCCTTGCCTTTTACGGCGGCGAGCCTTTCCTGAATTTTTTGCTTATCAAAAAATGCGTGGCCTATTTCAAAGAACTGCCGTGGCAGCGCTATGCCATTCCGAACGGCGCTCTTGCCTTTTCCTCCAACACCAATCTGTCGGTGATGAACGAAGACATTCTACGGTTCCTGGTCGATAACCGGGTGTCGCTGTTTGCCAGTCTCGACGGGCCGGCGCCCGAACACGACCGGTGCCGGGTTTTTGCCGACGGCCGGGGCACCTTTGCGGTCGCCTACGAAAATCTGCTCAAAATTCAGCGCTTCAACGCGGACTATTTCCGGGACAACGTCTCCCTCTTCGGCGTATACACCGGCCGCCACGACGTCGCGGCGTGCGTTTCGTTCACCCGCGGCATCGGCGTGCTGCGCTGCCAGCATTTTCCCGCGGAATATTCGGGGATCTTTGTTCCCGATCCGGCTGCGGACCGCGTCCGCTACGAAAGCGCCCTCGCGAACGATCTGGCCGATTTCCGGAAAAAAGCCCTGGCCGCGTCGCAGGCCGCCCGTCCCGACATGAACGATTTTGCGCACCTCTTTCCCTTTGCCGAAGTCGCGGATGACGAGCCGGCGGGGGAGAATGCCCTGAAGCTTTTGGCGACCTGTCCGATGGGCTTCGACAACCTGATGGTGGCCGCCGACGGCCGGTTTCGAATCTGCCATAAGGTGGACGGAGCGATGCCGATCGGCGACAGTGTGACCGGTCTGGATTTTACAAGGCTTGCCGACGTGTACCGGCGCTACAACGAAACGATCAACAACGGCGCGTGCAAAAGCTGCTGGAACGTGCGTTTTTGCGGCCTCTGCGCGGCGAGCCGGATGAAGGGAGACGCTTTCGTCAATCCGACGCCGGAAGAATGCGATGTTTTGCGGCTCAGAACGGTTTACGATTTTTCCTGTTTCATCCATCTGGCTCTGGAACATCCCGGCCTGCTCACGAAAATTTTTGATTACCGCAACGACCGGAACTCCTTTATCGGAATTGTCGACCTCCATGATTTTTAGAAGACCTTTTCCCCTTTACCGGCAATACGACGCCATGGACTGCGGTCCGGCCTGCCTGCGCATGATCGCCCGCTACCACGGCCGGCGCTGTTCTCTGCGGTATTTGCGGGACAAAAGTTGCGTGACGCGGGAGGGGACGTCGCTTTTAGGGCTGTCCGAGGCGGCCGCCGCCATTGGGTTCAAGGCGCGCAGCGTTCTGGCGTCGGGGGAATACCTGGCCGCCGACGCCCCGCTGCCGTGCATCGTTCACTGGGAGGGAGACCACTTTGTCGTCTTATATAAAATTGCCGGCGATGGATTTTACATAGCCGATCCGGCTTACGGACGGGCGCGATTCAGCAGAGAGGCGTTTCTCTCCCGCTGGGCGGCGGCCGGCGACGAAGGCTACGCGCTCCTCCTGGAGCCCGGCGATGCTTTTGCCGCCGGAGAGGAGGAAGGCGCGGGCCGCAGCGACCTGCGCTTTTTATGGACCTATCTGAAGCCGCACCGCCGGCTCCTGGGCCAGCTTTTGCTGGCGATGCTTCTGGGCAGCCTCGTTCAGCTTGTCCTGCCGTTTCTGACCCAGCTCATTGTCGACCGGGGCATCGCCTTTAAGGATGTCTCGCTTTTGCACCTGATTCTGCTGGGGCAGTTTTTTCTGATTCTGAGCCGCGTCTCGGTCAACATCCTCCGGAGCTGGATCTTGTTTTACATCGGCGCGCCGATCAACATCTCGCTCGTTTACGATTTTCTGGTAAAGCTTGCCCGGTTGCCGCTGGGATTTTTTGACGTCAAGATGATCGGCGATATCCTAGAGCGGATCAATGATCATCAGCGTGTGGAAACGTTCATGACCAGCGCCGTGCTCGGCCTCGGGCTCACGGTTTTCAATCTGGCGGTGTTCGGGACGGTGCTGGTGATTTACAGCCCAGGGATTTTTCTGATCTTCCTGGCGGGAACCTTTCTCTACCTCATGTGGATCGGGCTGTTTTTGCGCAAAAGACGGGAAATCGATTTTGCCCGCTTTCGTCAGCAGGGGAAAAACCACAGCGCCATCATCCAGTTTATTTTGGGCATGCAGGAAATCCGGCTCAACACCTGCGAGGGAAAAATCATCAAAGGCTGGATGAACATCCAGTCCGACCTGTTTCGACTCGGCCGGAAAAGCCTGGCGCTGACGCAGAATCAGCAGGCGGGCTGTTTTCTGCTGCAGGAGACGCTCGGCATCGTCATCACTTACGTTGCGGCGCGGTCCGTGATCGACGGCTCCATGACGCTGGGCATGATGCTGGCGGTTCAGTTCATCCTGGGGCAGCTCCACGGGCCGGTGGAACAGCTGGTGCAATTTGCGGCGTCGGCGCAGGACGCGCGCATCAGCTTCGAGCGGATTGAAGAGATCCGTGCGCAGCCCGATGAAGAGGACGATCCGGCGGCGAAAAGAAAAGACCTGCCCGAAGGCGCGGACATCGTTGTTTCCGATGTGTCTTTCCGGTACGCGGGCCTCGATGCGGAGCCGGTTTTGTCGCACATCGCTCTGGTGCTGCCCCACAGAAAAACGACGGCGATCGTCGGTCCGAGCGGCAGCGGGAAAACCACGCTGGTGAAACTGCTGGCGGGTGTTTATCCTCCGGCGGGCGGCGACCTATTGATCGGCGGCGTCTCTCTCGCGGATATCTCCAAAAGCGCCTGGCGCGGAAAATGCGGCCTGGTTCTGCAGGATGGTTTCATTTTTTCCGACACGGTGGCCGCGAACATCGCTCTTGCGGCCGGGGCGGCAGACGAAAAGAAACTGGCCCGGGCGGCCGGGCTGGCCAACATCCACGACTTTATCGTCTCGCTGCCGCTGGGTTACCGGACCGTGATCGGGGCCGCCGGGCAGGGGCTGAGCCAGGGGCAAAAACAGCGGATTCTCATCGCTCGGGCGATTTACAAAAATCCGGACTATCTTTTCTGGGATGAAGCGACCAACGCCCTGGACGCCGTAAACGAAAAAGAAATTCTCGCCAATCTGGAAAATTTTTTCCGTCTGCGGACGGTGGTTCTGGTCGCCCACCGCCTGAGCACGGTGAAAAATGCCGACCAGATTGTCGTTCTGGACGGGGGCGCCGTTGCGGAAACGGGAACGCATGAGGAGCTCCTGGCCCGGCGGGGCGCCTACTACCGCCTGGTGAGGCACCAGCTGGAAGGAGAAAAATCATCATGACTCTTCGCCGGGAGCTCATCGAAATCACCGGGAAAAAGCCTCCCTGGATCGTCCGCTGGGGCGCGACGGCCCTCCTGATTATCGTCGTGCTGGGCGTCGTTTTGGGCTGGCTGATATTTTTCCGGCGCCTGTTTTGAAAAAAAGTGGGGCATTGACGCGCGCGGCATCGTATCTTATAATACAGGCGAAAGAAAGGAGGTGTCTGTCGATATGCTTGCGCAAACCGCAACTCCGTCCGGAAAGACAAAGATAGTTCCGGCCGATCTGGTGGCCGCCAAACCCGACGAAACGTTTCTGTGGCGTCAGGAAATGGGGAAATGCCGCTACGACCACAAAAAGCAGATCCGGCATTGGGATGAAAGTGAAATTATTCACGGCATGATCATGAGCACAGGCTCTCCGTCGAGCAGCACCACGTTTGACGGCGAGAGCGAAGAATAAACGCGTCGAACCGGCCCGTCTTATGGAGCGCTTGCCTCGTAAGACGGGTTTTTTGTTGGTTGTTCCATTTCCGCCGATCATGGCCCAAAGGAGCGTTTACGTGCCCGGACAAGCCGTCACGCTGTTCATCACGAATTCCATCGACTACGTCGCCGACCTGCTGGTGAAGCAGCTCGGATCGGAGCATTTTTTCCGGTACAACACGGACCTGTGGAAGGACTACCGCCTGCTGGTTTCGGACGAGACGATTGAAATCGAGGATCCGACGGGCCGGCGGGTGACGGAGACGGATATTGTCAAAGTCTACCGCCGTTCGTCGATGCGCGCCTCCACGATCTTTCCCGCGCTGGCGCAGACCGACGCGGAGCGTTACGCGGAAGAAGAGGTCTGGATGGCGCTCACCGATGTCTTGAACATTTTCTGGGAGCAGGGCAAGGTGGTGCTCAACCAGCCGCTGGCGACGATGCGCTCCTGTAAAATGCAGCAGATGCGGATCGCGGCGAAGTATTTCACCGTCACGCCCTTCCGTTTTGTTCTGGGCAGCGAAGCCTATCTCCGGCCGGGCGTTCAGTCTGTCGCCAAAAGCTTTACCTTCAAGTTTGCCAACGGCGTCGGATTTTACGCGCGGAAGGTGGACGAGGGCAGCCTGGACGCTTCCTGGCCCTGGTTTCTCACGGACTACATCGAGGCCGATGAGGACGTCACGGTGGTGTTCGTGCGCGACCGGCTCTTTGCTTTTTCGCTTTCGCGCGACGCCTTCATCGCCGAAACCATCGACTGGCGCAAGGCGCCCACCCGTTACGCGCACCGCGGCTGGCGGGCCTTCGGCCTGCCGGCGGATCTCGAACGGGCCATCTTCGCTTTCGCCGCCGAGATCGGCCTGCACTACGCCCGCCTGGATTTTCTGAAAAAAGGGCAGCGCTACACGTTTCTGGAGGCCAACTACTCCGGCGAATGGGGCTGGCTCGATCCGGACAACACCAACGGCCTCATGGCCAAAATCCTCTACGAAATCGATCCGCGCACGCCGCGCGTCGGCTGTCCGCAGCTGCGGTGGCGCTAGCCGCCGTTGACGTCACCGAACTCCATGGCAACGAGATGCGCGTACAGCGGGCAGGTCCGCAAAAGCTGAGCGTGGGGGCCCTGCCCCTGGATGCGGCCGCGGTCGAGCACCACCACCCGGTCCGCCGCCTGGACCGTTGCAAGACGGTGCGCCACGATGAGCACGGTCCGGTTCCCCAATCCCTGGAGAAGCGTTCGGCGTAAAAGCCTTTCATTTTCCGAATCCATTGCCGAGGTCGCCTCGTCCAGGATCAGCACCCGGGGCCGGCGCACGAGTGCCCGGGCGATGGCGAGGCGCTGGCGCTGGCCGGTGGAGAGCTGCTGTCCCCTTTCGCCCAGCGGCGTATCGTAGCCTGCAGGAAGGCCGGCGATGAACTCGTGAGCCTGCGCCAGGCGGGCGGCTTCGACGATTTCCGCCTCGGTTGCCGCCGGGCGGCCGTAGGCGATGTTTTCCCGGGCCGTGCCCGAAAAAAGGACCGGCTCCTGGCTTACCACGGCCATTTGCAGACGCAGGTCGCGCGGATCCAGATCCCGCAGGTCCGCTCCGTCCAGGAGAACGCGGCCGGCCTGAGGATCGAAGAGACGCAGCGTCAGACGCAGCAGCGTGGTTTTGCCCGCGCCGGACGGCCCGACCAGCGCGATTTTTTCTCCTGGCTGGACCGTGAGATTAAAACCGCAAAGCACCGGCTGGCCTGGCCGGGCCGGGTAGGCAAATTCGACGGCGTCGAAAACGATTGCGCCGGCGCCCGGCGGCAAGGGCAGGGGCGGCCGGCGCCGGCCGGTCTCCGGGGGCTGGCTCAGTATTGCGAAGAGACGTTCGGTCGCGCCCGCGGTTTTCTTGATTTCGCTGAAAATCTCGGACAGACCGGTGATGCCGAACGCCGCGATGGAGAGATAGATCAGAAACTGGGCGAGCTCGCCCCAGCTCAAAGCGCCGCCCGGAATGTTGAATCCGCTCAGGTACACCACGCCGGCGATCAGATTAAGCGCGAAAAAGAAAAGGAAGAAGGTTAAACAGGCCCTGGCTCTCATCAGCTTCCGGGCGGCGCGGAAGCTCGCTTCGGTGAGCGCCTGAAAACGGGCGGCTTCAAGCTTTTCCGCTGCGAAGGCCTTGACGGTCGCCATGGCGTTGAGCGTGGCTTCGATGTGGGCGACGACATCGGCTTCGCCTTCGCGGGAGGAGGCGGCCGTCCGGCGCACGCGGTGACCGAGCCTCATTGCCGCCCAGGCGAGAAAAGGGCCGGCCAGCAGAATAAGGGCGGTGAGGCGCCAGTGGAGCAGGGCCATCAGCGCCAGCGCTCCGGCAAGCTGTACCCCCGAGCGCAAACCGATGGGAATGACGATGCCGACCAGGGTGTCCAGCGCGGCGACATCCGACGTGAGGCGCGCGAGCAGATCGCCGGTGCGGCGGGTTTCAAAGTACGCCAGAGGCAGGTCGAGCAGTCTTGCAAACACGCGGCTCCGGATATCCGCCACCAGCCGCTGGCCGACCCAGGCCATCATGTAGGTTCTGAGCGTGGCGGTTGCGGCATACACGGTCGCCACGATACCCACAAGCGCCGCGGTCCGGTGCAATACCGCCGGGTCGGCGCCGGTAAAATTCGCGTCAATGAGCTGCCCCAGAATTTTCGGCAGCACAAGCAGACTTCCCGAAGAAATGAGGAGGGCGGCCAGTCCGGCCGTCAGGCGAAGCTTTTGCCGGCCAAGCAGGCTCCCGATGAGCTCCACGCTCGGCCCAAAGGCGCTTTTGGAAAGGATGTTCATGCCCGCGCTCCCGTCCTTTTTATGGGCAAAAAGAATTTTTCAACGGATTTTTCTTGCGCCGGGAGATCAGGTCTTCCGGGACAGGATGTAGTCCGCGACGGCGAGGAGCTGCTCCTTTTCGGGGCTTGCGGCGAAAACGGAAAGGCCGTCCTGCGCTTCGCGGATGAACTGCCGGGCTTGTTCAAGGGCGTAGTCGATGCCGCCGGATTTTCCGACCAGGGCGAAGATGGCCCGGACAGTGTCGGGCGTCAGCGTCTTTTCCACAATGGCGGTCCTCACCTGGTCCCGGTCGGCCGGTCGGCACCGGGCCAGCGTGTAAATCAGCGGCAGCGTCATTTTGCCTTCTTCAAGGTCCTTGCCGATGGCTTTGCCGAAGTCTTCCTCCCGGGCCATGTAGTCGAGGGTGTCGTCGGTGATCTGAAAAGCCATGCCGATTTTATAGCCGTAGCGTTCGAGGGCCCGGGCCTGCGCGCCTGCGGCGCCGCCCAGAACCGCTCCGCTTTCGCAGGCGGCCGAGATCAGCACGGCCGTCTTTTTCTCGACGATGCTCAGGTATTCCGCTTCCGACAGGGTTGTATCGCCGCACTTCATGAGTTGGAAGACTTCGCCTTCCGACATGATGTTGGTCATTTTGGACATGAGCTGCACGAGGCGGATGTCGCCGATTTCGGCGAGCAGCTTGAAAGCCTTGGAGTACAGGAAATCGCCGACCAGAACGGAAGCGGCGTTGCCCCAGACATTGTTGGCCGAGGTCTTGCCCCGGCGGATGAGGGCCTCGTCGATGACGTCGTCGTGCAGGAGGCTCGCGGTGTGGATGAATTCAATCGCCGCCGCGAGCGGAAACCGGTGCTCTCCTGCGTAGCCGCACAGCCGCGCGCAAATCAGGTGCAACAGCGGCCGGAAGCGCTTGCCGCCGCTGTCGATCAGATGATGGGCCACCTCGGGAATCAGTTTGACGTCGGACGTGATGTACCGGTCCAGGTGCGTTTCCACCTGGTTCATGTCGCCGCGATAGGCGGCAAAGACATCGGAGATTTGCATGCGGATCCTTTGCGTTGCTTTTTCAGTCACGGGCGAACTATAGAGCAGTTGTTCCGGGCTTGTCAAATGAGATTTCGCCGAAGAGGTCGTAGTGGTCGGCGCCGGTGATGGTGCAGGAGACGATGTCGCCGATTTGAACGTCGCCGCTTTTAAGATACGTCACGCCGTCGATTTCCGGCGCCTGCCGGCGCGCGCGTCCGACAAACGGATAACCGGCGCGATCGCTTCGCTCTTCGACGAGCACTTCCTCTACCGATCCGATCAGCTTTTGATTGATGGCGTAGGAAATGTCCGCCTGTTCGTTCATGATGGCTTCGCGCCGGCGTTCCTTTTCCTTTTCTGAAATCCGCGCGGGCCGCCTGGCCGCCGCGGTTCCCTCTTCGCGCGAATAGGTGAAGACGCCCAGGTGGTCGAAACGCGTTTCGCGGACGAAGTCGAGCAGGCGCTCGAAGCGCCGGAGCGTTTCGCCGGGAAAGCCCACGATCAGCGACGTGCGCAGCGCGACGTCGGGCATGAGGCTGCGGGCCCGGCCGATGATTTCCCGGATGCGGTCGGCGCCGACGCGCCGGTTCATGGCGGCGAGCATTGCGTCGTCGATATGCTGGACGGGCAGATCGATATAACGGCAGACGGCGGGATGCGCCGCCATGGCCTGCAAAAGGTCGTCGGTGATGTGCGCCGGATGGGCGTAAAGAAGGCGCAGCCGGTCCAGGCCGTCAAGCGCCGCGAGATCCGAAATGAGCGCAGCAAGGGTCGGGCGGCCCGCCAGGTCGCGACCGTAGGCGGTCGTATCCTGGCCGATGAGAATGATTTCCCGGGCGCCGCGGTCAAGAAGCCTACGCGCTTCGGCGAAAATGTCGCCGGGCGGCCTGCTGCGGGCTCTGCCCCGGATGGCCGGTATGGCGCAGTAGGTGCAGCGGTTGGAACAGCCGTCGGAGATTTTCAGATAGGCGGCGGCCGTCCGCGGCGGCAACACGCGCTCATGGCGCGACGTCATCAGAAAGTCCGGCCGGGAAATGACGGCGCGGCGGGAACCGCCGTCCCGCAGGCTCTGCAAATGGCCGACGATCCGGCCCACCTCTCCCGTGCCGATGAACAAATCCGCTTCGGGAAGCTCCCGGGCCAGCTTTCGGCCGTAGCGCTGGGCGAGGCAGCCTGCGACCACCAGCTTGAAGGCGCGGCCCGTCTTTTCCCGGGCTTCGGCAAGCGTTAAAATGACGTCGAGCGCTTCCTCCTTGGCCGGACCGATGAAACCGCAGGTGTTGACGATTACGACATCGGCCTCGTCGGCCGCATCGACGAGGCTCATGCCCGACGACCGCGCCAGGCCGCCCATGACTTCCGAATCGATCAGATTCTTGGCGCAGCCCAAAGAGACGATGTGCAGTTTTCCGGAGAGTCTTTTTTTCACTGGGGAAGCTTCCGAATCAGGACTTTACGGGGTTTGGCGCCGTCGGAGGGGCCGACGATGCCTTCGCGCTCCATCTGTTCGATCATACGCGCGGCGCGGTTGTATCCGATCTTCAGATAGCGCTGGACCAGCGAAATCGAGGCCTGGCCCAGTTCGCCCACCAGGGCGACGGCCTCGTCGTATTTTTCGTCGACGCCGTCTTCCTCGTGCTGGGCCTGCGCCGATTCGAACTCGAATTTTTCGATGGAGGCGTCGTAGGTCGGCTGGGCCTGCATCTTGATGAAATCGACCACGCGGGCAATTTCGGCGTCGGAGAGGTAGGCGCCGTGGATGCGGGTGAGCCGGGAGGTGCCGGGCGGAATGAAGAGCATGTCGCCCGCGCCCAGGAGCTGCTCCGCGCCCGGCTGGTCAATGATGGTGCGCGAATCGATCTTCGAGGAAACCTTAAACGAGATGCGCGTGGGGAAGTTGGCCTTGATGAGACCGGTGATGACGTCCACCGACGGGCGCTGCGTGGCGATGATGAGGTGGATGCCGGCGGCCCGCGCCATCTGCGCGAGACGGGTGAGGGATTCTTCCACGTCGCGCGGTGCGACCATCATGAGATCGGCCAGTTCGTCGATGACCACGACAATGTAGGGAAGACGGACGTGCTGAAACGGCTCGGCGCCGCCGGTCCGGTCCTCCGCGGTGTCGGCCGGACGGGGAGACGCCTTTTCTTTGCCGCCGGCGACGAGCGCCTCGTTGTATGCGTCGATGCTCTTGACGCCCAGCCGGCTGATGACCTGATAGCGGCGCTCCATTTCTTCCACCGTCCAGCGCAGCACCTGCGAGGCCTTTTTCGGATCGACCACCACCGGATGCATCAGATGCGGGATGCCTTCATAGGAGGACAGCTCCAGGCGCTTGGGATCGACCATCAGGAACTTGACGTCTTCGGGCCGGGCCTTGAACAGAAGGCTGCAGATCATGGCGTTGAGCGCGACGCTCTTGCCGGACCCGGTGGTGCCGGCGATCAGCAGATGCGGCATTTTGGCCAGATCGGCGATGACCGGCGTGCCGACGAAATCGACGCCCAGCGCGATGGGCAGGCGCAGGGACGACTGGATGAAGGCGTCATTGTTGAGGACGTCCTTGAGAAAAACCGGCTCTCTTTTGAGATTGGGAATCTCGATGCCGATGACCGATTTGCCGGGAACCGGCGCCAGAATGCGGATGCTGGGCGCCATGAGCGCGAGCGCGAGGTCGTCGGCCAGCGTGGTGATGCGGTTGATTTTAACGCCCGAGGCGGGCTCCAGTTCGTACATGGTGATCACCGGACCGGGCAGGACCTCCACGACCCGGGCCACGACGCCGAAATCCGCGAGCTTCTTTTCCAGAATCCGCGAATTGGTGATGAGGTGGTCGCGCTTGACGCGCGTGTCCTTTTGCGGCGCTTCCTCCAGAAGCGTGAAAGGCGGCAGCTGGAACGTGCCGTCGGATTTGAGCTTCGAAAAATCGAAGTGCGTCTGTTCGACCTTCCGGGGCTTCGTCTTTTTGGGAGACGGCGCTGCGTCTTCCATCACCGGCGGAAGCTTGGTTTCCAGCTTCGGCCTGGAGAAAAGACGCTTCAGTCCGCCTGCCGCACGTTCCCACAGGGACGCGGCAAGCCGCCGGGCCCGCTGGGCAAAGCTTTCGGTGGCCGAGACAAGCGAAAACTCAATGGTGAAAAACAGCGCCACCAGAAAAATGACGATCAGGATGATGTACGTGCCGGCCGGATTGAAGTAGGCCAGAAGAAAGCGGTCGATGCCCTGGCCGATCAGTCCGCCGGCCCGGAGACGCTCTTCGGAAAAGGTAACGCCGTTTTGCATAAGCGCGCCCAGCAGACCGGCGCCTGCGAGCGTAAGAAAGAAAAAGCCCAAAAGGCGCGGGAGGCTGAGGCGGAAGGCCGGGCGCAGAAAATACTGAAACGCCAGGGCCAGAAGCGCCAAAGGGATCAGAAACGCGGCGCCGCCCAGGAGGCGGATGAGGGAATCCGCCGTATAGGAGCCGACTTTCCCCGTCAGGTTGTGGGTGGAGGGCGCGTCTACCACGAAGCGCGTGAAGGAGGGGTCCTGCGGCGAATAGGAAAAAAGGCACAGCAGCAGAAAAACGGCCAGCGCCAGGCAGACCACGCCCTTGATCTCACGGGTCCGTTTGTTTTGATCTGTGGCTTTTTCTTCCATTAGAGAGCCGTTTTCATTTCTGGCTGGACGTCCCGGAGACTTGCCGTGTCGGCATCCCGGTAGGCGTCGTAGTTTTTGATGATGGTCTGCCGAACCCGGGCGATGAGGTCGTGCCGTTTGTCCAGCGTATAGTCTTTGGTGGAGATCGGTTGATCGATCACCAGTTTGATTCTTCCCGGTTTGATTTTCAGCGACCGCTTGGGCATGATGCTGCCGCTGCCGATGATGCTGATCGGCACGACCGGCACGCCGGACTGAATGGCCAGATAAAAGGTTCCCGGTTTGAAGGCCTTGATTTCTCCGCTGGGGCTGCGGGTGCCTTCCGGAAAGGTCATGACCGACTTGCCTTCGCGGATCCGGAGCGCCGCGAGATCCAGGCTCTGCAGGGCTTTTTCATGATTCTGCCGGTCGATTTCGATGTAGCCCGCGCTTCTCATCGCCTGACCGAAAACGGGCACGGTGAAAAGTTCTTTCTTGGCGATCCAGCGGAACTGCCCCGGCACGTACGCGAGCGCAATCAGAATATCGAAGTCGCTCTGGTGGTTGGCCATGAACACCTGCGGCTTCGAACGCAGAATATTTTCCTTGCCGATGACCTGCACCCTGGTGCCGCAGATCAGAAGCAGGATGCGGCCCCAGAGGTTGGCAACTTTATGAATGTTGTTTTCCGCGTTGGCAAAAAAAGAAAAGACGACGGCCCAGAACGAAAAGAAAGCGGTGATTGCCACGCCCAATGTAACCAAGAGTGCCGAACGGATCATCTGCCTTCTTTCCTTCACGAAATGAATTTGACTGAGGGTGAATTTTTACTTGATAACGGGAGTGAAGTCAACATGCATTTGCGTCCGTTTGCCGTCGCGGCAAATGGTAAAAATCGGCATTCCGCGGAGCCCTTTCGCGTGACTGCTGGTCACGCTCTGACCCGGACTGGCGCTGAGATTGGCGGAATACAAGCGTTTGCGAAAAACGGCGCAAAAAAATTTTTTTTTCCCTTGACAAATAGGTGACGCTCATTTAAGAACCCTCCCTACGTTGAACAAGTTGAATAATCTTTAGTGTGACCGAAATACTGAACGTTGCCTGGCCTTACAGCGATGTTTGCACGATGAGGAATAGGTTGCGTCATTCGGGCGGGAGTCTCAATGGAACTATTCTTGCAGCAAGTATTTAACGGTGTCATGTTGGGGAGCACTTATGCCATTGTCGCGCTGGGGCTGACGATGGTTTATGGGATCTTGCACGTGCCGAACTTCGCGCACGGGCATATGTACATGCTGGGTGCTTATGTCTGCTTCTTTTTAATCACCATCTTCGGTTTTGCCTACTGGCCCGCGCTCGCGGTCTCGGCCGTTGTGCTTGCGGTGGCCGGCATCGTCCTCGAGTTCCTGGTCTTCAAGCCGGTGCGGAATGCCGGAGGCATCACCCCCTTCATCGCCGCCCTGGGCGCACTGATCATTCTCGAAAATGCGGTCGTTGTGTTGTGGGGGCCGGAAGGCCATCGGATTCCGAATCCGTATCCCGGCATCATCGACGTTTTCGGCATCACCATGTCCACCCAGCGCCTGCTCGTGATCGGCGGCGCCTTCCTCATGATTTTGCTGCTGCAGCTCTTTATCAAAAAGACCACCTTGGGCAGCACCATTGAAGCGGTGGCCCAGAATAAAGAGGGATCGACGCTCGTGGGAATCAACGTCAACTTTGTTTCCGCGCTGACTTTCGCCATTTCAACCGCATTGGCTGCGGTTGCCGCCTGCATGGTCGCGCCCATCTTCATGATATCTCCCAGCATGGGCTCGCTCGTCGGCATGAAAGCTTTCGTCATTGTTATTCTCGGCGGCATGGGCAGCATTCCGGGAGCGATCGTGGGCGGTCTGATCCTGGGGCTGATTGAGGCGATCGGCGGCGGCTATTTTTCGGCGGCTTATAAAGACGTGTTCGGCTTCGGCGCTCTCGTGCTGATCCTCGCCATCCGGCCGACCGGCTTGTTCGGGAAGGAGATTAAGGGCAGATGATGAAGTGGTTGAAGGCAAATTGGTTTTATCTTGTTGTTCTGGTTTTGGCCCTGGTTCTGCCGCTCGTTATAACGAACCGGTATTATAGTCAGGTAATCACCATGAGCCTGCTGTTTGCGATCGGCGCTTTAAGCCTGAACCTGATCCTGGGCTTTACGGGGCAGGCGTCTCTGGCGCACGGAGGCTTTTTCGCCATCGGCGCTTACGGTGTCGCAATTCTCACCTATACGCTGGGCTGGAATTTCTGGATCGCCCTGCCGGTGTCGGCGCTTCTTTCGGGATTTATCGGGCTTCTCGTCGGCATGCCGGCGCTGCGCACCCGGGGGGCCTACTTCGCGATTGTCACGTTGTGTCTGAGCGAAATCATTTACCTGGTTGCGGGAAACTGGATGGAGCTGACGGGCGGCCACAACGGCATCGTGGGCATTCCCACGCCCAGTCCCATCAGCCTTCCCGGCCTGGGGCAGCTGAAATTCGATTCCCAGATTTCCCAGTACTATCTGGTGCTGTTCTTCCTGCTGTTTACGCTTTTTATCATGCACCGGCTGACGAAGTCCCTGCGCGGCATGACCTTCCTGGCCACGGCCATCAATGAAGACCTGTCGGAAGCCGTGGGCATCAACATCTTTCGCACGAAGCTGCTGTCTTTTGTTGTGTCGAACTTCTTCGTGGGGCTCGCGGGCGGCATTTACGCCAGCCTCATCGGCAGCATTTCTCCCTCGGTTGCTTCGGTCGGCATGACCTTCAACTTCCTGATGTATGTTCTGCTCGGCGGCATCACGACACTGGCCGGTCCGATCATCGGCGCTTTTCTCATTCCGGTCCTCCTGGAGTATTTGCAGTTTTTGCAGGATTATCAGATGATCCTGTTCGGATTGCTGCTGATTGTCGTGATTATTTACTTTCCGTCAGGGTTTATGGGCTTGTATAAGAGTTTGAGCGAAAAGATCAAGAAATCAAAGGTGGGGGCGTAACGTGCTGCTTAAAGGTGAAAATCTCGTAAAAAGTTTTGGCGGCACGATTGCTGTCAATGACGTGAGCTTTCAAGTCAACGAGGGAGAAATTCTGGCCATCATCGGCCCCAACGGCGCCGGCAAATCCGTTCTCTTCAGTTTGATCAGCGGCGCGGGCAAGCCGACGTCGGGCAGCATCAATTTCGCGGGCGGCGAGATCGCCGGTCTGAGCGCCAACCAGATATCGCGCAAGGGCATTGCGCGGACCTTCCAGTTGACGGCGCTTTTCGAAAAACTGCCGGTGGTGGCCAATCTGGCGCTGGGCTATTACAAATGCACGACCAGCGGTTTCTGGGGCGGCATTCTGCATACGCCGCAGTGGAAGCGCGACAAAAAGAAAGTCGAAGAAAAAGTCATCGAAACCCTCGAATTTGTCGGTCTGGGGCCCAGGGCCTTCGACATCGCCTCCACGATTTCCCAGGGGGAACAGAGGCTCCTTTCCATCGGCATCGCGCTTATCAGCGATCCCAAGCTGATTCTTTTCGACGAGCCGACGGGCGGTTTGATTCAGGAAGACACGGCAATGATCACCGAGCTGATCCGGAAGATCAACAAGCGGGGCACCACCGTTTGCCTGATTGAGCACAAGATGCGGATGATAATGGACCTGGCGGACAGAATTGTTGTTTTAAACTACGGCAAGAAAATTGCCGAAGGTAAACCGGCGGACGTCGCCGCGGACCCGCAGGTAATCGAAGCCTACTTAGGAAGAAAAAAGGATGCTTAAACTTACGAATGTCACGACGATGATTGGCGAGCATCAGGTGATCCATGATGTCTCGTTGCAGATCGCCCAGGGAGATTTTGTTGCGCTTTTGGGCGGAAACGGCGCCGGAAAAACCAGCTTGTTTCGCACCATTGTCGGTGTATTGCCGCCGGCGAAGGGCAAGATCGAATTCAAAGGCGAGGAGATCAGCCATACTGCCGCGCATAAAATCGTGGGCAAGGGTATTGCGCTTTGTCCCGAAGGGCGTCAGCTTTTCCCGCAGCTTCCCGTTTACAAAAACCTGATGCTGGGCGCCTACCATCGCAAGGACAAAAAGGGCATTGAGGAAACGCTGGAGCAGGTTTACACGCTTTTCCCGCGCCTCAAGGAAAGATACAAGCAGATGGCGGGAACGTTTTCCGGCGGCGAACAGCAGATGCTGGCCATCGGCCGGGCCATCATGTCCAAACCGGAGCTGCTCCTCTTGGATGAACCGTCTATGGGCCTGGCGCCGCTGGTTGTCGAAGGCATCGCCGATGCGATCACGCAGCTCAACAAGATGGGTATTACGGTCTTCCTGTCCGAGCAGAACGCCCAGATCGCCCTGATGATCACCCGCCACGGCTACGTGATGGAAAACGGCCAGGTGGTCCTGGAAGGCTTAAGCAAAGATCTGATCACCAACGAAAAAGTGAAGAAGGCCTACCTGGGGACATAAGACCCGAGGAATTAAAAAGTTTCGACTTCGGCAAACACAGTCGGCCGATAAAAAAAGAGCTCGCGCCCTTACAGGGCCGAGCTCTTTTGCTTGATGCCGAGCTTACAGGTTTAGCTCCACTTCTTGTCCGCTGCCGCGTTCCGGCCGGCGATCCGGCCGAAAATCAGGCAATCGAGCGTCGCACAGCTGCCGAGACGCACCGCGCCGTGCACGCCGCCGGTCGCTTCTCCGGCCGCGTAAAGGCCGGGAATCGGCTGGTCGGTGATTACGTCCAGCGCCTGGGCCTTGACGTTGATGTTCATGCCGCCCATGCAGTGATGAATCTTGGGCGTCAGTCTGAGCGCGTACCAGGGCCCGGGACCCAGAGGCTTCTGGTTCTTCTGCAGATACCGGCCCCATTCCTCGTCTTTTCCGGCCGCGACGCCCTTGTTGAATTTTTCGATGGTTTCTTTCAGCGGTTCGATCGGACAGGTGTAAGCCGCCGCCATCTCTTCGAGGGTTTCGTATTTTTTCACGACGCCTCTTTCCATCAGAACCGGCAAAGATTCGGCAATCAGCTTCTGTCCGATGGAATAGCCGTAGGCGTCCGTCATGGCGATGCACTTGTTGCCGACGCGGATGATGGCGTCGGCGCGGATCTTCCGGTCGGCCAGTTCATTGACGAACCGCTTGCCGGTCTTGGTGTCGATCCAGAGTCCGTACATGGCCGCGCACAACTGTGCGAAGAAAGGCGAAAGCCCCATGCCTTTTTCATCCGGACTGCCCCAGGGGCCGAGCTGGATCCAGGACAGCTGAACGGGCGTGCAACCGATGCGGAAGGCTTCCCTGAGGGCCTCTGCGGTCGCGCCGGGCTGATTGGTGCTGGGAAATTCCGCCGTCAGGCGGGGATCCTGGATGGTGCGGAAGGCCACGTCGTTGCCGAAACCGCCGGTGGCCAGGACGACCGCTTTCCGCGCTTTGATGTTTTTCAGTTTGCCGCTGTCGGCTTTCGGGAAAACATATTTTTCCCGGATCTGAACGCCTTTGACCCGCCCGTCCGCGTCGCGGTAAATCTGCGTCAGGTAGCTTTGCAGCTTCGGCTGGACGCCCAGTTCCCTGAGTTTGGCCAGCTGCTGCTGAACGATGGCCGAGCCGCTCTGGTTGTAAGTGCTGTACATCCGGGGCACGGAATGTCCGCCTTCCTGAGACAGCTTGTCTTTGTATTTGACGCCCAGTTCATCGATGGTCCACTTGACGGTGGGCCAGGATTGTTCGGCCACCATTTTGGCGAGTTCAATGTGGTTGAGATACAAGCCGGCGGTCAGCATGTCTTTCAGCAGCAGGGCGGGCGAATCTTCAACGCCCTGTTCCTGCTCTTTGGGGGAGCCGGCTGCCGAGACGACGCCGCCGTTGATGATGGAGTTGCCGCCGGGCGTGCGCATTTTTTCGAGCACGACCACGGAGGCTCCCGCTTTCTTCGCTTCATAGGCGGCCGCAAGACCCGCGAAACCGCTGCCGATAACGACCACATCGTAGGTTTCATCCCATTTTTTGGGCAGAGCGGCCGCTTCGGCGCTCCACGGTTTCAAGGCCATGCCGCCGGTGGCCAGTCCGGCGACGGCCGCCGTTGCTCCCGCCGTTTTCAAGAAGCCGCGGCGGCTCAATGTTTTTTTGCTGTCTTCCATCATGTGTTACCTCCTTATTTTTTTTGGGGGGGGATGAGAAGTTGTTGATCCGTTCGTTCTGAATGTCGGAAATAAATTTTTTTGCCTCCGTGACGTGTTTTCAGCCTCTGCCGCCTGTGCCCCATCGGACCACCGGGTGGGTGCCCGCACCCTCCAGACGAAGAGTGCGGGCACTTTTTCTGATGGCGCAAGCCGGCGGTTAGGCCCAGTTCTTCTCCGCCGCCGCGTTTTTGCCGGCGATCCTTCCGAACACCAGACAGTCGATCACCGCGCAGCTGCCGAGCCGCACCGCGCCGTGCACGCCGCCGGTTACTTCGCCGGCCGCGTAAAGGCCGGGAATCGGTTTGTCCGTCATCACATCCAGCGCCTGGGCATTGGTGTTGATGTTGATGCCGCCCATGCAGTGGTGGACTTTCGGCGTCAGCCGCATGGCATAGAACGGAGCCGTTTCGATCGGTTTGGCGTCTTTCCAGAGATAGCGGCCCCAGGCCTCGTCTTTTCCTTTGACCAGCGCTTCATTGTAGTTTTTCACTTCTTCCATCATCGGTCCGAAGGGAACGTTGTAAGCCTTGGCCAGATCTTCCAGAGTGTCGTACTTCTTCACGATGCCTCTTTCCATGAATTTGGGAATGGCGTCTTTTTGCAGCCGTGTGCCGTTTTCATCGCAGAAGGCGATGCAGCGGTTGCCGACCCGGAGGATCGCGTCCGCGCGGACCTTGCGGTCGGCCAGTTCGTTGACGAAGCGTTTGCCGGTCTTCGTGTCGACCCAGAGACCGTAAACCGCCGCGCACCCCTGACCGAAAAAGGCGGCCAGTCCGAAGCCTTTTTCGTCCGGGCTGCCCCAGGGCGCCAGCTGGATCCAGGACACCTGGAGAGGCGTGCAGCCGATGCGGAAGGCTTCCCGCAGCGCGTCCGCGGTTGCGCCCGGCTGGTTGGTGGTATCCACGTCGTTCGTCAG
>DBPV01000009.1:0-11081 GCA_002304995.1 Syntrophaceae bacterium UBA1411
GATTTTCAAATTCCATAGGACTCCGGGGGAGGATAGTGTGTTTCAAGGTTATGTCTGGTCCGGGTTCGCTTCCATGAAAGACTCATCGGTCCTGCTTTGTTGTCGCTATAAGCTCGCTGACTTTGGCGGCCAGGTCCTTCATGGTGAAGGGTTTCTGGATAAAATGCACGCCCTCTTCCAGAATGCCGTGCAGGGCGATGATGTTGGAGGTATAGCCGGACATGAACAGGACCTTCAGGTCCGGATTGACTGCCAGCAGCCGGTCGCGCAGTTCGCGGCCGGACAATTCCGGCATCACCACGTCGGTGATGACCAGATCGATGGCGGCGGCCGTCTTTTCGTCCAGGGACAGGACATCCTGCGGATTTTGCGACCGGATCACGTCGTAGCCCATGGTTTCCAGCATTTCCGAAACCATTTTGAGCAGCATGGCGTCGTCTTCGACCAGCACAATGGTTCCGGACCCTGTGGGCACGGCGGCCGGCGTGTCGCCGTCAGTGCAGCATACCTCGTCGAGGCAGCGGGGCAGGTAAATTTTAAAAACGCTGCCCCGGGCGGATTCGCTGTAGACATTGATGAAGCCGTTGTTTTGCTTGACGATGCCGTACACGGTGGCCAGCCCCAGCCCCGTTCCTTTCCCGACCTCCTTGGTCGTGAAGAACGGTTCGAAGATATGGGGAAGGTCTCCGGGGGCGATGCCGGCGCCTGTGTCGCTCATCATGAGGCGGACGTAGGGGCCGGGGGACGCATCCGGATGGGGGAGACTGTACGTCCGGTCGATCACGATGTTGGAGGTTTCGAGCGAGAGCTTTCCTCCCGGCGCCATCGCATCGCGCGCGTTCACCGCCAGATTGATCAGGATCTGTTCGACCTGCGTCGGATCGACTTTTACCGGCCAGAGACCCGCTTCCGGGAAGACATGGAGCGCAATGTCTTCGCCGATCAGACGGCGGAGCGTTGTTTCCATGTTTCCGATCAGGTTGTTGAGGTTGACGATCTGCGGCTGAATCATCTGCTTGCGGGAGAAGGCCAGAAGCTGCGCGGTCAGATCGCGCGAGCGGCAGGCGGCTTTTTCGATTTCCTGGATGTCGTGAAGCACCGGACGGCCGTTTTTGAGCTTGAGCTTGATGAGGTCCACGTATCCCAGGATCACATTGAGCATGTTGTTGAAGTCGTGCGCCACGCCGCCGGCCAGCCGTCCGATGGTCTCCAGCTTCTGGGATTGCAGAAGCTGGTGTTCCAGTTTTTCCCGCTCCGCCTCCGCCTTTTTCCGTTCGGTGATGTTTTTGCCGGCCATCAGGATGCCGACCGGTTTGCCGGTCTTGTCGCGCTGGAAGCTGGCGGTGATCTCGAGCCAGACCGTGGAGCCGTTTTTATGGTACACTTCCATTTCGAATACGCGCGACCGGTGCGGATCGACCGGGTTGCCGTCCGATTCCCGCTGCAGTTCTTCGGCGAGGATGGCGACTGCGCGGGCGTATGACTCCGGCGTAACCTGCCGTTCGGTCGGAATCTGCATGATTTCTTCCGGCGTGTAGCCTGTAACGCGGATTTCCGAGGGGCTCTGGTAAAGGTATTGAAGCGTGCTGATGTCGAACACCATGATCGTGTCCTGCATGTTTTCCACGATCATCCGATAGCGCTCTTCGCTTTGCCGGAGCGCTTCCTCTATCTTCTTGCGCTGGCTCACGTCGCGCACGATGCCCCGGAAGCCGCGCGGCTTTCCCCGCTCGTCGCGGATCAGCGCCGCGGAGGACTCGACTTCGATGCCGCTGCCGTCTTTTCTTTGAATGACCCAATCAAAGCCCTTGACCGGTTTGCCCGTGGCGTAGACCTGATGAAACGCCGCAAAGACCTTTTCGGCGTTGGCGTCGTCCACCAGGCGGCGGAAGTTGACGTTGCGGATTTCGTCCGGCGCGTAGTTCAGATCGCGCAGAACCGTGTCGTTGAAGAAAAGCAGGTTGCCCTGGAGATCCACTTCGAAATACGATTCCTCAATGCTGTCGATAATGTGCCGGTAGCGTTCCTCGCTGGCGCCGAGCTGCTTTTCCGCCGTTTTGCGCGAGGTGATGTCGCGGGCCACGCCGCAGAAGCCGACCGGCCGGCCGTTTGCGTCGCGCAGCAGATCGGCCGACGATTCAACGTCCATTTTCCGGCCGTCTTTTTTGATGAGCTGCCATTCGAAGTTCCGGATGGGCGCGCCCGTGAGAAAGAGCGTGTGAAAGGTCTCGTAGACGATTTTCCGGTTGCGTTCGTCCACCAGGTCGCGGAAATTCATGCCGCGAATTTCCGTCGTTTCGTACCCCAGTTTTGCCGTTACCCGGTCGTTGAAAAAATGAATGTTGCCCTTGAGGTCCACCTCGAAATAGGATTCCTGCATCCGGTTGAGGACCTTGCGGAGGCGTTCATCTGTGCCGTCCTTGCCCGCGCCGTTTTCCCGCAGGGGTATAACGCAGCCCGCCTCACAGGCAAGCCGGTTTACGGCCTGCGCCAGCCGGGTATGGTCGGCGGGAGTAAACCGACGTGTCCGGAAGTCGGAAGGAAACTCTTCGCAGACGCTTTCAATAGCGTCAATGATGGCCTGGATGCGATTATGTTCCGGGGTTAAATCCATAAATTATTGTCGCCACCGGGAAGGTATTTTGTGGAAAAACGCGTGGCCGCCTCCTTGCGCCGTTTGCAGATTTCTATAGTCGGATCGCCTAAGTCTGTCAAGCGCATTCCTGCCCGGGCGGTTTTCGGCGCGCGCCGGCGGAGAAAACCTTTGCTTTGCCGTTCCAATTGTGTTTGATAGCGCTTATCGCTTATTTTCATTCATTGCCGGCGCCACGGAAGGGGCGGCAGATCGAGAGAGGGGTGGCTTATGTTCAATCGTCTGGTCAGCGCCGTTTTTTTAATCATTGTCTCGGTGACGTCCATTCCGCTGTTTTTAGCGGCGCTGGCGCTGCGTGTCGTCACCTCTCCCTTTGACCGGCGGCTGAGAGTTCTGCATCTGTTTACCTGCTTCTGGGCGTCGCTTTACACCTGGATGATGCCGCCCTGGCGGATCCGCATCGAGGGGCGCGAAAACGTCCGCAGGAATACGGCCTACATGGTCGTTTCCAATCATCAGTCCCAGCTCGACATTCTGGTGGCCTTCCGCCTGTTTTTTCATTTCAAGTGGGTGTCGAAAATCGAGATGTTCCGCCTGCCGCTGATCGGCTGGAACATGACGCTCAACCGCTACGTCAAACTCAAGCGCGGCGACCGCGAGAGCGTGGAACAGATGCTTGCCGAATGCGCCCTTCACCTGGAGGAGGGCAGCTCGATTTTCATGTTTCCGGAAGGCACCCGCTCTCCCGACGGCGAGGTCAAGGCCTTCAAGCCGGGCGCTTTCCAGCTGGCCAAAGAGAAAAAAGTTCCCATCCTGCCCATCGTCGTGAGCGGCACCAACAAGGCGCTTCCGAAATACAGCCTCAACTTCACCGGCGTGCAGAAAATGTACATCAAGATTTTCGAAGAGATTCCCTACGCGGCTTTCGCCCATCTGTCGGTGGAGGAGACGGCCGAAATGGTCCGCCGGTTCATTATTGGAAAACTGAAGATCATGAATGAATACACGCTGGCCGCTCCCGCCGTCCGCGCCTAGGCGCCGAGGAGCGCCTGCCCGATTTTTCTCTGCCGGATTTGCGCCAGCCGCTTTTTCAGTGTGCCCATTGCTTCGCCGTCGCGCCGCAGACGATCGATCGCCTCGGGCCAGGCGGCAGCAAGCGCTTCCTGGAGACGGCCCGCCTCCGCGTGGAAGTCCGCGGCCATCCGCGCAAAAGCGATGCCGAGCGCCACGGGCGGCGGATCATTGCGGTCCAGGCGGTCCGCCGCGTCACGGGCGACGGCCCGCAGCGCCGCCAGGAGACTGCTGAGCGATCCCAGTGCCTCCTTTTGCGCGTCCGTCGCCGGAGGCTTGGCCGCAATCGTTTTGGCGAGTGCCGCAAGCTCTGCGGCCATGCCGCCCAGCGCCGGACCCATCATGACGACGTCTTCGATTTCTCCTACGGGAATAACCAGGTCCGTCCAGGCCGCGCCTTCCCGGCCCAGGACATCCGCCGGTGCCAGACGGCAGGCGTCGAGCCTGACGCCGCCGTGCGGCGACGGCTTGAGAAAGGGAATCTCCAGCGGCGGGCTCACCGTGACGCCCGGGGCGTCGCGCGAAACGAGAAAGGCCGTGAAACGCCGGCGGGCCGAATCGCTTCCCGTGACGGCCACCACAATAAAAAGGTCGGCGATGGGTCCGTTGGTGAGATAGGTTTTTTCTCCGCTTAAAAGATAGCCGTCGTCTTTTCTTCGCGCCTCGGTGGCAAGGCGTTTGGGCCGCGCGCCCAGCCCCGGTTCCGAGACGGCAAAAGACAGGGTGCATTGCCCGGCTGCCGCCGCGGTCAGGTATTGCCGCTGCTGCCGGGGCGTGCCGAAGCCGCCGATGGCGAAGCGGGCCAGCATCTGCTGGTAGAGCCAGGACAGGGCGAGCCCCGGATTGTGCCCGCATTCGACAAACGCTTCTCCGGCCGCGAGCAGATCGCGGTATCCGCCGCCCGCGCCGCCGTACTCTTCCGCGATGCCGATTTTGAAAAGGCCGGTTCGGGCCATTTCCCGCCAGATGTCTGCGGGAAATTCCGCCGCTGTCCACAGGTCGGTCCGCACGGCGACGTACCGGGCGGCAAAGGCCGCCGCCTGTGAGCGGATGTCGGGTTTTGCGCCGGTCATTCTATAATACAAGCTCCTCGATGAACGTCATCAGCTGGTTGATGTTGCGGCAGGCCCGGACTTCGTGGCAGTGATGCGTGTAGGCCCGCATCTCGCTGTCTCCCGTGCCCCAGAGGTTTTCCGGCTCGGGATTGAGCCAGATGACCCGGCGGCAGCGGTCGCGCATTTCCCCGAGGATCACGTCTTCGGGGGCCAGGTAGTTGGAGCGGCCGTCTCCGACGATGATGAGCGTCGTCTTTTTCGTCAAAAGGTCCATGTAGTTTCTCCGGAAGTGCCGGAAGGTTTCGCCGTAGTCGGTCGGCGCCTCGTAGTGGACGTCCGCCTCTTCCATGACGATCCGGATGGCCTCGGAGATGTCCTGCTCTTCAAAGATGGGCGTGACGTCCGTCAGCCGGTCGATGAAGACGAAACTGTTGACCTTGTCGAAGCAGTCCTGCAGGGAATAAACCAGGTTGAGCATGAAGCGGGCCGCCGCCCAGACGGAGCCGGAGACGTCGCACAGCGTGACGATTCTGCTTTTGCGCAGGGTTTTGCGCCGGTACTGGATGTCGAGCGGAACGCCGTTGTAGCGGGCCGACGCCCGCAGCGTCTTCTTGACGTCCAGGTTGCCGCGGTCCCGCGCGGCAAAGCGGCGGCTCACGATGTTTTTCAGCTTGCGCACCAGGCGATCGACGACGTCGCGCATCTCCTCCACTTCCTGACGGCTCAGCGTCGAGAAGGATTTCTCGCCCAGATTCCGGAAACGCTGCTCCTGGGTCGTGATCTTGCGGGTGACCTGATCGCCCGGGTGCGGTTCGTACATCAGGATGGAGCGCGCCGCGGCCAGCCGCTCGGCGAAGTGGTCGGAAAGCTCGTGCAGGGTCTGCGGCGACACGTGGAAAAAATTGTCCTTGATCAGCCCCGCCACGCCGGCGCCGGCGCCGGTGATCTGCATGAGCACGTTGAAGCGGCTGGCGAGCGGCCCGAAGTTAAACCGGAGGCCCGACGGCTGATCGTCCGATTCCGTGTGGATCCGGCGCATTTCCGCCAGGAGCGGCAGGGGATTGCCGGCCAGAAAATCCACGACGGCGTCGTAAACCGGCGTGTCATGCGGCTTTTCCTTGAGCGCCTGAGCGGCGTCTTGAATTTGCCGGTTCCAGGTTTCGGCCTTGGCGATGTCGCCCATGTCGCGGCGCATTTCGTGAAAAAATAGATCGTAGAGGCGGTTGAAGTGCTGGAGGTCCCGGAAGCTCTTGGCGAAATTGGCGGCCAGCAGCGCCCGGAACTGAAGCTCATCGATGGGATTGATCAAACGCAGCTGGCCCAGGCCGTCGAGGACTTCCGACGTCGAGATGCGCAGTCCCGCCGCGCGGCAGCAGGAGACGAACTGTTGAACCAGCCTGACCATAGCTCACCGGTTACGCTACGATGCGCCCCAGATTCTTGCGCACCTTTTCCAGATCCGTCTGGTATTTGCAGATCACGTTGAGGGTTTCGGAAACGACCTCGGGCGACAGCTCGCCGATGTGCAGAGCCAGGAGCGACTGCGCCCAGTCCAGGGTTTCGGAGATGCTGGGACTTTTTTTCAGATCGAGCGCGCGGATTTTGCGGATGGCGTCCACCAGCGCGGCGCAGAGCTTTTCCTCGATGCCGGGAAGTTTGAGGCGGACGATGTCGATTTCCGTGTCGCGCGCCGGATAGTCGATATAGAGGTGGACGCAGCGGCGCTTGAGCGCGTCGCTCATGTCGCGGTAGTTGTTGGACGTGAGCAGCACAAAGGGAATCTGCACCGCCTTGCGCGTGCCGAGCTCGGGAATGGACACCTGGAAATCGGAAAGCAGCTCCAGCAGGAAGGCCTCGAATTCCGGATCGGATTTGTCGACTTCGTCGATGAGCAGGACCACGGGCCGCTCCGAGCTGATTGCCTGCAAAAGCGGCCGGGGTTGAATGAAGCGGTCGGAGAAAAAGGCGTCCTCCTGCGCCGCGATCTGATCGACCGCTTCCGCAAGCGTCGCCGTGGTGCAGATGATATCGTTGATCCGGTCTTTCACCATCTGCGTGTACAGGAGCTGCTTGGCGTACTCCCATTCGTACAGCGCCTTGGCTTCATCGAGCCCCTCGTAGCACTGCAGGCGGATCAGATCGCGCCCCAGGCTGCGGGACACGGCTTTGGCAAGCTCCGTTTTCCCCACGCCCGCCGGCCCCTCGATCAGCACGGGCTTTTGCGTGGCCTGGGCCAGAAACACCACTGTGGCGATTTCCCGCGAGGGGATGTAACCCGCCTTCCGAAGTCTGTCTTGCGCATCATCGACGTTGAGGTATGACATGATGAAAACCGACCTTTCCTGGGGCTCCATATAACAATCGCTTCGTGCGGTCAAGCGGGGAGGCCGCGGATTGCCTCGGGGCGATCCTTGCCGTCCTTG
The DNA here is from genome assembly GCA_002304995.1 of Syntrophaceae bacterium UBA1411. Lineage (GTDB taxonomy): Bacteria > Desulfobacterota > Syntrophia > Syntrophales > Smithellaceae > UBA8904. The sequence goes on from DBPV01000009.1 coordinate 7,143, forward strand.
CGGAAAGACGATAAGGAGAGCGGCCGGCCGGAGGGTAAAAAAGGCGAAAGGCACCGAATGTTTATTTTTTATACAGATACGGCAATTTTGCCGGCTCCGGAGTCCGAATTGGATTGTTCCAATTTTATCAGCATCTTGCAGTAGAGAAAAAAGTCACAGAAAATACAAAAAAATGATTTGACTTTCTAAAAAGCAATGTGTTAGGTGTCACCCAGCATTGTACCGAGGTTTTGTTTATTTTTTATACATTCGGAAAAAAGGAGACATACCGATGACGTGGGATGCCATAGCCAATATCTTTCAGGGCGTCACGACGCTCGCCGACGCATTTTCGCACAATCCCAAAATGGCGATAGCCAGAATCCTGCTGATCCTGCTTGGACTGCTTTTGGTGTACCTGGGAAAGAAGGGCATCCTGGAGGCCCTCCTGATGATTCCCATGGGACTGGGCATGGCCACGGTCAACGCCGCCATCATGTTTTTCGATCCCCTCAACCTGCATGGCGGCACGGGAACCCTTTTCGTGGAAGCGCAGGCCGGCGCCACGGCGGACGCCGTAAAAAACGCGGCGGAAGTCATGACCATTTTGCAGATCGACTGGCTCCAGCCGATTTACACCTTCACCTTCAGCAACGGATTGATCGCCTGTCTGGTCTTCATGGGCATCGGCGCGCTTCTGGATGTGGGCTACGTCATGGCCCGGCCGTTCCAGAGCATGTTCATCGCCGTGTGCGCTGAACTGGGAACGATTATTACGTTTCCGATCTCTCAGTGGTTCGGTTATACGCCGCAGCAGGCGGCCGCCATTTCGATCGTCGGCGGGGCCGACGGCCCGATGGTGCTGTTTACGTCGCTGCGGCTGGCGCCGGAGCTCTTTGTGCCCATCGCCGTGATCGCTTATCTTTATCTGGGATTCGCCTACGGCGGCTATCCCTACCTGATCAAATTCATGGTGCCCAAAAAGCTCTTGGCCATCAAGCCCGCGCCGCCGAAAAAGAAGCGCAACATCACCTCCGGCGAGAAGATGCTCTTTGCCGTCGTGGCCTGCGTGCTGCTGTCGTTTCTGCTGCCGGTTGCCGCGCCGCTGATTCTGTCGCTGTTTTTCGGCGTGGTCATCCGGGAATCGGGCATCAAGGAATTCATTGACCTGCTGCAGGGGCCCATTCTTTATGTGTCCACCATGTTCCTGGGCCTGCTTTTGGGCGTGCTGTGCGACGCCAACACGATCATGGATCCGAAAGTGCTGCCCCTCTTGCTTCTGGGCATTCTGTCGCTTTTGATTTCCGGCATCGGCGGCATTCTTGCCGGCTATATTTTGTATTTTGTGACGCGCGGGAAGTTCAATCCGGCCATCGGCATCGCCGGCGTGAGCTGCGTGCCCACCACGTCCAAGGTGGCGCAGAAGGTCGTCTCCAAGGTCAACCGCGGAGCCATTATCTTACCGGACGCGCTGGGCGCGAATGTCAGCGGCGTCATCACCACGGCGATCATCGCCGGTATTTTCTGCAGCCTGCTGGCCAAATAAGCAAGGAGATCAACAATGAGCGGATGGACGGAAGCTTTACTGACCTATGGACTGACGATCGTCATTGCCTTCGGCATCGCCGGGCTCATTCAGCTGATGGTCGTTCTTCTGGAAAAACGAAACAATAAGGAACCCTGAAGTCCCGGCCCGGCAGCGGGCGGACATTACGTTCTTGAAATTCGTCCGATATTCTGATTAATTGGCCTGGAGAGGTTAGAAGGTTTTATGACAACGAAATCCAGGCCCGTTGAAAAGAATCATCAATGGGTTTCATCGGCGCTGAAGGTGAATCTGGAGCGCACGGCGGCGGAGGTCCAGATTCCGCCGCAGTATGCTCCGCTTATCACAATTGTTCAGGATCACTACGGTCTGCAGAAAAAGACGCGCGAACTGCTCACCGAACTCAACCATCCCTACGTCAACTGGGAGTTTGTCCTCAAGGAGTTGAAGACCATCTCCATCGGGGATTTTTACATTTACAACAGCCATCCCGAGGGACTGGCCGCCCTGTCGATTCTGCTTTCCATCTACTTCGACATTCTGAAGTCGTCCGCTTCCGAGGACATCAAGGACAGCGCCATTCATTACCTTTTCGACTATGCCGACGCGGTCATTCTGCAAAGCAGCGAGATGCTGGAGCGCAATCTGTCGCTGTTTCCGCCGTTCATCGACGCTTTCCTGGCACTGGCGGAAGGCGAATCCGCCCTCTTCAAAAAGTGTTCGTCCTACCTGAAGCGGATTCTCCGGGCGATCGCCGAAAAAGACGTCCGGTTGACCACACCCGCCTTCGATGCGCTTCTGTACAAAATGTTCCGGACGACTTACGGATTCTGGCTCGGCCAGCCGGATCCGGCGCTGTGGCTGATCGCGGAGCGGCGGGCCGACGAGCCGCCGGATGAAAGCGCCTACCTGGAACTGATCCGGCCGCTTGCCCACCACCGCTTCCGCCAGCTGATGCTGGATCTCGAGGCGCTCTGTCCGCGGGAAGGGGATCCGCCGGGGGCGCGGATGAAGGATTTTCTGGCCCTGCCGGATTATTTTTCCATCATCGACGGCTACCTCCACGTGGCCGACGCACTCGAAAAATCCGAAGCTTACTCGGGCCGCCATCTGGTCAAGCTCGACTTCCTCTTTGGCGTCATGTCGGCGCCGGGGCTGCGGGACATCCATGTCAGCGCCATGCGGGAAATCAATCATTCGCTCAAGCTGGTTTTCCAGGAGGAGAAAAAGGAAAACCTGGGCGATTTCGTGCGCAAGATTTTCGGTTTCCTGAAGAAGAACACGTCGCAAAACGAGTTTCGCGGCGCGAGCATCGACTGCATCGTCACGGCCGCCCGCGAAGTCTTCGCGCAAAACGCGCATCCGCTGGTGGAGATCTTCATCGACGAGCTGATCACTTACGGCTTTGAATATCCGGACATCCAGGGATCCACCGCGGACTGGCAGGTGCGGGTCAATCCCGAGCACATCCGGACCATCCGCGCCTGGCTGGAAATCATCGCCATGAAGCCGCGCTGGACCAAAAGGCTGATTTCCGCGCTCATCGTCAATCTGAAGATCGGCGGCATTTTCATCCGCGACACGGACCTGATCCAGCGGGACATCTCGCGTCTGCTGAACGCCGACATCGCGCCGGCCTACAACCTGATCAAACAGCTTTTGCGCCTGTTCCCCGTGTATTTCAGCGAAATCGGCGCCGAAGGGGAGCTGCGCGACATCACCACCCGGGTGGACGAGCTGTCTTTCCGCAACGACCGGCTGGTGGGATTTTTGCGCAAGCAGTCCCACGTGGAGAGCAACAGCCTGCTCGTCGAATTCACCGAGGACATTTTCCGCTTCTGGTTTTCCGGCGACAAGCGCTTCATCCGCAAGCATATTCCGGACGAGGTGTTCGACGAGGTCCACAATGAAGGCGTTTATTTCGACGGCATGCACAAGGCGCTGGGCAGCCTCTATCTCCGGGCGGATGAAAATCCCCGGAATTTCCTGGAATGGGACAAGGCCAGGATTGCCCGGGACGTTGCGCAGATTCCGGACATTCCGGATGTCGACCGGGAGCGCGTGGCGCTGATGATCCGGATTTATCAGCTGGTGTACAAAAAATATTTTCCGCAGTACTTCGACCTGCTCAAGGATCTGGAGTCCGCCAACGCCTTTGCCGCGCAGGATATTCAGTCCCTGAAGCGGTCGCTGGCCGGAAAAAATTACTACCGGAGCCTCGCGATCATTCTCAAATTCCTCGGGGTGCTCAAGGCGAAAATTCTGTCCGGCCGCAAGACCCAGTCGTTCGAGAACATCTACCACAAGCGGCATATCGCCGCGGGCATTCCTTCCATGTACGGCACGTACCATGAGGAGAAGTTCGACGCGCTGGGCCTTTCGCTGCGGCTCGAGGCGCTGGGCGGCATGCTCTT
>DBPV01000009.1:11091-11513 GCA_002304995.1 Syntrophaceae bacterium UBA1411
TACCTGTGGCATTATCTGGGCGCCCTGGAACTGGAGGGGATCGCCACGGAGGGGCTGGTGGCCAAGGTCAAGTACGTCACGAGCGCGCTGCCGATCAAGCAGTTTTCGGTCGACCAGTACCTGGATATTTTCCGTTTCATCTCCAAGGGCATTCAGGATGTCATCCGCGATTACTACATCGACGCCCACAGCGTCAATCTGCCGATCGTTGTCCGCCGGATCACGCCGCTTTGCGATACGGCGGCCGGCCGGGACGGCGAGAAGCGCCCCGATGAACTGGTGTATCAGCAGTCTGAAAATTTTCTCCGCGCCATGATCTCGTCCGCCTTCGGCCTGCAGGTGCTGGATAATTTTGTCCACGCCGTCATCAAGACCCTCGACGCGGAGCTCGAAAAATTCAAGGACAACAAGCGGATTCTCAA
>DBPV01000035.1:0-13223 GCA_002304995.1 Syntrophaceae bacterium UBA1411
TTTGAGAAGGCCGGTTTTCGCTGGCAAAGGCTTCCCGACTGTTGTAAAAAAGGTTCCATCATGAAAACGAAAGATTCGACCGCGGACAAACAAGAATGGTGCGTTTATATTCTGCGCTGTGCGGACAACAGTCTGTACACGGGAATCACCAACAATCTCGAAAAGCGCCTGGCCGCCCATGCTTCGGGAACCGCGTCAAAGTACACCCGGTCGCGCCGCCCGGCAAGCCTTGCCGCCGCAAGCGGGAAGCTCGACAAGGCGAGCGCGCTGCGCCTCGAAATGCAAATCAAGAAACTGCCGAAAGCGCTAAAGATTGAGGCGCTGGAGACGTCCGAGTGATGGCGGCCTTGCGCACGATGGATTTGGACTCATCAATGTCCGGTAATGGTTGACACGGGCATCGATTGTGGGTTATGCATTATCCGAAGACAGTTCTGTGATCATTCCCCGCAGATGAAAACCGCAAGATAAACAAAGGACATGTGGAGGCTTCAACATGGATGGACAAAAATTTTCCGGCAAGGCGATTTTATTGGGAATTGCCGGAGTTGTCGTTGTACTCGTTGCAATATCAAGCTATTTCAGCATCGAGGCGGGCGATCGCGGCATCGTGCTTCGTTTCGGCGAAGTCAACCGGGTTGTTGATCCGGGGGCGCGCTTCAAAATACCGTTTGCCGAAGAGGTTGTGCGCATGACTGTGCGGGTCCAGAAAACGACAACCAAGACGGAGGCGGCAAGCCGCGATCTGCAAAACGTTCAGACCACGATGGTCTTGAATTTCAGCATCGACCCGACGAAATCGGGCGAAATCTATTCGACGATCGGTCTCAATTACAATGAGCGTGTGATTGATCCGGCGGTGAAAGAAAGCTTCAAGGCCGCCGCCGCCCGCTACACGGCAGAAGAGCTCATTTCCAAACGGGAGCAACTCAAAACGGAAGTCCGGAATTTTCTGCGCGAAAGACTGAATATTTACGGTATCAATGTCGTCGAGCTGTCCATCACGGATTTTGAATTTTCGGCGGAATTCAACAGAGCCATTGAGTCCAAGCAAACCGCCGAGCAAAACGCCTTGCGCGCCAAGCGGGATCTGGAAAGAATCAAAGTTGAAGCTCAGCAGAAGATCGCCTCTGCGCAGGCTGAGGCGGAAGCCTTGCGCCTCCAGCGTCAGGTCATTTCAAAAGAGCTCATCGAACTTCGCAGGATTGAGGCTCAGATGAAGGCCATTGAAAAGTGGGACGGCAAACTGCCCAACGTCACCGGCGGCGCCGTTCCGTTTGTGCAATTGGACAAGCTTCAATAGAATTCGCGCAGCGGAAAGCGGTCCGGAACCCTGAAAAAGCCGGTTCCGGAGGGCCGTCCTGCGGCGTCACTCCGGCGGCGGATAGGAACCGTCTTCGCGATGCACTTCCGCGCCGGTGACCGGCGGATTAAAAACGCACAACAGACGCAGGTCTTTTGACGCCCGCAACAGATGCTCGTCGTGGTTGTTGAGCGCGTAGAGCGTCCCCGGCACGATGCGGTGGATTTTCCCGTCGGCCGGCGTTTCCACTTCGCCTTCGCCTTCAACGCAAAAAACGGCCTCCAGATGATGCTTGTACCAGATGGGCGTTTGCGTTCCGGCGAAGATGACGGTTTCATGAAACGAGAAACCCATGCCGTCTTTTTTTAAAAGCAGCCGGCGGCTGACCCAGTTTTTATTTTTCGCCCAGACCTCGCGGTCGGTCTGTTTGATTTCGTCGATTGTCCGCACCAGCATGTCTCATCTCTCCTTTTCAGCGGTTTTTCAGTACGGCGCCGATTGCCGCCTCGAGAATATCGAGGCCTTCGATCAGCACGTCGTCGGGGATAATCAGGGGCGCAAGGAATTTGATGACATTGTTTCTGGCGCCGGCCAATTCCATGATCAGTTTGTTTTTAAAACACTCCATGGAAATTTCCCGGGCGATTTCGGGCGGCTCAACGGCCATCCCGTAAATGAATCCTCTGCCCCGCACTTCGGCGTTCAACTGCGGATACTTCGCGCTGATGGCGTTGAGGCGGCGGGAAAGAATGTCGCCCTTGCGGAAAATTTCCCCGGAAAAACGGTCGTCCTTCCAGTAATCCAGCGCCACCGAAGCGGTCACAAAGGCGAGATTGTTTCCGCGGAAGGTTCCCGTGTGCTGGCCGGCTTTCCAGATGTCGAGGTCCCTCCGGAACAGGACCAGCGACAGAGGCAGGCCGTAACCGGAAAAGGATTTGGAAACGGTGACGATGTCCGGCTTGATGCCGGAGCGCTCAAAACTGAAAAAATGTCCGGTGCGGCCGTTGCCGACCTGAATGTCGTCAACGATGAGCAGGATGTCGAACTCACGGCAGATGGCTTCAATTTCGCGCAGCCATTCGTCGGACGCCACGCGGATTCCGCCTTCGCCCTGCACGGTCTCGAGAATGACCGCAGACGGGGTATCGACGCCGCTGCTCCCGTCTTCGAGAAAGCGCCGCATGTACTGTGCCGTGTTGATGTCTTTTCCCAGATAGCCGTCGTAGGGCAGGAAGGAAACGTCCGAACGGTTGATGAAGGCCTCGTCGCGGTAGTAGGCATTGGCCGTGACCGACATCGATCCCATTGTGAGGCCGTGATAGCCGTTGGTGAATGAAATCACGTTTGACCGTTTTTTTACCATCCGCGCGAGCTTGAGACCCGCTTCCACGGCATTGGTGCCTGTGGGGCCGGTGAATTGGATTTTGTAATCGAGGTTGCGCGGCTGGAAAAGCACCGTTTCCATTTTGAGCAGAAGCTCTTCCTTGGCCACGGTCGCCATGTCCAGGCCGTGGACGAGGCCGTCATTTTGCAGATACTCAATGAGCTTTGCTTTCATAAGCTCGTTGTTGTGGCCGTAGTTGAGCGTGCCCGCTCCCGCAAAAAAGTCGATGTAGCGGTTGCCGTCCGCGTCGAATAAGAAAGCGTCTTTTGCCTTGTCGAACAGGACGGGGAAAGACCGGGAATAGCTGCGGACTTCAGACTCCAAACGTCTAATGGTTTTCATCAGATTTCCTCCTGTGATAACAGATCAAGAGGCCCGATTCGGAACAGAACTTCCTCTTCATGACGCGACTCTCCGAAATCATCGGCGGAAAACAGAACGCTTTGCATAAGCGGGGCGCCAAGCGAAGCGGCCAGTGAAGAAAAAAGGGCCTTTGACGGAATGTTGGACGGGCTGACCGTCGTTTCCAGATAACGCGGGGAACGGGGGGCGGTTCTGTTCAAAAGCGAAGACAGCATGGAACGGGCGATGCCTTTTCCCCGATGTGTTTTTTCCACCGCGACCTGCCAGACAAACAAAGTGTCCTCCGCACCGGGACGAACGTAGGCGGAAATAAAGCCGCAGACGGCGCCTGCATCGCAGGCGACGACGGATGTCCGGAAAAAATGCGCGCAGACAATAAGATAGCAGTACAATGAATTGAGATCCAGCGGCGGAGAAGCTTTGACGAGCCTTTCCATGAACGGCGCATCAGCAATTTCCGGCTGGCGAAAATAAATATCCGTCGGATCTTTTTTCAAGTCCATCTCCTGAACGTTGATTGTTTATGTTGTGCCGTTATGAGAACGACGGGGGCCTTTGGGTGATCAAAAAATGACAGGTGTCTTTTTTTTGAATGGTTTATTAGTAGCACAAAGCCGATAAAAATGCAACCCGCGGCGACACGCACCCGGGGGAATGAATGATTTTGAAATAAACGCGCAAGTTGTGCAAGTTGTCGCCTCAGGGTGACGTGAGGCAAAAAGAAGTGCTGTCTTTTCCCGGATCCTGCTGGATGCAGCGTCATGATGCGGTAAGCAGTTGCGGGATCAGTCCGGTTCTAGTGGACGGGGAAAACGGCGAAGATGACGGCGCTCCAGACGGAGTGGGAGACGATGAGGGCGGTAAGGTCGCGTCGCCACAAATACTGCGCGCCCCAGAATGCGCCGGCGACGTAAGCCGCCATCGTGAGCATGAAGTTCAGAGAAAAGATGTGGATGCTGCCGTAAATGAAGGTGGCCAGGAGCCAGCCCGCGGCCTTGCCGTATTTCGCCATTAAATTTTCCTGCAGAAATCCCCGCCAGAAAATTTCTTCGCCGGGGCCGGTGATGAACATCAACAGCAGAAAAATCAGCAGGGGATTCGTGTCGGCGCCCATGCCGTATATGCCGCCGACCTGTCCTGCCGCGCCGGGCACAATGTAGGGGGAAAGCACATAGCCCAGGTAAAAGATGCCGTAAAGGACAGCCGCCGAGGCCAGGCCGATGAGGACCGAAACCAGAGACGGCGCGATCTTCGGTTTCTGCCAGTAAAAGGAGTAGGCGCAGATCAGCGCCACGGAAACACCGATCTTGATCCAGAAATTACCCCACGCCACGCCGAAAGCAATGCCCCAGCAGCAAACCGCCAGTAAAACCGCTCCCCAGATTTTCATAGATGGACAACCCGGTCGAGGAAGAGGGCCAGCATCAAAAGCACGCCGAAGACCGTGTCAAACTGCGCGGTGAGCGCATCGGCCATGTCCGGCACTTTCCGCCGGAAGGTTTTGAGCAGGCTCCAAGCCTTGGGGACGGAAAGCAGGATGATGAGTCCCCACAGGCTCATCATGCCCAAAACGATCATGCCGAAAACGTACACGTAGGCGGCAAGGATAAGTCCCGCGAAAATGATCATGCTTTTTTCCAACCCCACAGCGATGCTGAGGGTTTTGATGTTCTGGCGCGCGTCAAAGGCGATGTCGCGCATGTTGTTGGCGAAAAGAACCAGCGCCACCAGCGTGCCGAAGGGAATGGAGATCAAAAGCGGCTTGAGCGACACGGTTTGCGTCTGCACTGCGTAGGCTCCTTCCACCATCAGCGGCCCCCACATCAGAAACACGGCGATTTCGCCGAAGGCGCGGTATTTCAGCCCCACCGGGCCGGCCGTATAGAAGACAGCCGTGAGCAGGCCCACGACGCCGATCCAGACGATATGCCAGGACCGGCAGTAGGCGATGACCAGGCCGATGACGGCCGTAAGCGCAAACAGAAAGACGGCTCCCATGAGCACCTGTCTGGGCGTCAGCACTCCCGCAACAATGGGCTGCGGCCGGTATTTGACCGTCGGAGCGTCAGGCGTGTCGATTTTGTTTTTGGAGTCGAAATAATCGTTGATCAGGTTGGCGGCGGCGTGGAAAAAAACGATGCCGACGGCGGTCGCGAAAAACCACGGCCAGGAGACCGGACCCGTTTCGGCGGCCAGCAGCGTGCCCACGGAAACGGAAATCAGCGACATGGTAAACGACCACGGCCGGGCCACGATGAGGTATTTTTTGAGTTGCATGGTTAGTCCTCTTTTTTACGGAATATCGGTTGCCCGCCGGTTTGCTCCGGAAGGAAGCTTCGGTTTCCACGAAAGACAACAGACGCTAAAGGCTAATAATATCTTGAAATTTGTGTCAAGCATTTTATGGCCGGCGGTTTTCCGGGGGAAGGGAAGAGCTCGTAGCTCGTGGCTCGTAGCTCATAGCGGGGAGGGGGTGTTTTGCTGTAGGGCGAACCTTCAGGTTCGCCAAAACGAACAGACGGGCAGGGATAACCGGTGCTGAAGCCGCGGGCTACGTCGATCGGGAAGATGGGGCAGGCGGGGCGCTGAAGCTCTGGGCTACAGTGTTGAGCGCTTGCGGCGCGCGCCGGGCGGTTTGCTGAAAAAACGGTTGATAAATTGAAGCAATTGCATTTAAAGGAAGCAGAAGGCAAAAGGAATTGCCGTGGACCTGCGATTCGGGAGTCGAATGAAACAATTATTTTATAAAACGGCGCTTTTTCTGTCCCATCGGCTGGGGCTGTGGTTTTTCCGGACGTTTTCGTGGTGCATCGCGACGGGATATTTCTTCCTGTTTCCAGCCCGCGTCCGGGAGAGCCTCAAGTTTTACCGGGCCCTTTTTCCCGGCGAGGGCTTTGCCCGCCATTTGTACTGCGTCTGGAAACAGTACCACAATTTCACCGACGTCTACGTCCACCGCTTTATTCCGTGGGCGGCCGAGGAGGCGCAATTCACCCGCGAAGGCTGGGAATATCTGGACGAGGCCGTGGCCGCCAAAACCGGCGCGATTGTGGTGATGTCGCATATCGGCAACTGGGAACTGGCGGCGCAGAAGCTCAATGAAAAAGGCCTGCCGATCATGCTGTATCTCGGCGCCAAACACAAAGAGCAAATCGAGAAGCTGCAGAAGGAAAAGCTTGCGCTGACCGGCATCCGCATCGTCACCACCGACGAAAAGGAAAAGTCACCCTTCGCGCTTTTGGAGGGCGTGGGTTTTCTGCGCGGGGGCGGCATCGTTTCGATGACGGGCGACCGGCTCTGGGGCGACCAGACCTCCGTGGCGGTGAACTTCCTGGGTCATGAGGCCCGTCTGCCGGACACGCCGCATCTTTTCGCGCTGATGAGCGGCGCGCCGCTCATGACGTTTTTCGTTTCCGAAACCTCACCGGGCCATTACCACGTGCAGGTTTCCCGGGGGCGGAAGGTCGGGGCCGCCTCCCGCGCCGAGCGCAAAAAGGCGGTGCAGGCCTCGGCGCAGGCCTACGCGGACGATCTGGCGCGCTTTGCCGCCGCGCATCCGTTTGAATGGCATCACTTCGAACCGTTTCTCGGCGGGAAAATCCCCCAAAACGATGCCTAGAAGCGCGTCAAGAATTTGCTTTGCGCTGTGTTTGTTTTGGTATAAGAAGGACTCATTATGATCCACGGAGGCGGTAAACGGCGATGAAAGTCAACGAAGTGCCTCAGGACGCCCTCACCTATTACGAAGGCATCAAACGGGCCTGCTTTGCGCTCAACGACGAAGGGAAATACGTCGTGGTGGCGAGCACCGGCTCGAATGAAGAGGCGACGGCCAACGGTCTGGCGGTCGACGAGCTGGCGGCAACGCTGGAGGAAACGCGCCGGGCGGTGCTGGCCGGGGAGAAAAGCCCCCTGTGCTACCACATGGAGCGGCGGCAGATGAATCCCGATATTCTGGGCAAGACGGCCGGCATTGCCGTGTTTCGCGTGAAGCGGCATTTCCGCCCCGACATTTTTCCCCGCCTCAAGCCGTCGGTTCTGAACCGTTACGCGCAGGCGCTTGCGGTCACCGTAGAAGAACTCCGGACGGTTCCGCGTTAATTCCCACAGGAAGGTTAAGATTTTCATGACGACTGAACTGACATCCGCCGGCCGGCCTTTTGTGCACCATCATTCCGCCCACTGCGAAAGCGGCGTGCTGGTGGCGCTGTTTCGCGACAAGGGCGTGGAGCTGACCGAATCGTTGATTTTCGGCATCGGCAGCGGCATTTTCTTTGCCCACCTGCCTTTTATCAAGTGGGTCGGCCTGCCGATCACCACGTTTCGTTCCCGGCCCGGGTCGCTGTTGACCAAGGTTTCCAAGCGGCTGGGCGCCAAATTCATCGCCAAAAAGTACCGCAACGCCGAAAAAGGCATGACGGAGCTGCGCGAGCGGCTGCGCGAAGGGCGCCTCGTCGGACTCACGACGAACATCTACTGGCTGTCCTACATGCCGGAGCGTTTCCGGTTTCAGTTCAACGGCCACAATATCGTCATTCTCCGCGAAATCGAAAACGGCTTTCGCGTGAGCGATCCCGTACTGGACCGTCCGGTGGACTGTTCGACCGAGGATCTGGAGCGGGCGCGTTTTGCGCGCGGGCCGCTCGAGCCCAAGGGCTTCATGTACTGGGCCGAATCCGTAAAACCCGATCCGGATCTGCGTCCGGCCTGCATCGCGGGCATGAAGGACGCCTGCAACATGATGCTTCGGGCGCCGTTTCCCTTTATCGGCATCCGGGGGATGCGCCGCCTTGCCCGGGCCACGATTAAGAGTCCGGAAAAGCTCGGCTTCAAGGACGCCTGCCGGCGTTTGGCCAACATCGTCCGCATGCAGGAGGAGGTCGGCACGGGCGGCGCGGGCTTCCGTTTCATGTATGCCGCGTTTCTGCAGGAAGCCGCCGAATTGTTCGCCTCGGACGACCTGGCGGGGCTGTCGCGCGAAATGACGGCCATCGGCGATATCTGGCGCGAGTTTGCAGTGGTGTCCGCGCGCATCATCAAGCAGCGCGGCCAGTCCGAGGAAACCTTCGCCAAAGCGGGCGGTCTGATGCTGATCTGCGCGGGACGCGAAGAGCAGCTCTTTCGGGATTTGGACAAGATTGCAAGGAAGCTCAAGGCATGAACGCTCTGGATGTCGCCAGCGTCACATTCCGCTACAACGGCGCGCCGGCCTGCGCGCTTGACCGTTTTTCCCTTTCCGTCGCGGACGGCCGGATGCATGCGCTTCTGGGCCCGAACGGCGCCGGCAAATCCACGCTGATGCGGATCATCACCGGACAGCTGCGCGGCTACACGGGAGACGTCCGCGTTTACGGCCGACCCATGCCCGACCGCGACGCCCTGGTGTCCATCGGCTTTGCGCCCCAACCCATCTCGCTGTACACAGGCCTCACCGCGCGGGAAAACCTGCGTTTCTTCGGAGCGATGGCCAGGCTTTCCGATGCGGATATCGCCGCCCGGTCCGAGGCGGTGCTCGCCCAAACGGGGCTTTCCGACCATTCCGAGGAGATGGTTTCCACGTTTTCCGGCGGCATGCAGCGCCGGCTCAATCTGGCCGTCGCGCTGCTGCACGCGCCGGGGCTGCTTTTGCTCGACGAGCCGACCGTCGGCGTCGATCCGCAGAGCCGCAACCACATCTACGAGACGCTTGCGGCCCTGAACGCGTCCGGCATGACCATTGTGCTGTGCACGCACGTCATGGAGGAGGCCCAGCGCCTCTGCTCCGCCGTCACGCTGGCGGACCGGGGCGCCGTGATTTTCGACGGAGCAATGTCGGAGATCGACCATCTGGAAAAATTCTTCCTGGAGCAGACCGGGCGGGGGTTGCGCGATGATTAGGCAGCTTTGGGAGCTGATCCGCAAGGAAATGCTGATTCTGCTGCGCGACCGGCAGACCATCCTGCTTTTGTTTCTGATGCCGGTGGCGCTCATTTTCTTTTTATCCCTGGCCCTGGAAGGCGTCTGGACGGACAAGTTTCTCGGCCGGAAAATCCAGCTCGTGATCAAAAACGAGAGCCAATCCCCCCGGGCCGACCTGCTGGCGCAGAAGATCAAGGCGCACGAGTCGATCCGGGTGGTCGAGCGCCCGGCCGATATGCACAGCGATAAAATTCTGGCGGACGGCAAGACCCAGCTCATCGTGACGATTCCCGGGGGATTCGAGGAGGGAGACAAGCCCGTGGAGCTGTATTTCGAGCCGACCATCGACGCGGGCTACAAAATCGCCGCCCGTGCGCTTGTGACGACCCTGACCGTCGAGGTGGTCATGGGCATCGACAACCTCGACACCGTCATGAAAGGATTGATCGTGGAGAAGCCCAGGCCCGACCGCGAGCTGCCCACGCCGTTGCAGCAGGCGGTGCCGGCTTACGCCATCTTCGCGATGTTCTTCATCGCCATTCCCATGTCGATCGGCTTTCTCAAGGAAAAAAAGGACGGCACGCTTCAGCGGCTGCTCACGTATCCGGTCAGCGCGAATCTGCTCACGCTGGGGAAAATTATTCCCTATTATCTGGTGAACATCATCCAGTTCGTTTTAATGCTGCTCATGGGCGTGTACGTCATGTCCCGCTTTATCAGCTATCCCTTTCATCTGGGGGCTTCCCCCTGGCACATGGTGCCGGTGACGCTGGTGGTAGCCGCCGCCACGACCGGCTTCGGCGTGCTTGTCGCCGCGCTGGGCCGGACGCCGGAGCAGTCCGCCACGCTCGCGGCCACGGCGGCCATCCTGATGGGGATTTTCGGCGGCATCATGGTGCCGCATGCCGTCATGCCGGTCCTGATGAAAAAGGCGGCGATGATCTCGCCCATGTACTGGGCGCATCAGGCCTACCTGGACATCTTTTTGCGCGACGCGTCGCTGGCGTCCATCCTGCCGAAATTAATTGTATTGACAGTTTTTGCGGGAATCTGCTTTTATATCGCCGGAAGGAGAGTGGAATGGATTTAGAGAAGGTTTATGCGGAGTTGAATGTGTCCTCCCGGGAGGATTTGATCTTCAAGCTCAAGGAACTGGTGATCCGGGCCTGCGAAGTGAAAAATGTCCGGCCGGAAGACGTGCCCACCGACGTTCCGTTCATCGGAGGGCCGGGGCCGCTCAAGCTGGATTCGTTAGACGCGATGGAAATCGCGATGGAGCTGCGCTTCACGTTCGGCGTGGAGCTTAAAAATGCCTCCACCGCGGCCCAGGCGATGCAGTCGTTCGATACGCTGGCCGATTACGTTATTTCCGCGCCGAAGGTTAAAAAGTGACCGATGCCGACGTCCATATCCGCGGTTGGGGCGCCGTCACGACGCTGGGCTGGAGCGCGCGCGAATCCGCGCGCCGGCTGCTCGTCGGCCATGTGCCGCCCGCGGCCGTTTGTTCGTCGTCCCATCTGATCAATTCCGATTTCAAGGCGTTCGAGGTGCCGTTCGCAGGCGACCCCCTGGCGAAGTCCCTGGCGATGCTGGACGCCGCGATCGGCGAAGCCTTTGAACGCGCGCGCCTGACGCCCGCCGAAATCGCCGAAAGCGCCCTTTTGGTGGGCACGACCGGCGGTTTGTTTATCCGCAACGAATTTGATTTTACCGATTCCGTCCGGCGCAATCCCGGCGAGGCGTCGCCCTCCATTTCCTGCCGCAACCGGGGACCGGGCGAAGTGACGCAGTTCATCGCCGAAAAATTCGGCATCCGCGGCATGACGTTTACGCTCAGCATGGCCTGCGTGTCCAGTTCACACGCGCTGGTGGTCGCTCTGCGCCTGCTGGGCCGGCAGAAAATCCGCCGGGCGGTGGTGGTCGGCTTCGAGCCGCTGCTCAACATGACGCTGCACGGCTTTGCGAGTCTGCTGCTGTACGACGCGGACCGCTGCCGTCCTTTCTGCAGCACCCGGTCGGGCATGCAGATCGGCGAATCCGCGGCGTGTGTGGTGCTCGAGGCGGGCGGCCCGACGCCGGCCGAAGGACAGCGCTACACGTTGCAGGGAGGATATCTGTTTAACGACAACAGCTCTCTTACCTCCGCCGGCACGGACGGCGAAATGGTCAAAACGGTCGTGGCTGAGGCTTTGGCCGATGCCGGCATTTTGACCCGGGACATCGTGGCGGTAAAAGCGCACGGCACGGGAACCCGCGACAACGATCTTTCCGAAGGCCGGGGCCTGGCCAAGGTCTTCGGAGCGCAGATGCCGCCGGTCGTTTCGCTCAAGGGCGCCATCGGGCACGGCCTGGGCGCGGCGGGCGCGGTGGAAACGGCGCTGTGGCTGTCCTGCCTGGAGGAGGGCGAAATGCCCCGGACGTTCGGTTTTTCCGAAATCGATCCGGAGATCGGTTTTGCGCCGCTCGTTGAAAATCGTCCCGCCCCGGCGGGCGCCTATCTTTTCACCTTTTTCGGCTTCGGCGGAACGTGCACGAGTTACGTGATCAACAAGGAATGACGGCAAAAAGCGATGACCTTGCATAAAAACCATTTTTCCATGAGCGTGATTGCGGCAAGCTTCCTGGGGCCGTCTTTGACTCCCAGCGAGGATGTGCCCTGGCGGGAGGAAAACCTGCCTTTGGACTGCGACGATCTGGTGCAAAAGGTGCTGGGGCAGCCCATGCGCCGCGCCGGCCGCTTCATCAAGCTGGTCTGTTCGGGCGCCGCGGCCTGCCTGCAAAAGGCGCCGGCGGGATTGCTTGCGGGAAAGAAGACGGGGATCTTTCTCGCGACGGGGCTCGGCAACGGCGATGAGATTCTGCCGTTCATCACCCAGGTCTTCCTGCACGACGGGGGCTTCCCCCGGCCGAACCAGTTTGCCAATTCCGTGAGCAACGCCGCCGCGTTTTTCCTGGCGCGGCAATGCGACATCAAGGGGGTGATTCTGACCCTCTCGGACGAGGAGCTGTCCTTTGAGTCGGCCCTGTGGCTGGCCGAGAGTTATCTGGCCGCAGGCGACATCGATCTGGCGCTCGTGGGCGGCTGCGACGTTTACACGCCGACGGTGGACGAATACCGCGACCGGATGAACGCGCACGCGGACAATGCGCGGGCGCTGCCGATCGGCGAAGGCAGTTCCTGGCTTTTGCTGGGCCCTGCCGGAATGGACGGGCCGGGCGAAATCTTTGCGGTCGAAATCGGCTCGGACGCCGTGGGGCCGGACGCCTGTGTGCGAAGCGCCTCTTTTGCCGATAAGCTTGCCGGCCTCCTGGAAAACGCGGCGGGGCCGCTGGCCGGCCGGGCGCAAAACCGCATGCTGCTGCCGGGCTTCCGCGTCCGGGACGCCCGGGAGGCAGCAGGCGGACCGGGCCTGCTTGCGCTTTACGATTATCTTCCCCACTGCGGCATTCATCCGACTGCCGCGGCGTTCGGCCTGGCCCGCGCGCTGACGCAGGCGCCGTCTTCCGTTTTGTTCCATTTTAACTGTTCCGCTTCAGGAAAGCCGGCGCTGGTCGCGGCGGCGACGAAATAATTCACGAGGTTCCCGTGCAGAAAAAGCGCATCGCCCTGGTTCATCCGCGCGGCTTCAACTGGTTTCCGGGCCGGCGGGACATTACGGACATCGCCAACCGGATGGTGCCGCAGGGCATGCTGTCGATTGCGGCGTGGCTTTTGCGCGACGGGCACGAGGTGCTGGTCTATGACGGCCTGGGCCCCGGCGCGCCGGTTCAGCTCGCCAGGCAGGCGGCGGACGTTTTGGCCTGGCAGCCGGACATCGTCGGTTTTTCCGCCACGACCTCTTCTTTTCCCGACGCGGCCGAACTCGCGGGGCTCCTCAAGGAAAGCCGTCCGGACATCGTCACGGTTTGCGGCGGCGTTCACGTCTCGGCGCTCCGGGAGAAGCTGCTTGCCGCCTATCCGGCGTTCGATTTTCTGGCGGCGGGCGAAGGCGAGCTGACGCTCGGCGAACTGGCGGCAGGAAACGATCCCGCGCAAATCGCGGGGCTTCTTCGCCGGGAGGCGGGCGTTGCCGTCGCCAACGCGCCCCGGGGCCACATCGCCGATCTCGACACCCTGCCGTTTCCGGCCTACGAAAAACTGCGCGGTTTCCCCCGCGACTACCATCTTCCTCTTTTTTCCTATACGCAGACGCCCGGCGCGACGATGATCACCTCGCGCGGCTGCATGTATTCCTGTTCCTACTGCGACCGGTCCGTTTTTCAAAAAGGCTTTCG
>DBPV01000035.1:13290-25908 GCA_002304995.1 Syntrophaceae bacterium UBA1411
ATGAACTTCAACTGCGCCGTGCGCGTGGGCTACACCGACGACGATCTGCTCGGCATGCTCAAGGACGCGGGCTGTCTGATGGTGTCGCTGGGCATCGAGTCGGCCGATCCCGCCATTCTGGCGCGGCACAAGTCCGGCGTGTCGCTCGACGAGGTGCGCGATACGGTNNGAGACGGAAGCCTCGATCCGGCGGACCTCCGACTTCATTATTTCCCTGGGGCTCGACGACATGAACATGGCCAAGTTCACCCCGTTTCCCGGCGCCCCCCTGTGGCCCGCCATCCGGGAAGAGGGGACGTTCGCAGAAGACTGGCGGCTCATGAACTGTCTTAATTTTGTTTTTGTGCCGAAGGGAATTGCCTCCAGGGAAAGACTCGACCAGCTCTACAACGAACACGTCAAACGCTTCTATTCCGACCCGGCCTGGCGCAGGCGCTTCCGCGGCCGTCTGTGGCAGCACCGCCGGAGCCTTTTTTATCTTCTTCGCCACCTGCCGTCCTTCTGGTCGGCCAAAAACCAGTTTGAGCCGGGAACGAAACCGTCCGGGTAAGCCGGCTACTGTTCGGGAAAATCTTTGCGAATCGTCTGATACCGGTCGCCCGCCAGAACCGGCAGAAGTTTTTCCCTGATCGGCAGGACTCTGGCGCCCTTGGCGAGGTTGGTGTCGGCCGGCCGGACCCAGAGCACATGGCCTTCCATACCCGCCCGGGCTTTTCCGGAACCGTTTAGGCGCTCCATTTCCCTGTCGATGCGTTCCAGATAGCGCCGGACCACCTCTGCGTAGGAGGAGCGGATGGCCCGCCTGGCTTCTCCGAAAGGCCGGTTCGCTTTCAGCGCCGCATAATCGGCGGCGCGGTTTTCCCGCATGTAGCGCAGGTATTCCAGAATGAAAAAGTCGAATTCATAAAAAGCGGACATCTTGTCCTGCGAATGGCGGACCCATTCCAGAAAGCCGTCGATGTCCGATCCTTCCGCCGTCTTGAACGCGTCGAGCATGTCCGCATAGTAACGCGCCCCGTTGTAGTGGGCGTGATACTCCTCGAGCAGTCCGACGACGCCGAAGCGCTTTGTGATCTCGCTTTCCTCGATGTAGTCGGAAAAGAGCGGCGTGCGCAGGTCTTCGGGAATTTCCGCCGCCAGATTTCCGGCGGGAAACAGGGATTTGAGCGGAAAGGAAACATAAAAGGACCGGGAAGGCGGAAGGTCGAAAAAAGCTTCCGCCCGATCCCAGTCCATCAGCATTTTGTTTTGCCGCGTGTGGCGAAACACCAGCAGACGCTGGAGGGCGAGCGTGATGCAGGAGATGTTGTTGGCCATGTCGGACAGAAGGCCGGTTTTGCTGCTTTCCTTGTTCAACTGCTGGAAGGTTTCCACGGACTTTCTGATGGTGATGTCCCATCCGCCCTTCCTCGCGCCCGGCAGCTCCTGCGGCAGCCGGTCGTACTGCATGAGCAGGTTCCACGAAGCGGGGGAATACTGTTTTGTCGCGACTTTGACCCACTCCAGGGCGTCGCCGGCCGCCAGCGCCGGCGTGGGGATCGACCAGAAAAGCGGACACAAAGCGGCCAGAACAAAGGAAAAAAGGTAAAACGAATGACGCATAAGAATCGGTCGGACCTCTTGCCTGGGGGAAAAACGGATTTAGCCGCTCGGGGCTAAGCCGCTGCGAAACAGTATCCGATCAGAAATAACGTTTACGAAGATTGTAAAACCGTCTTCTCTCTGCTGCGCGTGAACTTGATTCGGTTGTTGTGTACCATATTTCCCGGGGGAAGGCTATCGGGAAAAACGCAGGCGCGCCGCGGTCCGCTTCAGGAGGCCAGTTCGTCCGACGAAAGGATCGAGACGCCGCTTTGCTTTAAGGTCTGCAGCGCTTTTTCGGCGCTGCCGGCGGGAACGTTTACGCCGGCAATCGCATCTTCGAGCACAACCACCTGAAAACCGGCCACGAGACCGTCCATCGCCGTGGTGAAAACGCAGTACTCCGTCGTGAGGCCGGCGATGAAAATCCGGTGGATGCCGCGTTCCTGGAGCCACCCTTCGAGGTCCGTTCCGTGAAAGCCGGAATAGTTTTCCTCCTGCGACCCGACGCCGAGGCTGACAATCCGGTCTTCGGGTTTGACGATCAGGTCCGGGTGAAATTCGGCGCCGTGCGTGTTTTGCACGCAGTGCGCGGGCCAGGAATGGTCCGTCCGGTGCGGTTCTCCCGAAAAGCTGATATGATCGGCCGGATGCCAGTCGCGGGTGAAGACCCGCGTTTCAAAACGTCCGGCAATCCGGTTGATGACAGGAACCACCCGGTCGCCGCCGAGAACCGCCAGGCTGCCGCCGGAAACGAAATCATTCTGCACGTCGATGATCAGCAAAGCGTCCGTTTTTCCGATATCCATTTTGCCTCCCGTGGTTTTTCGCAGAAATTTGTCCCAAAAAGTATAGGAGACGCGCCCGGACCTGTCAAGGAAATCCTGGGGCGCCCCGGTGCTGCGCTTTTCCGGGCGCGCGCGCAAGCGCGCAGCGCCGGAACTCCTGCGGCCTTGACAGGCAAAACCACATTATCCTATACTGCGCCGCAAGGACGTTCCCGCGCGAGCCTGCCTTAACCCGGCATACCCTTTGGACCGGAAAGCCATCCTTGCAATAAAGCAGTTCGCCGACCGCCGGCGGGGAGAGATCAACGTGACGTTTTTTGCCGAAAATATCGCCGCCTGTCCCGATTGCGATCTTTTGCAGCGCATTCCCGCGCTGGGCGCAGGCGCGCAGGCGCGCTGTCCGCGCTGCGGCCGGATCGTCGCGTCCGGCAAAGCCGATGCCCAAAACCGGACGCTCGCCCTTGCCGCGGCCGCGGCGATCGTTCTGGTTCTTGCCAATGTGACGCCGCTCATGGGGCTCTCCGCCGTCGGACGCCACTCCAGCACGACGATTCTGGGCGGCGTGCTCAAGATGTGGCGGGAGGGGCAGGAAATCACGGCCCTGCTGGTGGCCCTGTGTTCCATGATCGCTCCGACGCTGCACATCGCCTTCACGCTGATCGTTTTGCTGGCCGTCCGAAAGCCGCCCGCGCCCCGGTGGGTCGGCGCGCTGCTGCGGTTTGCGGAGCTCAGCCGGCCCTGGGCGATGGTGGAAGTGATGATGCTGGGCATTCTGGTGGCCCTGGTCAAGATCGCCGATCTGGCCACCGTGATTCCGGGGATCGGCATGTTTGCCGTCGGCGCGCTCATTATGCTCCTGGCGGCGATGACGGTCAGTTTCGATCCGCGCGAAGTTTGGGCGCGGATTTCGTGGATGGACGGTCCGCCGCTGCCCGCCGCGACGGCGGCGGACGGATCGGAACGGAAAGACGCAGCCGACCAAACGGAGCCGACGGCCTTGCGGCAGGGTCTGGTCGTTTGCAGCGCCTGCGGTCTTCTGACCCGTTCTGCCGGCCGGGACGATCCGGGTTCATGTCCGCGCTGCGGAGAAGCGCTGGCGTTCAGGCGGCACGGCGCGATCCAGCGGACCTGGGCGCTTCTGATCGCCGCCGCGATCTGCTACGTTCCGGCCAACCTGCTGCCGGTGATGAACACTGCGATGCCCGGATACGCCGAGGCGGACACGATTATGAGCGGCGTCATTCTGCTGTATGAGTCGGGATCCTGGCCGCTGGCGCTGATCGTCTTTGTCGCGAGCGTCGTGATTCCGCTGGCCAAGATTATCGCCCTGGCGTATCTGCTGGCGACGGTTCAGTTTCGCCGGATCGCCGGGCGGGCCGAGCGCATCCGCCTGTACCGGCTGATCGAGGTGGTGGGCCGCTGGTCGATGCTGGACGTCTTTGTCGTGACCTTCGTGGTCGCGCTGGTGCAGCTTCAGCCGTTCATGTCCGTGGAGCCGGGCGCCGGAGTGGTGTTTTTTGCGGCGGTCGTGGTGCTCACCATGCTCGCCGCTGAAACCTTCGATCCCCGTCTGATCTGGGATGAAAACAAAAACGAGGAGGACAGTTAAGATGACGGATACCGGGGACCTCAACAATCTTCCGCAGGCCGCCGTGCGGCCGAAAAAGAAAATACGGCTTTCGGCGGTCTGGATCATTCCCCTGGTGGCAGCGCTGGTCGGCCTCGGCATCGCCATCCAGAGAATCGTCACGGAGGGGCCGACGATTACCATTGTCTTTAAAAATGCCGAGGGAATCGAGGCGGGAAAGACCTTCGTCAAGTACAAGGATGTCAACATCGGCCAGGTGCGGACGGTAAAGCTTTCCGAGGATTTTACACGGGTGGTGGTGACGGCGAAGATCGACAAGAGCGCGGAAGACCTGCTTGTCGAGGACGCCAAGTTCTGGATTGAATCGCCGCGCGTGACGCTGAGCGGAATCTCGGGCATCGGAACCGTCCTGTCGGGCAACCATATCGGCCTGGAGGTCGGACAGTCCGCCAGGGAGCGGCGCGCGTTTATCGGTCTCGAGATGCCGCCGGCCGTAACCGTCGATCAGGCGGGCCGGCAGTACATTCTGCAGTCGGACGACCTGGGGTCGATCAACATCGGCTCTCCCGTGTATTATCGCGATTTCAGCGTGGGACGGGTCATCGGCTACGATCTGACCAAAGACGGCAACTTCATCGAAATCCGGATTTTTGTCAACGCGCCGTACGACAAGTACGTGACGACCGACACGCGCTTCTGGCACGCGAGCGGCATCGACCTTTCGCTGGGGGCAAACGGATTGGCCGTCCAGACCAAGTCCGTGCTTTCGCTGTTGATCGGCGGCATCGCTTTCGAAGCGCCCATGCCGGCGACGGAGCCCCGGCCGGCGCCGGAAGGTTTTCTCTTCACGCTCTTCGACGACCGGTCGACGGCCATCAACAAACATGAAGACGTGGTCGCGAATTTTGTCCTGTACTTCAAGGAACCGCTGCGCGGCCTGTCCGTCGGCGCGCCCGTCACGTTTGCGGGCTTGCCGGTGGGGACGGTGACCGGCGTCGGCCTTGAATTCAATTCGCCGACGGAAGAAGTCCGGCCGCGCGTGGACATTGCGCTTTATCCGACCCGGTTTCTCGCGCACGTCAAAAACGCCGCCGCCGACGATCGCCGCGCGCGCGACGACCGGTGGCGGCGCGGCTTTCTGCAGCGGATGATCGACCGGGGACTGCGCGCGCAGTTGCGCAGCGGCAACCTGGTCACAGGCCAGCTCTACGTCGCTCTGGAGCGCTTTCCCGACGCCCCGAAAGTGAAGAAAATCGACTGGAGTTCGCTTCCCTGCGAGTTTCCCGTAATGACGAGCAGCATGCAGGATCTGGAAACCCGGGTCCACGGCATCATCGCCAAGCTCGATCGCCTGCCGCTCGACGCGCTCAGCCAGGATCTGCGCCGGACGCTCGACACGCTTAACCGGACGTTTGCGGACGCGGACAAAATGATCAACCGCCTCGACGGCGAAATCGCGCCTGCGGTCGCAGCGACGCTTGCGGACCTGCGCAAAACGCTGGCGACGGCCGAGCGGACGCTGGCCGGCGCGGACCGGACGCTCGTGGGCAAAGACGCGCCGGCGCAGCAGGAACTGCGCACGGCCCTGCAGGAAGTCTCCCGGGCCGCGCGGTCCATCAGCGATCTGGTCGAATATCTGGAAAGAAATCCCAACGCCCTCATTCGGGGAAAAGCCCAGGAGGTATCGCCATGAAAAAAACCGTTATCCTCTTTCTCTTGGTGCTGGCCGCCCTCGCGGCAGGCTGCGCGGCCGCCAGACCAACGCACTTCTACACACTGAGCCCCGCCGCTTTAAGTCCCGCTGCGGCGCCGGCCGGCCTTTCCGTGTCGGTGGGACCCGTGTCCGTGCCGGCCCTTGTCGACCGGCCGCAGATGGTTTTAAAGACCGGGCCCAACCGGGTTTTTCTGGCCGAGTTCGACCGCTGGGCCTCGCCGCTCAAATCCGAAATCGCGCGCGTGGTCGCCGAAAATCTGACGGCGCTTCTGGGCGCGCGGCAGGTGACGGTCTTTCCGCGCATGACGGCCGCGGAGGCGTCGTACCGGGTTGCAATCGATGTGCTCAGTTTTGAATCCGTTTCCGGGCAGGCGGCCGCGCTGGATGCGGCCTGGCGCGTGACGTCGGGGAAAAACGGAACCTCGCTCGAAGGCCGCACGACCGTTGCCGAAGCGGCGCCCGACGCGGGCTATGCCGCGCTTGCGGCGGCGCACAGCCGCGCGCTGGGAAAACTGAGCCAGGAGATTGCAGCGGCCATCCGGCAGCTGGACCGGTAGGTGCTTTTCTTCATTCGGAGGTGTTATGATCCGCCGCGTTCTTCCCGCCTGCGTGGCGCTATTCTTCTTTGTGGCAGGAGCCGCGGCCGCGGCGCAGGCGGACAAACCGCAGCCGCCCAAATACGGCCCGGCCGGAGCGCCTTACGCCGCGCCGCTCGGGCAGTCCCCCGGATATTTTCAGTCTCCGGAACATCCGGCGCCGGATTTTTGGGCGCTCATTGCCCATTATACGGGACAAGACAATGATCTTTCCTGCTCGACGGCGGCGGTGGCGATGGTGCTCAACGCGATTGCCGGAACCGGCGGCGGTCTGCGGGCGGCAGACCAAAACTTTGACCCGACCCGGCTCGCTGCGGAGGTTCGGGCTGTGCACTGGAAGGAGCGGCTGTCCAAGCGCGGCTGGCAGGGCCGCCGCGGCCTGACGCTCGATGAACTGGCGGAGGTGACCGCGGCCGCCCTCACGACCTACGGTCTCAGGGACTGGAAGGTGTCGTACCGATCCTTTCCGGCTGCCACGCCCGGAGCGCTGGAGGAACTGCGCGCGATTCTCGCGGAAAACGAAGCGTCAGCCGACGACTTTGTCATCCTTCATTTTCAGCAGGACATACTCACCGATGATCCCGGCGGGCCTTACGCGCACATCTCTCCTGTGGGCGCGTACGACGCGGCGGCCGGCCGTGTGCTGATCCTGGATGTGGACCGGAAGTATTACGGACCTTACTGGGTCGGCGCGGGCCGGCTCCTGCGGGCCGTCTCTGCAACGACACCGTCGCACGGGCGGGGCGGACTGGTCCTCGTGCGCAAAATTTCCCGATAGGGCTTCGATTTTTTAGAGAAGCGGCGCCTTACCCCTGGCGGTTGAGCAGCTCGGCCTGGTGATGCGCGGCAAGCGCGTCGATCACGGCGCCGATGTTGCCGTTGATGAAGCTGTCCAGGTCGTAGCGGGTGAGGTTGATGCGGTGGTCGGTGATCCGGCCCTGCGGAAAGTTGTAGGTGCGGATGCGCTCGGAGCGGTCGCCCGAGCCCACCTGGCTTTTGCGCGCCTCGGCCTGCTGGGCGTTTTGTTTCTGCACCATGGCGTCGAGGAGCCTGGCCCGCAGGACCTTCAGGGCCTTGGCCTTGTTTTTGAGCTGGGATTTTTCGTCCTGGCAGGTGACGACGAGCCCCGTCGGCAGATGCGTGATGCGGACGGCCGAATCGGTGGTGTTGACGCTCTGGCCGCCGTGGCCGGTGGAGCGGTACACGTCGATGCGCAGGTCGTTGGGGTCGATGTTCAGCTCCACCTCTTCCGCTTCCGGCATAATGGCGACGGTGACGGCGGAGGTATGGATGCGCCCCTGGGCCTCGGTGATGGGGACGCGCTGGACGCGGTGCACGCCGCTTTCGTATTTGAGCCGGCTGTAGGCGCCCCGACCTTCGATCTGGGCGATGATTTCCTTGAAGCCGCCCATGCCGCCGGCGGGTGAGGAACTGACGACTTCCACTTTCCAGCCCTGCGTCTCGGCGTAGCGCGCGTACATGCGGAACAAATCTCCGACGAACAGGCCGGCTTCGTCGCCGCCCGTGCCCGCCCGGATTTCCAGAAAGACGTTTTTGTCGTCGTTGGGGTCCCTGGGCAGAAGCAGAATCTTGATCTTTTCTTCCAGTGCGGCGATCTCCTCCTCAAGCGCGGGAATTTCCTCCCGGGCCAGCGCCCGCAGCTCCTCGTCGCTTTCCGCAAGCAACTCCCGGTTTTCCGCCAGGCGCGTCCGGGTTTTTTCGTAGCGGCGGATCGTTTCCACCAGTTCGGTCAGGTCCGCGTGCTCCTTGGCGTATTTCTGATAGACGCCCTGCCTGGAAACGACCTGGGGGTCCGACAAAAGCCCCTCGAGCTCCCGGTAGCGGAGTTCAATATCGCGAAGTTTGTTCAGAATAATATCCATAGTCCGTCCGATGGATTTGCAGGCTGTGGGTTGGGGGGAAAAAACGCATTTATAGCGACCCTGTTTTACGGGGCGACGCTATAAATGCTGTGGAAGTCGATAAGTCATAGGGACCGGTGTCTCCGTCCGTCCGCCCGTCCGGGCGGCTTTCCGGCGATTATTTTTTGGCGGTCTTCTTTTTGGCCGGCGCCGCTTCGGGCTTGGCTTCGTACTTTTTCTTGAATTTTTCCACGCGTCCGGCCGTGTCGATGATCTTCTGTTTGCCGGTCATGAACGGATGGCAGTTGGAGCAGATTTCGATCTTGATGTCTTTCTTGGTCGAGCGCGTTTCAATCACGTTGCCGCAAACGCACGTGATGGTGGTTTCCTTGTAGTCCGGGTGAATACCTTCTTTCATGGTGCCTTCTTCCTTTCGACCCGGCGTCCCGATTTTTTCCGGCGCCGGTCCTTAAGTCGTTTTAAGCAGACGTGCTGCCTATACTATAAACTTTAAAAATTCAAGCAAATTATTGCAACGCCCGGGCGGGCGTCCGATCCCGTTACGAGTTCATGGATTCCAGGAATTCCTTGTTCGTTTCCGTCTTGCGGATCTTGCTGATGATGAATTCCATGGCGTCCACCGGATTCATTTCCTGCAGGAGACGGCGCAGAATCCAGATCCGGTTGAGGTTGGCCTTGGGAATCAGCAGTTCTTCCTTGCGCGTGCCCGAGCGGATCAGGTCGAACGCGGGGAAGATGCGGCGGTCGGCGATGCGGCGGTCCAGATGCAGTTCCATGTTGCCGGTGCCCTTGAATTCTTCGAAAATGACTTCGTCCATCCGGCTGCCCGTGTCGATGAGCGCCGTGGAAATAATGGTGAGCGAGCCGCCGTTTTCGATGTTGCGCGCCGCGCCGAAGAAGCGCTTGGGCTTGTGCAGGGCGTTGGAATCGACGCCGCCGGAGAGCACCTTGCCCGAAGGCGGAACCACGGTGTTGTAGGCGCGCGCCAGCCGCGTGATCGAGTCCAGCAGGATGACGACGTCCTTTTTGTGTTCAACGAGCCGCTTGGCTTTTTCAATGACCATTTCGGCGACCTGGACGTGGCGGGTGGCCGGTTCGTCGAAGGTCGAGGAGATGACTTCGCCTTTCACGCTGCGCTGCATGTCGGTCACTTCTTCGGGGCGTTCGTCGATCAGGAGCACCATCAAAACGACCTCTTTGTGATTGGCGGTGATGCTGTGGGCGATGTCCTGGAGCAGAACGGTCTTGCCGGCGCGCGGCGGAGAAACGATGAGCGCGCGCTGGCCCTTGCCGATGGGCGCGAACAAATCCAGCGTGCGGGTGGAGTAGTTTTCCGGATCGAATTCGAGGTTGAGTTTTTCCTGGGGATACAGGGGCGTCAGGTTGTCGAAGAGAATTTTATCGCGGGCCTGCTCCGGGCTTTCAAAGTTGACCTCGTCGACTTTGAGCAGGGCGAAGTACTTTTCGCCCTCCTTGGGAGGCCGGACTTCGCCGGAAATCGTGTCGCCGGTGCGCAAATTGAAGCGGCGGATCTGCGAGGGGGAAATATAAATGTCGTCCGGACTGGGCAGGTAGTTGTAGTCGACCGCGCGCAAAAAGCCGAAGCCGTCGGGCAGAATTTCCAGCACGCCGGAGCCGGAAATGACGCCGTTTTGCTCCGCCTGGGTCTGCAAAATGGCAAAAATCAAATCCTGCCTGCGCATGCCGCTGGCCCCGGGCACTTCCAGATCCTTGGCCAGATTGTTGAGTTCGCTGATCGGCAACCTCTTGATGTCTTCGATGTTCATATATGGTTTCCTTATGGTGGTATAGTAACAGGCTCGATATTGAAGTGAGAAGTGCTTGTATTGACTGCGTTAATTTTCAAGAAACCCACAAGGGGCGCCACGATTTATAAGCAGTTGCGGATTAATATCGGCTTGTTTATTTGACTATTTGAATCGCTCCAACGGGCAGGGCTTAAATGTCAGCCTCTGACGAATTGCGCGTTAGGTTATATGAATCGGCGCCGGCTGTCAAGGTCTTTTCTTTTGGCGCGGTATGAATATCCGGGCGGGAAGACGGCGGGATCAAATTTTTCCTTGATTCCTGGACCGCACTGAACTAAATGGTATAAAAATTTTTTAAAGAAATGAGAGGTTTATGTTTTCTATGCAAGATACCCTTCCCCCGGCGGAGGCGCCGGCAGCGGCAGCCGCCGCGCTTCCCGAAATTTCGCTTGACGGGCTCAACCCCGAGCTGCAGGCCGCCTGCGGGCGCGCGGGCTGGACGCAGCTGGTGCCGGTGCAGGCCAAAGCCATTCCCTATCTGCTGGCCGACCGCGATGTGATGATTCAGTCGCGGACCGGCAGCGGCAAGACCGGCGCTTATCTTCTGCCGATCATGAAGAAAGTCGATCTTCGGAAAAACGTCGCCCAGGCGCTGGTCCTGGTGCCCACCCGCGAACTGGCCCTGCAGGTGTCGCGCGAAGCGGAGATGCTGTGCGAGGGAACGCAGCTGCGCACGGCGGTGGTTTACGGCGGCGTCGGCTATAACGCCCAGCTCGAAGCGTTCCGGAACGGCGCGCAGCTGGTCGTCGGCACGCCGGGGCGCATTCTGGACCACCTGCTCAAAAACACCCTGACGCTGGATCATCTGAAAATGCTGATTTTCGACGAGGCGGACCGGATGCTGTCCATGGGCTTTTATCCCGACATGGTGCGCATCCGCAAATACATTCCGACAGGCAGGATCGCGAGCAGCATGTTTTCCGCGACGTTTCCGCCGCAGGTCGTGCGTCTGGCCGGACAGTTTTTGAAGGAGCCGGAGCTGCTCAGCCTGAGCGGCAACGAGGTGCACATCGCCGAGAGCGAACACATTTACTACGTCGTGCCGGGAATGCGCAAAGACCGGTCGCTGGTGCGGATCATCGAAATTGAAAATCCCGCGTCGGCGATTATTTTCTGCAACACCAAGGACACGGTGCACTACCTGTCCGTCGTTCTCAAGCGCTTCGGCTACGACGCGGACGAACTGAGCTCCGATCTGGCCCAGACCGCGCGGGAAAAAGTGATGGCGCGCGTCCGGCGCGGCGCGCTGCGTTTTCTGGTGGCCACCGACGTGGCGGCGCGCGGCATCGATATTCCCGATCTTTCCCATGTGTTTCAGTACGAGCCGCCGGAAGATCCGGAAGCCTACATTCATCGCGCCGGCCGCACCGGGCGGATGGGGTCCAGCGGCGTGGTGATTTCACTGGTCGCGGAAATGGAAAAATTCAAGCTGCAGAGCATCGCGCGCTATTACGGCATCACCATGGACGAGCGGCCGCTGCCGTCGGATGAAGAGATCGAGCGGGTCGTCACCGAACGCGTGACCGCCCTGCTCGAGTCCCGCCTGCGCAGCCGCGACAATCTCCAGGTGGAGCGCATGCAGCGCTTCAAAGCGCTGGCCCGCACGCTCGCGCAGTCCGAGGAAGAACTGGCGATCGTCGCGATGCTGCTCGACGACTACTATCAGCTCACTCTGCATGCGCCGCCCGAGCAGCCCGCCGCCGAAATCCGCGAAGAGAGCGCGCCGCCCAAGCCCCAGGCCAAGAGACCCAACCGAAGATCGCATTCCCGCAACCGAAAGGAGAAGAGTTTCCAGCCATGATCCGTCTGCGCCGGCATTTCCGTCTGCTCGTTTATCCGGTTTTGTGCGCCTGTCTGCTCATGCTGTGGTCCTGCGCGACCACTCCGCCCGTCCCCCCGCCGGCCAAGCCCGCGCGGATTGCGGTCGTCCTGGGCGCGGGCGCGTCCAAGGGATTTGCCCATATCGGCGTTTTAAAGGTGCTCGAATCGCACAAGGTTCCGATTCACATGGTGGTCGGCACGTCCGTCGGCTCCTTCGTGGGCAGCCTTTACGCCTACGGCTACAATCCCTATGATCTGCAGATGGTCGCCCTGGCCGTTCAGAAAGAGGACATCGCCGACTACATCATTCCGGACAACGGATTCATCAAGGGCGAGAAACTGGAGCATTTTATCAACGCGAAGGTGAAAAACACGTCCATTGAAAAATTCCGTCTGCCCTTCTACGCCGTGGCCACCAACATTCAGACCGGCGAGGAAATGGTGTTCGGCCGCGGCAATGCGGGCCGCGCGGTGCGGGCCAGCTGCTCCATTCCGGGCGTCTTCAATCCGGTGACGATCGGCGGCCAGGCGCACGTGGACGGCGGCGTGGTGAGTCCGGTGGCCGTCGAGGCGGCCCGCCGCTGGGGCGCGGACGTGGTCATCGCCGTGGACATCACGTCGAGCATTTCGCCGGCCGCGCCCGCCGGAACCTTTGAAACGATCATGCAGGCCATCGACATCATGTACAACAAGATGGCGGTGCTTCAGTTGAAAAACGCCGATGTCGTCATCAAACCCAAAGTGGGGCACATCGGCTCGAGCGATTTTTCCAAAAGGCACGAAGCGATCATCGAGGGCGAGAAAGCGGCGGCGGGCGC
>DBPV01000035.1:25936-30729 GCA_002304995.1 Syntrophaceae bacterium UBA1411
GCCGCGCGCGGACAGTGCGGCGCGCGGGTGGCGGGAGCCGGTATGAAAAAGCCTTTGCGGGTATTGCTGGTCGGAAATTCCGAAGACGAGGCGCTGGCGCTTATCGGAGCGCTTGAAGACGGCGGTTTTGATCCCGCTTCCCGCCGGGTTGAAAACGACCGGGACGCGGCCGAAGCGCTGGCCGGGACGCCGTGGGATGTTGTCCTGTGCGGCGACGAACTGCCCGGTTTCAGATATTCCCAGGCAATTCCATTTTTCCGCAAAACGCAAAAGGATCTTCCCCTGATCGTCGTTTCCGGCGCCATCGGCGAGGAGGCGGCGGCTGAGTGCCTGCGCGACGGCGCCCGGAATTTCGTAAGGAAAGATCGTCTGTTTCGCCTGGCCCCGGCCGTGGCCGAAGCGCTTGCGGCGGCGGAAAAAAGTCGGACCGCACCGGACCCGGACGGTCGCGCCGGGGCGGTTGAAGATCTGCAAAAGCGCCTCTCGGAACAGAGAGCCCGGATCGAGGCGCTCGACGCCGAGCGGCGGGAAGCTGAAAGAGCGCTCGCCGAAAGCGAAGAGAAATTCCGCGATTTCATGGAAAACGCTCCCATCGGCGTCTGTGTTGCCGATCTTGCGGGCCGCGTGTTCTACATCAACCGGAAAATCGAGGAGGCGACCGGCTGGTCGCGCGGGGAGCTTCTGAACCAAAATGCGCTGGATCTCGGATTTTTCGATGCGCAAACCAAAGCGATTCTGCTGGGGCGCCTGGCCGCGCGGCTGGCGGGCGATGAACCGCGGACCACGGAAGTTCCCGTCATCCGCCGGGACGGCTCCCGCCTGTGGGTCAATCTGAAAACGACCATTCTGGAAAAAGACAAGCTTCCCCACGGCCTGCTGCTGGTTTTTATCGATGTCACCGACCGCAAGGAAGCGGAACAAAAAATCGTCGAAAGCGAGGAGAAATACCGCGCGCTGGTCGAAAACGCCCAGGAGGCGATTCTGATCGCCCAGGAGGGCGTGCTCAAGTACGTCAACCGGGCGGCCGTGGACCTGTTCGGCGCGTCCTTTGAAACGCTGACGTCGACGCCGTTTACGGAGTTTGTCCATCCCGAGGACCGCGAGGCGGTCATGTCCTATCATCGGCGGCAGCTCAGCGGAGAGGAAGCGCCGGGCCGCTTCGCGCTGCGGATGGTGACGGCCGCCGGAGACGTGCGGTGGGCTGAAATCCGTTCGACGACTCTGTCCTGGGGGGGCGGCCCCGCCACGCTGAACTTCGTTTCGGACATCACCCAGCGCAGGCAGGCGGAGGAGAAGCTCCGGGAAAGCGAGGAGCGTTTCCGCGCGCTGTTTGACAATTCGCAGGATTGCGTTTACGTGATCGATCTGGCGGGCTCCTTTGTGGACGCCAATCCGGCCGCTCTGCAACTGTTGGGCTACGATCGCGCCGAAATAGCATCGCTCAACATTTTATCGCTCCTCGATGAATCGGACCTCGCCAAAGGCGTCGAGGAATTTGCGGAAATCGTGCGCACCGGCCAGCAGAATTTTGTCGGCGAACACACCTTGAAGACGAAAAACGGCGGCCGGATTTTCGTGGAAACGCGCGCGTCGCTGGTGTACCGCAACGGAATGCCCTACGCCGTTTTGGGCATTGCCCGGGACACCACCCAGCGCCGGACGGCGGAAATGCAGCTGCGCCGGTACGCCGACGAGATCAGCGATCTGTACAACAACGCCCCCTGCGGCTACCATACGATCGGCGCCGACGGATTTTTTTCCCGCATCAACGACACGGAGCTGAAATGGCTGGGCTACGGGCGGGAAGACATCGTCGGCAGGAAAAAATGGAGCGACCTGATGACGGCGGAGAGCGCCGCGCGATACCGGAAGATCCTTCCGGTGGTCCGGCGCCGGGGGGAGAAGAACGACGTCGAATTCGACATGGTCCGCAAGGACGGATCCGTTTTTCCGGTCCTGCAAAACGCGCGGGCCGTCCGGGATGACCGGGGCCGTTTTCTCCAAACCCGTTGCACCATTTTTGACATCACGCAGCTCAAGAAAGCCCGGCTGGAACTGCACGCCAAACATGAAGAGCTCGCGCGGGCCTACGACGACCTGCGCCAGAAGCAGGAGATGATTCTCGCGCAGGAAAAGATGGCGTCCATCGGCATGCTGGCTGCGGGCGTGGCCCATGAGATTAAAAATCCGCTGGCCGTCATCCTCCAGGGCCTGGACTATCTGCAGACGACGCTCCGGGCCAACCGGCTGCAAAAGGAATCTTTGGTCCGGCTCAACCAGGCGGTGCTGCATGCCGACCGGATCGTCCAGGGACTGCTTCGCTTTGCCCGCCAGACGCCGGTCGCCCCCGTCCGGCAGGATATCCGGAAATTGCTCGACGACTCCCTGATGCTTACGGAGCATGAATTGCACGCCAAAAACATTGCGCTGGCCAGGGAGTATCCTCCGGATCTGCCGGGGCTTTCCGTCGACGGAAACCAGTTGAAGCAGGTGTTTGTCAATCTGATCATGAACGCCATTGAAGCCATGCCGGCGCGGGGGGCGCTGACCGTCCGCGCGGAAGAGGTTGAAAACAGTGAAGGAAACCGGGCGGTCCGCATATCCTTCCGGGATACGGGGCAAGGTATTCCGGCGGACCGGCTGTCGAAAATTTTCGATCCCTTTTACACGACGAAAGCCGTCGGAAACACGGGGCTGGGACTTTCCGTCTCCAAGGGGATTATTGACATGCACCGGGGAATCATATACGCTGAAAGCGAAAAAGGAAAAGGGACCACCATGGTCGTTCAACTGCCGGTAACATAAACGTGTGAGGATATTTTATGGCAAGGCCGATTCACATTCTGGCCGTCGACGATGAAGAGTCGTTCACCTTTTTCGTCAAGCTCAATCTGGAAAAAGAACCCAAAGCCCGTTTCCGGGTCACCACGGCGGCGACCGGAGAGGAGGGCCTGCGCCTGGCCAAGATGCACCGGCCGGATCTGATCCTGCTGGATATCATGATGCCGGACAAGTCCGGCGCGGAAGTCGCTGCGGAACTGCTGCGGGACCACCGCACCAGGAACATCCCGATCATTTTCATCACGGCGCTGGTCAAGAAAGAGGAAGTGAGCAGGGATACGGGAACGCTGGGCGGGCGGGAATTTATCGCCAAACCGGTCGGCAGCGCGGAACTGATCCACCGGATCGAAACAGCTCTTCACATCTAATACCTTTGGAATACACGGGAAAAACGTTTTCCGCCGGACAGCCTGACGGCGCCGGCGGTCGCGAATAAAAAGTCGGACGAGGAGGGCAGGATGCCGGAAGGAATGACGGATCACAGAGGACTTCATTCGGGCCGCTTTTTTTGCGCTTCGGCGGCGATACTGGTGATTTTATGGCTTGCGGCCTGCAGCGGCGGCGGTTCTTCAGCGGCGGCCTTTAAAAGCTCCGCCAAGAACATCACCGCGTTTTCGATTCTGGGCGTAAACGGCGTCATTGCCGGAAACACCATTACGCTGACGCTGCCTTTCGGAACGAACCGCGCGTCGCTGGTGGCCACGTTCACCACCACGGGTGTGACGGTTGCCGTCGGAGGCGTCGTCCAGACAAGCGCCGTGACGGCCAACGATTTTACGCTGCCCGTCACCTACACGGTAACCGCCGCGGACGATTCCACCAGGGACTACGTCGTGACGGTGAACCTGGCGCCCGCGCCGGGGAGCGCCGTCATCGCGGATCACCTGGCGGCGGCCGCCTTCGGCAATATTCCGCCGGCGCAAATCGCGGCCGCCAAGGCCGCTCTGCACATCGCCTACGGCCACACCTCGCACGGCAGCCAGCTCATCACCGGCATGGACGCCCTGGCTTCCGCAGATCCGCTTTACGCCTGGAACGCGGGCGGGACGGGCGGCGCCCTGGATGTCCGCGACGGCGCGATGGCGGGGGATGTCGGCTACTATCCGGACTGGGTCGACAACACCCGCGCCTACCTGGGGGCGGTCAACGCGTCGGGGCGGGGCGTCCGTCATCCGGAAATCAACGTCATCATCTGGTCCTGGTGCGGACAGGCGGCCGACAGAACCCAGGACAGCATGATCCAAACCTATCTTGACCCCATGACGGAGCTGGAGAACGAGTATTTCGGCATCCGGTTCGTTTACATGACGGGGCATCTCGACGGAACGGGGACCGCCGGCAATCTGCACCGGCGCAACGAGCAGATCCGGGCTTACTGTCTTGCCCACGACAAGGTTCTGTTCGATTTTGCCGATATTGAAAGCTACGATCCGGGCGGAAATGAATTTTTAAGCCGCATGGCGACCGACAACTGCGATTATAACGGCGGCAACTGGGCGATGGAGTGGATTGCGGCCCATCCCGCCCATCCCCTGACGCTGCTTTCCAACTCCCACTGCGACAGCTGCGCCCACAGCCAGAAACTCAACTGCGTGTTGAAGGGCCGCGCCGCCTGGTGGCTGTGGGCCCGGCTGGCGGGCTGGGACGGCGCTTTCTGAAGCGCCCGCTGGCAACCAGCGTGCGTCGCCCGGCCGGCGCCGCTATTTGCGCAGATTGTATTTGATCATCTTGAGCTGCAATCCCTTGCGGCTCAGCCCCAGCAGCTTGGCGGCCCGGGTGACGTTGCCTCCCGACTCCTCCAGGCACTGGAGGATCATCTGCTTTTCCGCGTTTTCCATGTGCGTCCGCATCCGGTCCTTGAAGGGTTTTTTATCGCCCGCCGCTTCGGCCAGGGCCTCTGCTTCCAGGCCGGCCTTGAATTCCGGCGGAACCTCGTCGGCGGTGATGAGCGG
>DBPV01000035.1:30738-31397 GCA_002304995.1 Syntrophaceae bacterium UBA1411
TTGCCGGGCCACGGATAACGCAAAAACATGTCCATGACCGCGGGGGCGATGCCGGTGACGGACAAATCGAGCTTGCGGTTGAATTTCTCGACAAAAAACTCCGCCAGCGGCAGAATGTCGTCCGTCCTTTCCCGCAGCGGCGGCACGGCGATCGGAAAAACATTGAGACGGTAAAACAGATCTTCGCGGAAAGAGCCTTCCTGCACGCTCTGCTGTAAATTGCGGTTGGTGGCGGCGATGATGCGGACGTCCACCCGGATCGTCTTGAGGCCGCCGACCCGCTCGAATTCCTGCTCCTGCAGAACGCGCAAAAGCTTCACCTGCATGTCGCGGGGAATTTCCCCCACCTCGTCGAGAAAAAGCGTGCCCTTGTGCGCCAGCTCGAACCGGCCCGGCTTGGTGATGGCCGCGCCTGTGAAAGCGCCTTTTTCGTAGCCGAACAGTTCGCTCTCCATCAGCGTTTCGGCGATGGCCGCGCAGTTGATTTTGATGAGCGGATTTTTTTTCCGGGGCGAATTGCGGTGGATGGCCTCGGCCACCAGCTCCTTGCCGGTGCCCGTTTCTCCGGTGATCAGGATCGTCGTGGTCGTGGGCGCCACGCGTGTGATCGCGTCGAAAATCTCCCGGGTCGATCGGCTCGCGCCGATGATGCCGGCGCG
>DBPV01000035.1:31439-36655 GCA_002304995.1 Syntrophaceae bacterium UBA1411
CCGTGGGCGGTGATGATGATGACGGGGATGTCCGGGTATTGCCGGCTTGCGCGGTCGAGCAGTTCCATACCGTCGACGCGCGGCATCTTCAAATCCGTCACCACGGCGGCGACCGGTCCGGCCTCCAGGATCCGGAGCGCTTCCGCTCCGTCGGCGGCCGCCGTGACCTCGTAGCCTTCCTTTTTCAGCATGGCGGCAAGCACCAGGCGCATGTTCAGTTCATCGTCAACGATCAGTATCCTGTTCATGGCTTCCCACTAGTCGAACTTGGCGATTAAATCAAGGCGCATTGTGATCAGTTCCGGCCGGCGGCGGCCAGACGGATGAAAAAGACGCTGCCCTGTCCCGGAACCGACTTGGCGCGGATGGCGCCGCCGTGCTCCCGGATGATCCGCTGGGAGATGGCAAGCCCCAGCCCCACGCCTCTTTCCTTGGTCGTGTAAAAGGGCTTGAAGATGTTTTTCAGCTCCTCGGGGCCGATGCCGCGGCCCGTGTCCCGGATTGCAATGCCGACGGCCGGACCGGCGGCGGTATCGATGCGGGAGGTCCGGAAGGTCAGCGTGCCGCCGTCGGGCATGGCTTCGACGGCGTTGAGCGCAATGTTGATCAGGACCTGCAGGATCTGCTGTTCGTCGACCGGAACGCGCGGGAGGGCGTCGTGCAGTTCGCGCCGGATCGTGAGCCGGTCGGCCAGACGGTCGGCGCTGATGACGGCAATCGCCCTGGCGACGATGGCGTTTACGTCCTGCGCGACGACTTTGCCGCTGCCCGGGCGGGCGTAGTTCAGAAACTGGCTGACGACGGCGTTGAGGCGGTTCACTTCCTCGATGATGACGTTCAGCAGCTGGGTCTGCTCTTCCGTGGCCGCCTCCGATTGCAGGTACTGCGCCGCTCCTTTGATCGATCCCAGCGGATTGCGGATTTCGTGCGCGAAGACGGGCGCCATCTCGGCAAGGAGCAGGGCTTTTTCCCGTTCCAGTTTTTCATCGAACTCGTACAGCGACGTGAAGACATCCTTGCTGTCGGGATACAGCAAACTGAAGATCTTCTTCAGAATCATTTTGACCGGCGTTACGGAGATGACGATCAGAAACGACGTCATGATCACGGTGGTAAACGACGGCAGGACGATGTTGAACAGGTACGCCACCAGGTAAAAGAGGAAAGCGCCGATCAGCGTGCAGACGAAGATGACGAGCGCACGGGCGAGAAAGTCGTGCAGTTCGGAAAGCTGGGGATAGGCGATCACGAGCAGCGTGAAATACAGCAGGGCTCCCAGCACCAGGCCGGCGACCGGAGGAAGAGACCAGCCCGCGAGTCCGAGCAGATCGACCGAGCAAAGCACAGCCGCCGCCGGGCAGGCGATGAGCAGATAGCCCAGGCGCTTTTTCTCCGTGCTGGGCTCCAGCCGGCGGACGTGGCGAAACAGGGCCCAGTAACAAACGGCAAGCACGGCCCCCGTGTAGGCGCTTCCGGCCCATCCGAACCGGGGCTCGCTGCCCAGCGGCGAAAAGCCGATGACGAGACCCGCGGCGCTGAGGGCGGCTGTGACGGCGAGCGATGCCCGCGGCAGGGAAGACGTATGGCGCGTGAGCTGCCGAAAAAACAGGACGGCCGGCGGAGCGATCGCGAACAGGCCGACGGTCGCGACGGCCGTCCAGAAGTCCGGCGCAAAGAGCTCCCGGAAAAAAACCGCCGTCTGGTGAAGAAAAACCGCCAGGCAAAGAACGGCAAAGGCTCTCTGCAGCCTGTCGGTCTTGCCGGTGATGAAAAGCGACAGCGCGATGGTAAAGCTGGTGGCCGCCAGCGTAAAAGTGTCCATGAACAATCCTCGTTTCCGGAAAATGCCGAATGGCGGCTATATAGCGCAGAACACGCAAAAAACTAAGAAAAAAATGCTTGTGTCTGACCGCCGCGCCGCCGGCGGCTTCCGGGGCTGCGGCCGCGCCCGGAATCGATTGACTTTTTTCCTGGTCTGATTTAAGAGCCGGAGAAAGATAAAACAACAATGAAGAGGGATGGGTGAAGTTCATGAAAAAAAGAGATTTCCTGAAAAATGTGGTCGAGCATATCGATATCAAGACGCTTGACGCCGTGCCGATGATCGAGGCCATGAAGAAGATGTCCTTTTCGGCCCGCGATCTGGCCAATGCGGCTGATATTTACGACCGGATGCTCAAGGAAAAAAAATGCGCCGTCATTCTGACGCTGGCCGGTTCCACCAGCGCCGCCGGCTGCATGCAGGTTTACGTCGATCTGGTGAAGAACAACATGGTGGACGCCATCGTCGCGACCGGCGCGTCGATCGTCGATATGGATTTTTTCGAGGCGCTGGGATTCAAACACTACCAGGGAACGCCGTTTGTGGACGACAAGCTTTTGCGGAGCCTCTACATCGACCGGATCTACGACACGTTCATCAGCGAGGACGACCTGCAGCACTGCGACCGCACGATCAAGCAAATCGCCGATGCACTCGAACCGCGCCCCTATTCCTCGCGCGAGTTTATCGCCGAGATGGGCAAATACCTGACCCGGCACGCCAAGAAGAAGCATTCGCTGGTGCAGGCAGCCTATGAGAATAACGTGCCGATTTTCTGTCCGGCCTTTTCGGACAGCTCCGCCGGCTTCGGACTGGTGCTGCACCAGGTGGAGCGTCCCGACCTGCATGTGTCCATCGACTCGGTCGCGGATTTCCGGGAACTGACGCAAATCAAAATCCACGCCGGCGCCTCCGGCCTCCTGATGATCGGCGGCGGTGTTCCGAAAAACTTCGCGCAGGACACGGTGGTGTGCGCGGAAATTCTGGGCCACGATGTGCCGATGCACAAATACGCCATCCAGATTACCGTGGCGGACGTCCGCGACGGCGCCTGTTCGAGCTCCACGCTCAAGGAGGCCAACTCCTGGGGCAAGGTGGATTCCTCCTGCGAGCAGATGGTGTACGCCGAGGCCACGACCGTTCTGCCGCTTCTGGCAAGCTACGCCTACCACAAGGGAAGCTGGAAGACGCGCCGGAAATGGGAGCTGGCACGGCTCTTCGACGCGAAGCGCAAAACGCCGGTTGCCAAAAAGAAAAAGTAGTCCGGATTTTCCAAGCGGGCCTGCAAAAGCCCGCCTTTCGCCTGAAAAAGAAAAAACCCGCCGGAAAGGCGGGTTTTTTCTGGACGCTGCGGAGCGCCGGAGGAACGAGGGTTTTTCTGCCGAATGTCATTTGTCATGGACGATTCGCAGGCAACCGAATCACCCCGCTGTCATGCTTCGATGAAACGGTAGCTGATCTGCGTTTCGTTGGGTTTGCTTACCGCAGCGCGCAGCTTCATGCCGACGGCGACCTTTTCCCGGGGGATGCCGGCATCCAGGCGCCCGAAGACCTTAACCGTGCCGAAATCAACCACGGCGATCGTGTAGGGCAGATCCTTTTCAAAACCCGTCGGCGCGTAGGACAGCGTGGAATAGGTTTCCAGAGTTCCCGCGCCCTTTATTTCAAACCATTCGATATTGTTGTCGAGCGACAGACAGCAGTCCGCGCGGGGAGGAAAGAAATGGGCTCCGCAGGTTTTGCAGCGCGTTCCCATGATTTTTCCCTCTTTCAAACGGTCGATGAAATCGTTGACCCGGGTGAGCCCCGTAAAGCTCACCGTTCCAAACTGACGAAACCGGTTGTCGACCTCTTTTTTCCCCATGGCTATTCTCTCCCTAAAATCATGACATTGGCATAGATGCCGACGCCGCCGATATTATGAACAAGACCGACGGTGGCGTTTTTGACCTGAATGTTGCCTGCCTCGCCGCGCAGTTGCAGGACGATTGTCCGGACCTGCGAGCCGCCCGTGGCGCCGATGGGATGTCCTTTGGAAAGCAGACCGCCGTCGATGTTTACCGGAATGCTTCCTTCCGCATACGTTTCCTTGTTCCGGATCAGTTCGACGCCTTCTCCCGGCTTCGCAAAACCGAGGTTTTCGTAGGCCATCAATTCGGCGATGGTGAAACAGTCGTGGACTTCCGCCACGTGAACATCTTTCGGTTTGATCCGGGCCATCTTATACGCCTGGCGGCCGGCTTCCCGGGCGGCCGCCAAACCGGAAAACGCATCGCGTCCGGTCATGTTGACGGACGCCGTCGCCGAACCCAGTCCGAGAATCCATACCGGCTTGGGGGAGAGCGCCCTGGCCTTTTTCTCGCTGGCCACGATGACGCAGGAGGAGCCGTCGGCGTTCGCGCAGCAGTCGCCGGTCCGCAGCGGACTGGAGATGGGATTGGCAAGCCGGCTTTCCGGATCGGTAAACGCTTCCAGCGCGAGCGGCTGACGGAGAACGGCCTTTTCGTTGAGGACGCCGTAATGCGCCGATTTGATGCGGATTCGCGCCAGGTCTTCCAGCGTCGTTCCGTATTTCGCCATGTGCGCCTGGGCATGGAGCGCGTAATAAGACGGCATCATGGTCCCGAACGGCGATTCCCATTGGATGTCGGCTCCGCGGCCCATCCGTTCCTGGGATTCCGCCGAAGTGATTTCCGACATTTTCTGAAATCCGGCCACCAGCACCACGTCGTGCAGGCCGGATTTCACGAGGGAATAGGCCAGGCGAATCCCCGACGTGCTCGACGAGCAGAGCGTCTCAACGTAGCAGGTCGGCTGTGGATTCAAGCCGAAATACTCGGCGATGATTCCCGACGGGGAACGCTGCTTGTCGTATTCCGGAGCGGAACAAATGATGCTGGCGTCGATATCTTTTGTTCCAAGACGCGCGTCCAGCATCGCCTCCCGGAAGGCTTCGAAGGCCAGTTCCCGGATCGATCCGTTAAAGGCGCGGGTGAATTTGCTTTGTCCCACGCCGATAATTCCCACTTTACCCATACCCTTGCCCCTCCTGCTCAGTCAATCTGCGTTGCCGTAACGCGCATGCCGCGGCCTGCTATTCGAGAACCGCCAGAACCTGGCCTTCATTGACGGTGTCGCCTACCTGCACTTTGATTTCTGTAACGACACCCGCCGCCGGCGCGTAAACCGGAATCTCCATTTTCATCGCATCCATGATGATGACTTCATCTTCTTCTTTCACGAGGCTTCCGACAGCCACCGGAATGCCGGCGATCTTCCCCGGCATGGGAGCTTTAATATCAATGCTCATAATTTTTTCTGCCTTTCTTTTTGATCCGATTCTATTGCCACGAGCCATGAGCTGCGAGCTATGAGCTACGAGCTCTGCGCTACT
>DBPV01000104.1:0-10038 GCA_002304995.1 Syntrophaceae bacterium UBA1411
TTGAACAAAAACGTGCATCAATGACCGGAATCCTTCTCCTTTTTCCGGAAGTGCCGGGGATCGATTCCCATTTTCGATATTTTGTACTGAACAATCCGCTTTGTCGTTCCCAGGAGCTTGGCCGCCTTGGTCTGGTTGCCGCCCGTTTCCGTGAGCGCGTCAATGATGAGCGAGCGCTCCTGCGCTTCCACGACTGAGGACAGCTTGCTGCGATCCTTGCGGTCAAGTTCCCTTTCCCGCAACTGCAGAGACGGCGGCAGGTGCATGCAGTCCACGACGTCTGTTTTCGTCATCAAAACGGCCCGCTCCATGCAGTTTTCCAGTTCGCGGACGTTGCCCGGCCACTTGTGCGACAAAAAGGCTTCAATGGCCGCGGTGGAAATCCGCTTTACGTTTTTGCCCATTTCCTTGTTGTATTTGAGAAGGAAATGGTCGGCCAGCAAAATGACGTCGCTGCCGCGTTCCCGAAGCGGCGGCAGGTAAATGGGAAAGACGTTCAGGCGGTAAAACAGGTCCGCGCGGAAGCGGTCGGCCAGAATGTCCTGTTCGAGATTGCGGTTGGTGGCCGCGATGATCCGCACATTCACATGGACCACCCGGGACGAGCCCAAGGGCTGAAACTTCTTTTCCTGCAGCACGCGCAGGAGCTTGACCTGCGCGGCCGCGGACAGTTCGCCCACTTCGTCGAGAAAGATCGTGCCGCCGTTGGCTTCTTCGAAGCGCCCGCGGCGGGTCTGGAGCGCGCCCGTGAACGCGCCTTTCTCATGGCCGAACAATTCGCTTTCAATGAGCGTGTCGGGAATCGCCGCGCAGTTCACCTGCACCAGCGGCCCGCCTTTGCGCGGAGAATTGTTGTGGATGGCCCGCGCCACCAGCTCCTTGCCCGTGCCCGTCTCACCGGTAATGAGCACGGTCGTATTGGAATCGGCGACTTGCGCCACCAGGCCGAAAACTTCCTGCATGGCCTTGGAATGACCGATGATATCCATGGACGGCGCGCGGTTCTGGCCGACGATTTTCCGCAGGCGCCGGTTTTCTTCTTCCAGCGCGCGGATATGCACGGCCTTGGCCATCAGTTCGGCTGCCGCGGAAAGCATGGCCAGTTCCTTGTCCAGGTTTTCGACTTCCCTGGCCACCTTGTCGGCGGACAACACGCCGACGACGCGTCCGTCGTACATGATCGGCACGCAGAGGAAGGAAAGCTCGGCGCGGTTTAAGTGCCGTCGCGCGCCGGTGCGGTCCAGGAAGTGCGCCTCCTGTCCCAGGTTTGCCACGGCCATGGGACGGCCCGTTTCCACCACCTTGCCGGTAATGCCCTCTCCCGGTTTATACGTCACTTCCAGTCCGTCCAGGTTGACGTCATGGGCAATGTCCAGCCAGGCTTCCTGCTTGTCCCGGTCCAGAAGCGATATCATGCCGCGCTGCATTCCCAGGCGCGAACTCATTTCATTGAGAACCTCTTCCAACTGATCGCGCAAATCACCCGGCTGCGCGAAAATCTTGGCAATGGCGTGCAGAGCCGCCAGCTCTTCATAGGTGTGAATGCTCAATGTCGTCCCTTTCTCATGCGAGCTTTTGAAAAAACTTTGTCCATCTCCGGCAGACAACCTTTAAAATAATGTGACAAAATTGTTCAAATAGCAATCCATATTTCTGTCTTCGCAACGATATAGTGCAAAGAGCAAACCATTTTCAGAACAACTTTGTAAAAATGAAAGGCAATTGATTAAATTCCGACTTCTGTTAAGATGACTTCCGGGAAGGTGGCTATGGATATGTTTCTTTCGATCGCCCTGGGCATCGGGCTTGCCGCAGCCTGCGGATTTCGCGTTTTTGTGCCGCTTTTGGCGCTCAACCTGGCGGCGCTCGCGGGACAGATTACGCTGCCCGAGGGATTTTCCTGGCTGGCCAGCCACTTGACGACGGTCGCCCTGGCCACGGCCACGCTGGCCGAAATTCTCGGCTATTATCTGCCC
Organism: Syntrophaceae bacterium UBA1411; assembly: GCA_002304995.1. Lineage (GTDB taxonomy): Bacteria > Desulfobacterota > Syntrophia > Syntrophales > Smithellaceae > UBA8904. The sequence continues at coordinate 1,977 of DBPV01000104.1, forward strand.
TGGGTCGACTCTCTTCTGGACACCATCGCCACACCCGCGGCGGTCGTTGCCGGAACGATCTCCACGGCCGCAGTGGTTACGGACATGGCGCCCATTTTCAAATGGACGCTCGCGCTCATCGCCGGCGGCGGCATCGCCGGCCTGGTGCAGGTATCAACCGTGGCTCTGCGCGCCAAGTCGTCGCTGGCCACCGGCGGGGCCGGGAATCCCTTCTTTTCCACGCTGGAACTGGCCGGTTCCGTCCTCACGGCGCTTTTGGCCATTTTCGTCCCCGTCTTGTGCCTGGTCCTGCTGGGATTGTTTTTCCTGGGGCTTTTGCGAAGAGCCTGGAAGGCGCTCGGGAAAAAACCTAAAAATCAAGTTTGATTTTGCCCGAACGTTTCAGCCGCTCGGCGTTTTTCAGGAGATGGTCCGCATAGAGCATGTCCATTTTGGTGGTGTGGTTATAAAGCCAGTCCTTCATGAACAGGACCATTTTCGTTCCCAGGTCCTTGTCCCCCTCCTGATAAGCGCGCAGAAAATCCTCCACTTTCCGGATGAACCGCTGATGGTCGTCGTTGTGCTTCATATACCCGGGAAACTGCGCCTCCATCATGACGATGTCTTCCTGGTGAAAATGGGTGGCCAGATAATCGACCATGTCGCGGATGGGGGGCAATAAGTCTTCCGCGCCGCTTTCCAGATCTTCGATCAGACCGTTGACAATATCAAAAAGTTTCCTGTGCTGGGTGTCGATAATCGGCACATGAACACTGTATTTCGGCTCCCATTGAATAGGCAGTATCTGAGACATGACTTCTCCTCCTTTGTCTGGAAGGATTATAAGAACAGTGCGGGGGGAAGTCAACGTCAATCAGGTCAGGGGGCAAAACCGCTGCCGGTTAACGGGCTGTACACCTCGACGCAGCCGCATTTTGCAAAGCCGGCCTGACGGTAAACGGACAGGCCTTCCGGCGCAGACTGCAGGGTGGCCCAGCGGGCGCCGGCCTGTCGGGCTGTGTGCATGGCCGCTTTCGTGATCGCCAGACCGATCCCCTGTTTCCGGTGCTGGGCAAGGGTGGCCACAAAATAAATGCCGGCCGCCGGTCCGTTTTGAAACAGCAAGGCCGTCGCCACCGCAGCGGAATCCGTCAAAGCCAGAAGCAGCTTCTGCGGCGCGGCCTGCGTCAGCGGCAGGGCCTGAACAAACCGGTGAAACGAGGCGCGGGCCGGGGCGGGGAAATGAAAACCGGCAAAGGAAACCTCTTCCCAGAGCTGCCTTTGCCGCTCGTTTTCGACACAAACGACGCAAACAGCCGCCGAGCCTGCTTCCGGCGCGGGCCGGAGGTTGAGATCCGCAAGCATTGACGGAAGGCTCTCCACCGGAACAAAGCCTTCTTCGCCAAGGAGCGCGGCGGTCCCCGGCGCGGCGGCGCCGGGAAAAACCCACCACCAGAAGGGCAGTCCGTCCCGGGCGTAAAAATCCCGGACCTCGCGGATGGCCTGTCTGTCCCCGGACAAAAGCGGTTTTTCACTCCACGCCATGTTGAGATCGGCGGAAACAATTCCCGTCTTCATGGCCCAGACATCCCCCCGGCGGTAGGGGCGGTAGAGGAGACTGCCCCAGAAGCGGCAATTGTCAAAAAACGTGTTTTCCACAAGCGGGATCGCAGGCATGGACGGGCGGGGGCCTCTATTTGTCTGTTGCGGGTTTTCCGGCGGCAGGCTGTTCGCGCTCCTCCCCGGGCATCCTCAGAAGCATTTCCGCCGCCGCGATATCCAGTTTGAGTCTTTTGATTTTTGCATCATAGGCGGGCAGCGCCTTTTTATAGCGTTGTCTCTGCGCAATTTCCATGAAGGGCTGATCTTTCAGCTGTTTGAGAATCTCATCGCGCGTCTGGTTGATTTCCGCCAGAAGCCGGCGCAGAGCGTCGATGCGTTCGGCCGCGCTGTGCTGTGCGTAGGAAACCCGGCCGGTTAAATCCTTTTCGATTCTTTCCTGCAAAATATCGGGCTTAGCCTGCGGCGGCGCGGTTCTGGCGAATACCGCCGGATTGTGCGCCTTCGGGTCGAAGGCGGGTCGCAGTTTTTCCGCCGGCCGGGCCACAGACGGCTTTTCGAAGATGGCGGCGTTGAACGGTTCCCCACCGGGCCTGGCCGGCGCTTCGCATCTGTGCCGAACGTTGGTTTTCAAACAGACGTCAATGACGAACGCGCCGAACGGCGTCTCAAAGGGAATCACGATGCTCGGCCCTTTTACCACGTGGCGCACCAAATGCGCCTTGCCGAAAACGACCGTCGGAATCGCTGCAAAAACCTTCAGGTCGTCCTTTTCCATGAGTTTGCGCGACGACCCGGAAATCATGTTGGTCAATTCGCCCACCGCATCGAGCACGGCCCGGTTGATCTCCGTGTAATGCTCGCCCAGCATTCTGCCGACAAGGCCGACGATGCAGGCCTCGCTGAAACTGAGCGCCAGCGATCCGGTGGCGTCGCCGGTCATGCCGATGATGCCGGAAATGTCTCCGCAGGCCGCGTCGTTCACTTTGGCAAAAGGTTTGCCGGCCGAAGGCGTGGTGAAGGCCATTTTTTCCATGACATCCATCGTGCCGTAGATAAAGGGATTGATAAATTTTACATCCATTTGTGTTACGATCCGGGTGCGGTCTGGTTCAGGAGGCGATGCGCGCCAGTTTCATCCAGCTTGCGGTATCCCAGTCTTCGGATACGTCTTCGCTCCGCGGGTGCAAACCGCATTTCAGGGCAAAATACCGGTGCAGCGCCAGACAGCCGGTCAGCTCCGGATGAAAGACGGTGACCACAACGCGGTCGTTTTCCGCCGCAGCTATGTAATCGTCAATTCGGAGCAAAACCTTAACGTCTTTTCCGACGCTGCGTATTTTGGGCGCGCGGATGAAGGTGAGGGGAATCGGCGCGGGCGAGACGGCTTCGATGAGCGCTTCGCTGTGAAAACTGTCGAGCTGGCTGCCGAAACCGTTGCGCTCGATTTGCATGTCGATGAGGCCCAGGCAGTTTTTTTCGCCGGCCACTTGCGTTGCCAGTAAAATGGCGCCCGCGCAGGTGCCCCAGAGCTTCATTCCCCGGCCGGCGTGGCGTCCAATGGCCTCCACCAGGCCGAAAATATGAAGCAGCCTGGCCAGACAGGTGCTCTCCCCGCCGGGCAGAATCAGGCCCGCCAGATTTTCAAAATCCTTGGCCTCTTTGACCCTCCGGTAGGGAAGCTCCAGTCTCTCCAGGTGTTCCAGGTGTTCGTGAACGCCGCCCTGCAGATCGAGAACGCCGACAATCTCCGGCTGCGGCCCGATGAAGTGTACGGACATGGCGTTTTTTACCAGCCTCGCTTCGCCAGAATCTGCTCGGGCGGAATCTGCCCGATTTCCAGGCCCGGCATGGCCTCGCCCAATCCCAGCGACGCTTCCAGAACCTTCTGCGGATCGTTAAAATAGGCGGTCGCCTTGACGATGGCGCGCGCGCGGCGGGCCGGATCGGCGGATTTGAAAATGCCGGAGCCGACAAAGACGCCGTCGCAGCCCAGCTGCATCATCAGCGCCGCATCGGCCGGCGTTGCAATCCCGCCCGCGGCAAAGTTGACCACCGGCAGGCGTCCCAGTTCCCGGACTTTCAGCGCCAGTTCGTAGGGCAGGCCGTTTGTCTTGGCGAAGCCCGTAACTTCCTCCACGGGCATTTGCGCCAGCTGGCGGATCTCACGGTTCATCGTTCTCATGTGGCGGACGGCTTCCACGACATTGCCCGTTCCCGCTTCGCCCTTGGTGCGGATCATTGCCGCGCCTTCGGCGATGCGTCTTAACGCCTCGCCCAGATTCCGCGCGCCGCACACGAAAGGAATCGAAAATTTGGTTTTATCGATATGGCATTCTTCATCCGCCGGTGTCAGGACTTCGCTTTCATCAATGTAGTCGATCCGCAGGGCTTCCAGAAGCTGCGCCTCCACGAAATGACCGATGCGCGCCTTGGCCATGACCGGAATCGTCACGGCCTTCTTGATTTCGGCAATCATGGCCGGGTCGGACATGCGGGCCACGCCGCCGTCCTTGCGGATGTCCGCCGGAACGCGCTCGAGCGCCATCACGGCAACCGCGCCCGCCTCTTCCGCGATTTTGGCCTGCTCCACATTGGTGACGTCCATGATGACGCCGCCCTTGAGCATTTGCGCCAACTGAACATTTAATTCATAACGTTTTAAATCCACTTTATATTCGCCTCCTGACTTTTAAAAAATTCGACCTGACGGTTTTTCTTTTCTTTTAATTCGAAATAATAAGAATACAAATGGAATTTCGTCAAGCACAATAATTGCCGCCTACCACAGCAGACGGGTTTGAATGTTGCGGCACGACAGGTATTTTTTGATTTCCGATATCGTGTAGGTCCGGTAATGCACCATCGAGGCGATGAGCGCCGCGTCGGCCCGACCGCGCGTCAGCACGTCCGCCAGATGCTGGGGTGTGCCGGCGCCGCCGGAGGCGATCACCGGAATGCGGACCGCTTCGGAAACGAGAGCCGTGAGAGCAATCTCGTAACCGTCCTTTGTGCCGTCCGCATCGATCGAATTAAGGCAGATTTCTCCCGCGCCCAGCCGTTCGGCCTTTTGCGCCCAGGTCAGTGCGTCGATTCCCGTGTATCTTCTGCCGCCTTCAATGACGATTTCATAGCCGGAAGGCGTTTGCCGGGAAACGGCCACCTTTTTCACGTCCATGCCCAGAACCACGCACTGGCTGCCGAAGGCCCGGGCGCCCTGGGTAATGATGCCCGGCTCGAGTACGGCCGCGGAATTCACGCTGACTTTTTCCGCCCCCGCCCCGATGACGCGGCGCATGTCGTCGAGGCTGCGGATGCCGCCGCCCACGGAAAAGGGAATGAAAATGGTTTCCGCGACGCGCCGCACGACGTCGATCATGATGTCGCGCTTATCGGAGGACGCCGTGATATCGTAAAAAACGATTTCGTCGGCTCCCTGCTCGTAATACTGGCGCGCCGCCTCGACCGGATCGCCGATATCCACATTGCCCTGGAACTTGATGCCTTTGGTGAGCTTTCCCGCCCGCACGTCCAGGCAGGGAATGATTCTCTTGGAAATCATCTTCCCCTCCAGCCGCAGAAATTTTTCAGAATCTGCAAACCGGGCCGGCCGCTTTTTTCCGGGTGAAACTGCACGGCCACCAGATTGTTCACCGCCAGGGCCGAACAGAAGGTAATGCCGTATTCCGTCGTCGCCAGCACCGCCTTTTCATCGCCGGGCGACGGATAATAGGAATGCACAAAGTAAAACTCCGCTTCCGCCGGTACGCCGGCAAACACCGGATGCGGGCGCCTGAGCGCCACACGGTTCCAGCCCATGTGCGGAATTTTCAAACGCCGGCCGTCGGCAACCAGGTTTTCCGGAAAGCGCCGCGTCGTGCCGCCCACCAGACCGATGCACTGCGTGTCGTTTTCCTCGGAAGCGTCCAGAATAATCTGCGTGCCCAGGCAGATGCCCAGAAGCGGCTTTCCCGACGAAAGGTAGCCAAGCAGCCACGAATCGAGTTTTTTATGCCGCAGGTACGCCATGGCTTCACCCGCCGCTCCGACGCCGGGAAAAATCACACAGGACGCAGCCGTCAGGACGGACGTGTCGTCCGTAACGACATATTCCTGCCCGATGACGTGAAGCGCGCGCGCGACAGAGGCGATGTTGCCCGCGTTATAATCAATGATGGCGATCATTCTTTTGTTCCCTTAAAACAGCCTGCCGCCGTTTCCGACGCTTTCCTAGCAATTTTTGTGCGCAAAGCCAATAACTATTGCCTTTCTGATGCCGAAGCGGCTGCCTGATGATAATGCTTGCCCTGATAGGAATCGCGTTTTTCGAGTTCTTTATGAATCGCATTGAGGACATCCAGCTTGTTGGCCGCCCAGGCGGGCGCGAGAAAAATATCGCGGTAGCCGTCGGCGGTGAGGCGCTGGATGACCATCTCCGGCGGCAGCAGCTCCAGGACATCGGCCGTCAGAGAAGCGTATTTTTCTTTGGTAATCATGGCAAGAGCGCCCTGTTTGTAAAGCTCGCCAAGCGGCGTGCCGTCGAGCGCCAGAAGCGAATGAATTTTAATGCCTTGCACCGGCAGGGCGGCCAGGGTTTGCGCCGTGGCCAGCACATCTTTGTCACTTTCGCCCGGCAGGCCGACAATAATGTGTACACAAATGTTCAGCCCCCTGCCGGCCAGACGTCCGACGGCCTCCCGAAACTGCGCATAATCATGGCCCCGGTTGATGAAAGCCAGCGTCCGGTCGTGAACCGACTGCAAGCCCAGTTCCACCCAGACATGAGACGTGCGCGCATAGCCGGCCAGCAGGTCCGCGACCTCCGGGTCCACGCAGTCCGGCCGTGTGCCGATGGCAAGACCGATGACATCATCCTGGGCCAGCGCCTCGTCGTAGAGCGCCCGGAGTTTTTCCACCGGCGCGTAGGTATTGGTGAACGTCTGGAAATAAGCGACAAATTGCGACGCGGCCGGCTTGTAATATTTTTTACCGGAAGCAATCTGGTCCGCCACGGAGGGAAGAATCCCGCTCTGGCGCAATTTCGACCCCCGGCCGTCGCAGTAAATGCAGCCACCCGCCGCCACCTGCCCGTCACGGTTGGGACAGGTGAAGCCCGCGTCGATCTGGAGCTTGTGCACGGTGCAGCCAAACAGGTTGCGCCAGTAGCTTTTCAGATCGTAGTAGCGTTTGTTGTTTTTCCAGAACTCCGGCTTGTCCACGGCATCCTCTTTTTTATGTTGTTTTTTTAAAACCCTTCCCGTAAAAAACGCTTATGACATCTTTCGTCATTCCGTGCAAGCGACGCAAAAGGCAGCATCCGGAGCCGCTCGGCAAGCACAAGAGGTGAGGAGTACATTTTGTCCGATTCTTACGACATACTGGTCATCGGCGGCGGTCATGCCGGCTGCGAAGCGGCGCTGGCCGCGGCGCGCATGGGCGCCGAAACGCTTTTGTTCAACATCAATCTCGATTCTCTCGCCCTCATGTCCTGCAATCCGGCCATCGGGGGGCTCGCCAAAAGCCAGCTCGTCAAGGAAATCGACGCTCTGGGAGGCGAAATGGGGCGGGTCACGGATAAAACCGCCGTCCATTTCCGTCTGCTCAACGCCTCCAAGGGACCGGCCGTTCAGTCCACCCGCATGCAGTGCGACAAGCAGCTTTACCGCCTGACCATGAAGGCGACCGTCGAAAATCAGCCCCGCCTGCACATCCGCCAGGCCATGGTGGAAGCGCTGGCCGTTGAAGGCGGCGCCGTGACGGGCGTGCTGGACGCCAGCGGCCATTTTTATGGCGCAAGAAAAATTATCGTCACCACCGGCACCTTTTTAAACGGTCTGGTGCATATCGGCACATCACAGACGCCGTCGGGGCGGGCGGGAGAGCTCGCCTCCGTGGGGCTGGCCAATCAGCTCAAGGCGCTGGGATTTGACGTGGGCCGGATGAAAACCGGCACGCCGCCGCGTCTCAAGGCTTCGACAATTGATTTTTCCGTTCTCGAGCGCCAGGACAGCGATGCCGATCCCGCACCCTTTTCCTTTACCACCCGCGCGCTCAGGACCGAACGCCTGCCCTCTTACTTTTCCGGCACGTCCGCCGAGACGCACCTTGTGATCCGGGATAATATTCAACACTCGCCGCTTTACGCCGGCGTGATCAAAGGCGTCAGCGCGCGCTACTGCCCGTCGCTAGAAGACAAGGTCATGCGCTTCGGCGACCGCCAGAGCCATCCCGTGGTCCTGGAGCATGAAGGCCTCGACACGCAGGAAGTCTATGCCAAGGGCCTGGGCAACTGCCTGCCGCTGGAGCTGCAGTACCGGATCGTCCACAGCGTGAAAGGTCTGGAGCAGGCCGAAATCATGAGGCCCGCTTACGCCATCGAGTACGACTTCGTTCAGCCCAGCCAGCTTAAAAACACGCTGGAGACGAAACGGATCGCGGGCCTGTATTTGGCGGGGCAAATCAACGGCACGTCCGGTTACGAGGAAGCGGCGGCGCAGGGCTTATGGGCGGGCATCAACGCAAC
>DBPV01000104.1:10112-30823 GCA_002304995.1 Syntrophaceae bacterium UBA1411
GTTTACCTCCCGCGCCGAATACCGCCTCATTTTGCGCGAGGACAACGCCGTGATCCGCCTGCTGGGCAAAGGCTGTGCGCTGGGACTGGTCGAGCGGACCCACTTAAGCGCTCTTCAGGAAAAAATGCATAAAATCGACCGGGGGATCACCTCCCTCAAATCGGTCACGGTCAAGCCGTCGCCGGAGGTCAACGAAAAGCTCGCCCGGCGCAACTCTCCGGCAATGACGCAGCCGACCAGCCTCTACGGCCTTTTGAAACGGCATGAAATCGCCTACGACGATTTAAGCGACATTCCCGGCTGGATTCCCGAGCCGGACGCCTTTGTCAAAAAGCAAATTGAAATCGAAACGAAGTACGAAGGCTACATCAAGCGGCAGTTCGAAGCGACCCGCAAATTGAAGGAGCAGGAAAAAAAGAAAATTCCGCCGGATTTCGATTACGCGCAGGTGCCGGGCCTCTCCAATGAACTGCAGGCCAAGCTGGCGCGCATCGCGCCTGCCACCGTGGGTCAGATGGAGCGCATCCCCGGCATGACCGAAGGCGCCATCTCCGCCGTTCTCGTCATGCTCAGAAAAAAAGAGCTCGCCGGAACTGCGCCCGGGGATGAAAAAGCGCCATAGCCGTTTGACTTTTTGTGAACTGAAAATTAAATTTGATTAAAGAGCAGTGCAAGCATTTTATATCGTCGTAGAAAAAGCGTTCGTTGCGTAAACCATTTCAACGAAATTTTAACCTTTTGGAGTACGGCAGGAAGTTTTTGGATGCCGATGTTCAGCCTCCCTTAAGGTATTTCACACCATCCCGCAGGCTTGACCGAAGTATTCAAAGCCACCTTTTAATTTATTCCGGAAGATGACGCCCAGGCGCGGGGCTACGGCCAAGATCCCGCGTCCGTGCGGCCCTATTTCATCACCTGTCTGATGAACAAGGCGCCGTCTTCCTCATCGGCTGTCGGTTTTTAAACCATGAAGATCATTAGTGAAAGCATGAATCAATCCTTCGGCGGCCCGGCAGCAGCCTTGATTCTCATCCTCCCGCCGGTCGTCAGCGCCGCGGTTGTGCTGGCGCTGGAGCGGAAAGTGGGAATTCTATTGGGCATCATTCTTTTTCCGGTCATTTATGTCCTGTCCCTGCTGGCGACGCTTTGCGCCATAACGGTTTTAACGCGGCCCGCGACAAACAAAAGAACGGCCGCGCCGGAAACAGACCTGGAAGAGCGGGTCCGCAGGTTGGAGCAGTTGGCGGGCAGACTGGCCCTGGAAAATGAGCTCTTAAAAAAAGCGCTGCAAGCCGGGCTGGGAAAAGAACCGGGAAAAAATGACGCCGCGCCGGGCGCTCCTCCGTCAGGCTGTCGAACGCCTCCGGAGACGAAAAAGAATATAACTCGTTGACAACTTTAAAATTTAGTTTACAATAGCCTTTCATTTTTAAATCCAGAGGGGGAAAGGCCATGGAGGTAGCGAAGCATATTGACAAGATTTTAAAAAAGAACGGACGGATCACGACCAACGATCTGATTGATAAAACGGGATTTTCCCGGGCCTACGCACAGCGGTTCCTCAAAAAAATGGTTGAGGACGGATCGCTGCTGCGCGTGGGCAAGGCCAACCAGGCGCATTATCTGCCGGCGCGCCGGCGCGGCAAGCCGCCGGCAAAACCCAGGCGCGTCAGAATCATTCTGACCAACGAGGGGCTTTCCGAAGCAAAAATTCTGAACCGGATTCAGGAAGAAAGCTCCGTCCTGTCCGGCCTGCCGGGCAATACGGCCGCCATTGCGCAATACGCGCTTGCCGAACTGCTCAAAAATGCCGTCAAACATTCCGAATCGGATAAAATCGACGTGCAGGCGATAAGAACGCAGACGGATCTTCACTTTACCGTGAAGGACTGGGGCATCGGCATGTTCAACAGCATCATGCAGAAGAAGCGGCTGGCCTCAACCGCTGAAGCCGTGCAGAGACTGCTCAAACGCCGGCCGGCGATTGCGCCCGAGCCGGCGGGCAGGCAGGCTGTTTTGGCCATGTCAAAAATCGCGGACCGGCTGACGATCGCCAGTTTGGAAAATAAAGTCGTCTTTAACAACCTCCAGGACAAAATTTACGTCCGGGAAATCCAGCCGGCACAGGGCACGCGGGTGGATTTTGTCCTGAAACTGAAAGCGTCTGCCAAACCGGCTCCAAAAACGTTCCGCCAGCCGCGAAAAGCCGCCGCGCGCTGACCTTTTTTCCATTCCGGCCGGCGGGGCGATGACGGCCGGTCGGAATATTTTTGCCTGCGTTCTGTTTGAAAAAAAAACGATCGCGTGGATGGACAAGGGCGCGCCGGGCTTTTCTTTCAGGCTGCGGCCCCTCCGGCCAAGGATCCGGCATGAAAACCGTTTCTCTCTTCATTCCCTGCCTGGTGGATCTGTTTCTGCCCCGGATCGGCGAGGCCACGTATCGGCTCCTCGCGCGCCTGGGCGTACGCTGCCTTTATCATCCCGAACAAACCTGCTGCGGTCAGCCGGCTATAAACGCAGGCTATACCAGAGAAGCCCGCCTTGCGGCCAAGCATTTTATTGATGTCTTCGGAGACGATGAGGTGATCGTCAGTCCTTCCGGCTCGTGCGTCTGCACCGTCAAAACCCATTATCCGGAACTGCTCGCAAACGAACCGTCCTGGCGGGAACGCGCCGAGGCGCTGGCCCCGCGCATTTACGAGCTTTCCCAGTATATCGTCGATGTTCTGGGCGTTTCCGACTGCGGCGCGCGCTATGACGGCAAGATCGCCTACCACGAATCCTGCCATATCCTGCGGGGCCTGGGCGTTTCCGCGCAGCCGAAAAAGCTGCTGTCATGCGTCAGGGAAGCAAAGCTGGTTCCCTTGAGAGGAGCGGAAACCTGCTGCGGCTTCGGCGGAGAGTTCGCCAACCGCTATCCGGAAATCTCCGCGGCCATGGTCCAAGAAAAATGCGAAAACTATCTGGCCTCCGGAGCAGATCTTCTGCTCCTCGGCGAACCCGGCTGTCTCATCAACATCGGCGGTTATCTGAGCCGCCATTGTCCGGACAGAAAAGTCATGCATCTGGCGCAGTTTCTCGCCGCGGACGGACGGGGGGAGCTGTAATTCATGGAAATTCAAACGCGCCAGTTTGCCGCAGCGGCCAACCGGGAACTGAAAAATGAACGCAGCCGGAATTTTCTGGGCCGCCTGACGCCTTACTTCGCACGGTCCTGCGCCGGCGCCATGAAGACGTTTCCCGATCCGGCCGCGGCGCTGGCCTGCGGCCGCGCCATCCGCGCCGACGCCGTCGCGCGCCTGCCGGAGCTTCTGGAGCAGTTCGCAAAAAACGCCCGGGCCTGCGGCGCAAAGATCATCTGGGCAGAAACAGCCGCCCGGGCCAACGAATTCATCCTGGCCCTGGCCAGGGAAAAGGGCGTCCGCTATGTCACCAAGGGCAAATCGATGGTGACGGAAGAAATGGGACTGAACGATTTTCTTCAGGCCAACGGCATTGCCGCCTTTGAGACGGACCTGGGTGAATTCATCATCCAGCTCCTGCAGCGGCCGCCGTTTCATATTGTCGGCCCTGCCATCAATTTGCCGGTCGAGGAAATCCGCGACCTTTTTCTGGCGCACGGCGTCATTGACGAGCCGACCACGGACCGGATTGCACTGGGCGGCGCGGCCCGCCGCTACCTGCGCGACAAGTTCAGGCACCTGGACATGGCCGTCACAGGCGTCAACATGGCCGCAGCCGATACCGGCGCGATTTTCAACGTGGAAAATGAAGGCAACATCCGGCTTGGCAAATCCTCCCCCACCCTCCAGGTTTCCGTGATGAGTCTGGAAAAGGTCGTGCCGACCATGAACGACGCCCTGCATCTGATGCGCCTTTTGTGCCGCCACTGCACCGGGCAGAAGCTTTCGTCTTACGTCTCCATCGACTGCGGCCCGAAAAAGCCGGGTGAAACCGACGGGCCGGAAGAGCTCTACATTATTATTCTGGACAACGGGCGCTCGAAGATTTACCGGGACGTCAAAGCCCGCGAGGCGCTGCGCTGTATCCGCTGCGGCGCATGCCTGAGCGTCTGCCCCGTTTACGGAAAGATCGGCGGCTATCCTTACGGCTGGGTTTATTCCGGCCCGATGGGCCAGGTCCTCAATCCCCTGCTTCTGGGCCTCGGAGAAACGCACGACCTCTACTGTGCCACCACGCTTTGCGGCGCGTGCCGGGAGGTCTGCCCCGCCGGCGTCGATCATCCGCGCCTGTTTCTGCACTACCGCGCACAGCAGGCCCTTCCCTCGCGCGCGCAAAGATTCTTTTTCAAGGCGTGGGGCACGCTGGTGAAAAGCGGCGCACGCTGGCATTTCGCCATCCGTCTGTTGCGGCCGCTCGCGAAGCGTTGCGCTGCGGACGGCGTCGGCCGCACAAGACTTCGGCTGCTTGACGGCTGGCTTGCCCAGCGCAACCTGCCGGTCCCGGCCGCACAAACGTTTCACGAACAGTGGAAAAAAATCGGAAAGGCGAAGGAATGTCGGACGACGCCGGACGGACCATTTTAAAAAAACTTGCCGGCGCGGCCGCCGGAGAGACTGAGCCCGGGCCGGTGCTGCCGCCGCTCCCGGCTTTGTCGCTGAACCGGGAGGAGCTCATTTCCCTCTTCACGAAAAACCTGGCGGAGCAAACCGGCGTTGTGTGCCGGGCGGCAAACGCGCAGGGCATTAAATCACACCTTGCCGAAATCGCCGCCCGGGAACAGCTGAAAATCCTGCTGACCGCGACGGATGCCGTTTTGGCGCCGCTGGATCTGCGCGCCTGGGGAAAAACGGCGGGCATCGAAGTTCTGACGGCACAGGATTTTCCCGACCGCGAGAGCTACCGGGAAGCGGCTTTCAACAGGGTCCAGGCGGGCGTCACCGGCGCGGACTGGGGGGTGGCCGAATCCGGGACGATTTGCCTTCTGCATGACCAGGATCAGCCGCGCCTCATCTCCATCGCGCCCCCTGTCCACATCGCCGTGCTTCCCGTCGAGCGTCTTGTCGCCGTCTATGAACAGGTGGTGCAAAACGTTTACGCGGATAAGAACCGGCTGCCGTCTCATTTTACATTCATCACCGGCCCGAGCATGACAGCCGACATCCAGGGCGGCCAGTTCAAAGGCATGCACGGCCCGGGTCAACTGATTGTCATTTTAGTCGGGTGATCATCCGGCATTGAAAAAGCATTGTTTCCTTGCTGNNGTAATCTTGATATTTTCCGGGAAAACATTTATGGTTTAGCGCATCGGGGCGCGGCAAACGATTCCGAAAACGGACAGGAAGTTACCACGACGGGGCTTGCAGGAGCTTCATGGACAGAGAGTATCTTGCGACGGGCTTTGCAGACGTCGACCGCACTCAAAACAAAGAGGATTATTTCAGTTGCCTTGCGCTTCTGGATTCCCTTCCGTATTACCGGGGATATAAAACCCGCAGCTACGACCTTCTGGATCTCGGCCCCGGCATGGCCGTTCTCGACGCAGGCTGCGGACTGGGCGACGATGCCGTCCGGATGGCCAGGCGGGTTTCGCCGGGCGGCCGGGTGATCGGCCTCGACGCCAGCGGCGCCATGATTGAAAAGGCCAGGGCCAATCCTCTCTGCGGCGCTCTGCCCGTGGAATTTCTGAAAGGCGACGTCAAAGCGCTGCCGTTTGCCGACGAAAGCTTTGCGCGCTGCCGGATCGACCGGACGCTGCAGCATCTTTCCAACCCGCAAAAAGCAATCGACGAACTGGTTCGGGTTTTAAAGCCTTGCGGGCGCCTGCTGGCGTACGACAACGACTGGGACAGCTTTTCCATCACGCCGGGAGATCCGGATGTTACGGCAACGATCATCCGGCTGTGGCGCGGCTCTTTTCCGAATGCGGCCGCCGGACGTCTTTTACCGGAAATGTTCATCGCCGCCGGTTTAAAAGATGTGAAAACCTATTCCGGAATGTCGGTCGTCACTGACTTTCACAAGGCCAATCAGATATACAACCTGGACGAAACGGTCGATAAAGCCGTTGCGGCCGGTCTGATCACCCCGTCGCGGGGCCGGGCCTGGCTTGCCGACCTTGCCGCCGGTGCGGCGCAGGGCTTTCTTATAGCGTCGCTTACCGCCAGCACTGTTATCGGGGAAAAGGATAAAGAATAATGATCGACAATATTTTACTTCAGTCCGCCGGAACCTTTTCGGTAGCCGTCATCGCCTTGATGATGGCGGTCATTCAACTGATTTTCGCTTTTCGTCAACCGTCTCTAACCTGGTATCTGTGGGGGGCCGCCCTGTCTTTTGCCGGCCTTCTTTATGCCGCCGGTGTTTTTCTGGAGTACAACCTGCCGGCAGGGCCGGCCAACCGGTGCGGCGGCTTGCTGGAATTTACCGCCCACGTCTTTCTGGTGCATGGTCTGTACGGCCTGAGCTTCAGCTATCTGAACCTGAAGGGAAGGCTGTATCACCTGATCGCGGGAGCGTTCCACGTCCTGCTGCTGGGGCTTTTGTGGTTCACGCCGCTCATCGTTTCCGACAGGTTTGTGAGCCGCGACTTCATCGGTTTGGCCGAGCCGTTTGTTGAATCGGCCCTGGGGCCGCTGGGGCCTTGGTTTATGATGTACATCGCGGCGGCGGCCCTGGTCGGAATTGTTTTGTGGTTTCGCAGCACGAACACCGCCGGACGCCACAGGATCGCCTATCTGGCCGGATTGGTTTTCTGGCTGGCGCTGGGCATCCACGACGCGCTGGCCGTTTTGGGACTTCCGACGTTTCAATATGTAATGGAATACGGATTTTTAGGTTTTTCCTGCGCCGTCCTGTGGGCAGCGTTCGACAATTACACGGACCAGATGGCGCAAGACAAGTACCGGGTCATCACGGAATTTGCCAACGACGGCCTGCTGGTCATCCAGGATGAACAGACCGTTTTTGAAAATCCGGCCTGCAGTGCTATTTTGGGACAACCGGTGATCGATCTCACCATCCGGGATTTTCTCCAGATCGTGGCGCCGGAGGACCGCGCAAAATTTCTGCAGTACTATGGGGACATGCAGTCTGCGCGGGATGTCCCGGATGCTTTTATTTTCCGCATCGTCCGTCCGGGCGGTGCGATCCGCCATCTGGAAATCCGGGCCAGCTCCATTCGCTACCGCGGCCGGCCGGCCATTCTGACGGTCATGCGCGACGTGACGAGGCGGCTGGAGCAGGAAGCGGCGCTCCGGAAGCAGGAGGAAAAAACGGCCCAGCTCAAGAAAATGGAATCCCTGCGCCTGCTCGCGCGCAGCGTGGCCCATGATTTAAACAACGTGCTTTCCACCATTGTCAGTTACCCGGAACTGCTGCTCATGGATCTTCCGGAAAACAGCCCGCTGCGCAAACCCCTCGAAGTCATGCGCGACTCCGGCATGCGCGCCTCATCCATTGTGTCGGACCTCTCCATGGTCGCCCGGGGCGCGGCTGCGGCTAAGGAATCCCTCAACCTCAACTCCATCATTCATTCCACCCAGGAATCGTCCCCGTACCGGGAACTTCTGCGCCGGCATTCCCAGGTGACCGTGCAAGCCAAACTGGATGACCGTCCTCTGGAGATTGCAGGATCCTTCTCCCAGCTGCAAAAAGTGGTTTTGAACCTTCTCACCGTCGCGTGCGAAGCCATGGCGACCGGGGGCAGCGTCTCGCTGGCTACAACGCTCCGTCCCGTGGACCGGTCCATCGAGGATAATCAGAACGATCAGGCCGGAGAATACGCCGTCCTGATCGTTAAGGACAGAGGACCGGAAATTCCACCCGACGATCTGAGGCGGATTTTCGAACCCTTTTACACCAAGAAGGTCATGGGCCGAGGCGGCACAGGCCTGGAGCTCACCGTGGCCTGGAACATCGTCCACGATCACGAAGGCTACATTGACGTCGCAAGCGGCGGCCGGGGCACGACATGGGAAGTCTACCTGCCGTTGATTGGCAAAACCGCGACCGACGCCGCGGCCGAAAATCTTCCAGATGCGCTGAATCCCCGCTGATGTCAAAAAGACGGCAAACCGGGACCGCAACAAGACTCCGGTTCCGGTCACCGAGCCAAAGCGGGCTGCGACTGTAAAAAATTTCAACCAAGGAGAAAGCCATGGCTATCCGGATTGTTCGCCTGGGAACGGACAGAGCCCCCGGCGAAGGTATTCGCATCGGGACGGTGCGGCGGCCGCCGCGCGGCGTTCCCAAAACCGCGTACGCGTCGAAAAATTTCTACGATGTCTGGCTTCCCAACCTGGCGCCGTCGGAAGCTCTGGTGAAGTCGGCCCAGGGCGCCCGGACGCAAAAGGAATGGAACGCCTTCTTGCGGAAATACCGCGCCGAAATGATGCGGCCGGAAAACCGCCACATTCTGGAGGTGCTTGCAGCCCTTTCGCACAGCGGCAATTTTTCCGTCGGCTGCTACTGCGCCGACGAGGCGCGCTGCCACCGCTCCGTTTTGCGCAAGCTCCTTGCCGAACACGGCGCAAAAATGGCCGGCCCGGAATGATTCCGGCGCCGAGCCAGGGTCGGCAAAACAAAAGAGCCGCACTTGACGAATTCGTGCGGCTCTTTTTATCGGCAAAATATCAGCCTTTGCAATAATCAAAGGCTACATTTTCTTTGCGGCGGCGGCGATGGCCCGGGCGATCGCATCGAATTTTTCCGGGCTCATCTTCACGGAAATTCCCATCACCAGCGTGCGGCCCAGGATGTCTTCCGCAAACGGAATACTCTTGCGGGAATATTTGACCTTGCCCTTGTTGGCCTTGTCCGCAAACGGATACTTCTTCGAATTGGCCGTGGAAAACGACAGGAAGTGCTCCCAGTTGGGCACGTAGTGCCACTTGTTGAATTTGTAGCAGGTGGTATCGAGGCCATGGGCGGACAGCAGCTTCTGGAAGGAGAGCGCCCGTTTTTCTTCCGGCAGATGAAAAGCCAGAAACGTTGCGGAATCTCCGTCCGGATCGGGCAGCGTCCGGAAGCCGACGCCCGGCACCTGCGCCAGCAGCTCTTTGATCCTCTGTTTGTTTTTTTTCTGTTCGGCCACGATATAGTCGAGCTTGCGCAGCTGAGCCAGGCCCACGGCGCCCTGCAGTTCGTTCATGCGGTAATTGAAGCCGAGAATGGTGCGGCCCTCCAGCGCGCGGCTGACCTTGGGGTTGTGGTCGTGGCCGTGGTCGGAGTACCATTCCGACCGCAGATACAGTTTTTTATTGTTCGAAATCACCAGGCCGCCTTCACCGGTCGTTACGGTCTTGTAGTAGTCGAAACTGAAAATGCCCATATCGCCGAAGCCGCCGAGCTTTTTGCCTTTGAAGCCGGCGCCGCAGCCCTGGGCGTTGTCTTCCAGAACCAGCAGCTTATGCTTGCGGGCGGTCCGCACAATCTTGTCGATCTTCGCCGCCGAACCGCACATGTGAACCGGAATCACGGCCTTCGTGTAGCGGGTCTTCTTCTTTTCGATTTCGTCCGGATCGAAATTCAGCGTATCGTCGATGTCGCACATCACGGGAATCGCGCCGACTTCCAGGACGGCTTCATACGTCGCGAGAAAGGTAAAGGCCGGTACGAGCACTTCGTCGCCGGGGCCCACGTCCATCGCGGTGAGCGCCACCTTGAGCGCCGACGAGCCGGACGTCACGCCCAGCGCGTATTTCACACCGCAGTAGCGGGCAAACTCCTCTTCAAACTGGCGCACCTTGAAAACGCCTTTTCTCTCCTTGTCGAATCCGTAACGCATCAGAACGCCGGTTTCCATCACGTCCATGACTTCCTTGATTTCTTCCGGACCGATCAATTCAGCTCCTGCCATGGTTATTCACCCATCCTTTCTTAAAAAGCTTCCGCGTAAATCGCGATCATATCGTCTTTGGTCATCTTGCGGGGATTGTTTTCCAGCGGCCGGGCCACCGTCATCGCCACGTCGGCCAGCGCCGGAAAATCGGTTTCCTTAACGCCGAAATCCTTGATCGAAGCACTGATCCCGCAATCTTCAATCAGGGCCTCCACGGCTTCCACCGCCAGAAAGGCGGCTTCCCGAAGCGGCAGGCCGTCCGTGACTTCGCCCATCGCCTCCGCGACATCGGCAAATTTCTCGAGGGCGCCGGGCAGGTTGAAAGCCATCACGGGCGCCAGCAGAATCGTGTTGGCCAGACCGTGTCCGACGCCGAATTTGCCGCCCAGCGGATAGGACAGGGAGTGAACGGCCGTCACGCCCGCGTTGGCCAGGCCGATGCCGGCGTAAAGGCTTCCCAGGAGCATCTGTTCACGCGCGGCGAGGTTTTTGCCGTCATGCACGCAGGTCCGCAGGTTTTCCGCAATGAGCGCGATGGCTTCGAGCGAAAACATTTCGCTTGCCGGCGAGGCGTTGATCGACGTGTAGGATTCAATCGCGTGGCAAAGAGCGTCGAGGCCGGTCTGCGCCGTGGGCGCGGGGGGAAGCGACAGCGTGAGTTCCGGATCGAGCAGCGCAAGCTCCGGATAGAGGTAGGGGCTGTTCATGCCTTCCTTTTTCTGGAGATTCCTGCGCACGAACACGGCGGTGAAGGTTACTTCGCTGCCCGTGCCGGCCGTGGTGGGAATCATGATTTTCGGCAGGCCCGCCTTGGGAACCTTGTTGAGGCCCAGATAATCGGCGGCCGCGCCTTTATTGGCGGCGATAATCGCAATGGCTTTGGCCACGTCCATGGCGGAACCGCCGCCGACGCCGATCACGCCGTCGCATTTGCGCTTTATCGCGAGCGCCGCGCCTTCGTCGGCCAGCTCGATGGGCGGCTCCGGCACCACTTTGTCATAAACGGTGAATTTAATGCCCGCGGCAGACAGAAGGCCCGCGATTTTTTCCTTAAGCCCGGTCTGCGCCAGGTTCTTATCGATCACGATCAGCGGATTTTGCACCTGCTGATCCGTAACGTGGCCGGCCAGGGCGGAAAGGGAGCCGTTGCCGAAAACGATTTTTTTGGCGCCGGTAAAAGAAAATGTCTTGGTCATACTGAAGAAGTCCTCCGTAAAAAAATTTAAATCAACGGTTGCGTGTTTTTACAAAAGTATCTTTTGAAGTCGGCCGCTCAAAAAAAGCGCGGCCCCGAAACACCCGGCGGGGCTTTCGGGTCCGCCGTCTGCGAAAGCTATGAACTGCAAATTGCCTTTCATGTCAAGTCTTTTTGTTGGACAAGGACCAGTCGATCTGCCGGCAGATGCCGCGGAGAATCTTCACTTCGCGCGACAGAAGTCCGGCACGGGCAAAAAAGCGGCGGATGTCCAGCATCCAGTACTCCGGATTTTGCACATTGAGAAAGCCGATGCGCGAAAGGAGCTCCCGGATTTGATCGTACAGGCCTTCCAGCTCGGAGGCCAAAGCCAGTTTGGGAGGCGCGGCGCCTGTCTGCCCCGACGACAGAGCCACAAAAACTTCATAGCACAGAATCATCGCCGCCTGCGACAGATTGAGCGACGTAAAGGCCCGCGAGGTCGGAATCGTCACGACACACTGGCACAGCGCCAGCTCGTCATTGGCCAGGCCCGTATCTTCCGGACCGAACAGCAGCGCGACCCGGTTGTTCCCGGCCAGTCCGGCGATTTTTCCGGCCGCCGCCCGCGGCGACACAAAGGGCCCCCGCGCCCTGCCCAGCCGGGCGGTGGTGCCGACGATGTAATTGAAGCGCCCGAGCGCCTCCTGAAGCGACGGGACGTATTGGATCCGATCGAGAACATCCGCCGCCAGATGCGTGGAACGCTGTTCCATCGCTTCCCGGTCCAGATCGGTCGTTCCCACCACGACAAGCTCGGTGATGCCCATATTTTTCGCGGCCCGGGCAACGGAGCCGACATTGCCCGCATACTTGGGCCTGTACAAAACAACGCTGATGTTTTTGGTCTGATTCTCCACGGACATAAATGCTCTCCCCATTCTGGATGAGCCTTCCTATAAAACCGGCCCACCGGAAATGCACGCGGAATTTGAAAAAAAGGAAAGGCTTCGGTTCGCAAACGGTCAGCAAAACTCTAGTGTGCCGAAACTCGCCGGATCATGAAAGTTGCGCGCGGCAAGCGGCGCCCAGGACGCCCAGTGGGGATGAGAGGTATCGTTGCCGCATTTATAAAAATTTGCCCGCCAGAGTTGTCCCGGGTGCGCCTTTGCCTCCGGAACGTAGCGGTTCAGAACCGCCAGGGGAAGGGCGAATTCCAGCGTCCAGACCGTCGGAGCCGTCATTTCGGGATCGACAAGCGTCGGAAGGCTCGACAAACGGCGGATTTGCCGATCGTCTTCGGCGGACAGAGGAACAAACGCCTTGAGGCCGGCGTCCGTCCGGGCCGAATCCGTCACGTAGGACGAAAGCAGCGCGCCGCCGCAGTTGAATTCAAAATTGAAATAGCCAAAGCCGCTTTCGGGCTGAAGAAATATTTCCACGCAGCTGTCGCGCCAGACGGGGCTTTGAAAACCGGTATGGACCGAGAGCACATAACGGTCCTCCACGCGGAAGATGCCGTAAAGCGTCTCGGTGTCGTAGAGCAGCCGGCACTCTGTGCGCGGACGATGTTTGCTCCCTTCGGGACGAAAACAGGCAATTGCAAGGGGCTTAACGGTTTCCCAGACGTGGTCTTCCCACCGCCCCGGCAGGGACGGAGGCTGTGCGGTGCGACAGACGGTATAGCGGTTTTCGTTCATCGATTTATCCGTTGCGGCCCACCCCGATTTTTGTTATGGCCCCCTCATGGACAAAGACATGCTAACGCTTGAGCGGGAAGCCGCCAGGCTGGGAATCCGTCTCGGCCCGGAGCAGCTTGACTTGTTCGATCTTTATCACAAAGAGCTCCGATTGTGGAATGCCAGAACGAACCTGATTTCTGAAAACACAACGGAAGAAATCGTCAGCCGCCACTTTCTCGATTCTCTCACGGCCGTCCCTTACGTGACGCCGCCCGACGCGCGGCTGATCGATATCGGCTGCGGCGCGGGATTTCCCGGCCTGCCGCTGAAAATCGCCCTGCCTTCTCTTCGACTGACCCTTTTGGAAGCCAATCGGAAAAAAGTTTCCTTTCTCAAGCATATCATCCGGCTTTTGCGCCTGGACGATACGGATGTCCTGCACGACCGGGCGGAAAACATTGTTCGGTCGGACAGGGGACGGGGGACCTTCGCTGTCGCCGTTTCGCGCGCCTCCCTGAAACTGTCCGAATTACTGCCTCTGTGCGACTTTTTCCTGCCCCCCGGCGGCCTGTTGATAACCTTCAAGGGACCGTCCGCCGCAGCCGAGCTTGCTCCCGTTGTAAATGATAAAATAATATCAAAAAAATATCAATTTTATCAATATGATGTAAACGATATCCGTCCGGGCCCGGCAAGAAAAATTATTATCGCCGAAAAGGCAAAATAAAGTAAAAAAGCCTTCTAAAAAACCCTTTTTTATGTTAGTCCTCTCACAGGTTTTTCCAAGAATTTCTTGTGAAAAACTTACACATAAATAATGAATAAAATCATATGCATCGCAAATCAAAAAGGCGGCGTCGGTAAAACGACGACAGCGATCAATTTGTCCGCATCGCTGGCTGTGGCCCGTAAAAAAACGCTGCTCATCGACGCAGACTCGCAGGGCAATTCCACGAGCGGTCTGGGCATCAACAGGATGCAGTATGAACAGGCGAATTTCTACCACGCCATGATCGGAAAGGCGCCGATCGATTCGGTGATTGTGAAAACGGCTCTGCCCGACCTGGACATGGTCCCCTCCAACCAGGATCTGATCGGTCTGGAAGTGGAATTCGTCAATCTGGAAGACCGGGAAAGCCGTTTGAGAAAACTGCTTGCCGCTTTGGACCGGTCTTATGAGTTTATCATTATCGACTGTCCGCCGTCGCTGGGTTTCATGACGGTCAACGCGCTCGTCGCGGCGGATTCCCTGATCGTTCCCTTGCAGTGCGAGTACTACGCAATGGAAGGCCTGGGGTATCTGCTCAACACGGTCAAGCTCGTCAAGGCCAACCTGAATCCCAATCTGGCGCTGGGCGGAATACTGCTGACGATGTTCGATGCGCGAAACTCTTTGGCGCATCGTGTGACGGAGGATGTCCGCAAGCATCTGGGCAAAAAGGTTTTTAAAACCATCATACCGCGCAATGTCCGGCTGTCGGAATGCCCCAGCCACGGCCTGCCGGCCCTTCTGTATGACGGAAAGTCGCGCGGAGCCGTAGCCTATATGGAGCTGGCGGAAGAAATTCTTCGGGGAGATATATAAATGGCGCAAAAAAAAGATGCTCTGGGCAAGGGACTGGGCGCGATATTTTCGGACCTGCTGGATAACGACGCGGGAAAGAAAACATCCGTCAATACCTGCGGCATTGAGGAATTGCACCCGAATCCGTATCAACCCCGAAAACGCTTTGACGACGAGGATCAGAAAAAGCTCGTGGCCTCGATCAAACAGAAAGGCATTATTCAGCCGATCGTCGTGCGCAAAGTCGACAGCGGCTATGAGATCATCGCCGGAGAAAGGCGCTGGCGCGCCGCGCAGGCGGCGGGTCTCCACGAGGTGCCCATCGTCGTACGTAAAGCCACGGACATGGAAGCGGCTGAAATTTCGCTCATCGAAAATCTGCTGCGCGAGGAGCTGAATCCATTGGAAGAAGCGGAAGCCTACGTCACGCTCATGGAAAAATTTCGCCTGTCCCAGGAAGAAATATCCGCGCAGGTCGGCAAGGACCGTTCGACGGTCACCAATACGATCCGGCTTTTGAAACTGCCGCCCCGGGCGAAAAACGCCCTGGTGGAGCGGAAAATCACTCCGGGCCACGCGCGCTGCCTGCTGGCTCTGTCCACGCCGGAGGACCAGATCTCCGTGCTGGATCTTCTTTTGAAGAAGGAATTGAACGTCCGGGAAACCGAAAAACTCATCAGCAAACTAAAGAAAGCGCCCGAGGAAAAAAAAGCAGCGGCAAGGGACCGTTTCATGACGGACCTGGAAAAGCAGCTTTCCGCCAAATGCATGGCCCGGGTCAATCTCAGGGGTTCGTCCAGGAAGGGCGCAATTGAAATTCGCTATTCGTCGTTGGATGAACTCAACCGTCTGGCGCGATACCTTCTTGATGAACTGTAAGAAACATTAATTGTCTTATCCACAGGTGTTGATAAGGTTGTTAATAAAGGGTTGTTCTATGGAAGCCGTTTGGGATAAAACTGTTAAAATTATTCAGGAAAAAGTGTCAAAGCAAAATTTCGACACCTGGATAAAACCGATCAAAATCGTCGCGCTGGAGGATAAGTGCGTCCAGCTGGCTGTTCCGAATAAGTTTTTCAAAGACTGGCTCATGGATAACTACCTGTCCATGATCAAGAACTCTCTGCACAGTGTTGTCGGCATCGGCGTCGACATTGATTTTGTTCTGAGCAAGGAAAAGGAAAAAAAGCCGGAGCCGGCCCGTCTGCCTTTCGAAGCCGGCGCGGCAGCGCCCGGCACCGCTGGCCGGAGCAAAAATCTATCTCTTTTAAACGCCAATTATACGTTTGACCGTTTTGTCGTCGGCCAATCCAACCAGTTTGCCCATGCCGCCTCCATTGCCGTGGCCAAGCAGCCGGCAAAAAACTACAACCCCCTGTTTATTTACGGGGGATCCGGCCTGGGCAAAACCCATCTGCTGAACGCCATCGGCCTGATGACTCTGGATTTTCATCCGGATATGAACGTCATGTACGTTTCCGCAGAAGCCTTCATGAATGAAATGATCAATTCCATCCGCTACGACCGGATGCCGAAGTTTCGCGAAAAATACCGGAATATCGGGTCGTTGCTGATCGACGACATCCAGTTCCTGGCCGGCAAGGACAGAACCCAGGAGGAATTCTTCCACACCTTCAACACTCTGCATGATTCCGGCAAGCAAATCGTCGTCACATCCGACAAATTTCCCAAGGATATTCCAAATCTGGAGGGAAGACTGCGCTCGCGTTTCGAGTGGGGGCTCATCGCCGACATTCAGCCGCCGGAAATCGAGACGAAAATCGCCATAATCGCCAAGAAAATGCAGGAAAGTAAAATTGAGCTGTCATCGTCCGTCGCTCAGTACATTGCCTCGCACGTCGAGTCCAACATCCGCGAACTGGAAGGATTTCTGGTGCGGATTGCCGCGTATTCCTCACTGACCAATCGTGAAATCGATTTGGACCTTGTCAAAGAAGTTCTGAAGCAGTTGGTGAAGCATAACAACAAGGAAGACATCAGCATTGAGGAAATCATTAAGACGGTCGCCGGAAAAATGAATGTGAAAATTGCAGACATTAAGGCTCACAATAAAAACAAAAACCTGGTTCTGGCACGGCAGATTTCCATGTATCTGGCCAGAAAGCTGACGACTTTCTCTTATCCGGATATAGGTCAAAAAATTGGCGGCCGGGATCATTCCACGGTGATTTACGCCAACAACAAAATTCTCAATGCCATCGATGCAGACCCGAATTTTAAAAAGATGGTTCAGGAGATTGAAGACAGTGTTATCCACAAAACGTAGAGGGGATTTTAACAAACCGTCAACAGGGATTATAAAAAGATATTCTCGGAATAACTGGAGAAATTTTTTGAATCCACATATCCACAAGCTACATTACTAATACTGTTTTTGTATATTTAAGATAAAAAAATCTAAGAACTAATACCATGGGAGGAGAGGATGGAATTCAAAATCAATAGAAGCACCTTCTTGGACGGTATTCAAAAGACTCTTGGCATTGTCGAAAAAAAGACAACGACACCTATTTTAAATAATGTCCTTTTGAAAACGGAACATAATAAGTTGAAAATCATCGCGACTGATCGGGAGATCAGTCTGATTTCCGATTACGAAGCGGACATTGCCGAGACGGGAGAAATCACTCTTTCGGCAAAGAAGCTCTATGAAATGATCCGGGAAATCCAGGGAGAAATCGTTCATTTTACAAAAAGCGCCAACAATATCGTCAAGGTGACCTGCCAGCGCGCCGTTTACAAAATCCCCGGCCTGCCGGCGGATGATTTTCCCAGTGTCGGAGACAGCCAGAATGTCCCATTTTTCAATATTCCCGGCTCGGCCATCAAGGAACTGATCAACAAGACATCGTTTGCCATGGCCTTTGACGAAAGCCGGAAAAATCTCAACGGCGTTCTTTTGGAAACGGCTTCCGATGGCACCAATCATGTCTGGAGGATGGTGGCGACGGACGGACACAGGCTGGCGGTGGCAAAGATCAATACGCCGGAACCCTGCCCCGACCTGCCCAAAGGCGTGATTATTCCCCGCAAGGGATTGATGGAGGTCAAAAAAATTACCGACGTGCATGAAAATGTCAGTGTCGGCATTCATAAAAACATGTTTGTGGTGAAAACGGAAAATACCATTCTTAAAGTCAATCTGGTGGATGCGGACTATCCGGACTACAAGCGCGTGATTCCGACGGAAAAGGGCGTGGGAATCGTTTTGGACAAGGAAACGTTTCTCCATTCCCTAAGACGAATGAACGTCGTGTCTTCGGAACGGTACAGCGGAGTGATAATCTCCTTTACCTCGGGGAAAATGACGCTCAATTCCACCAACCTGGACGTCGGAGAAGCCACGGAAGAAATCGATATCAGTTACACCGGAGAAGACATGGACGTCGGATTCAATGTGAACTACGTCATCGATGCCGTATCAGTGATTTCTCTGGACAGCATTATCATGGAAGTGGGTATGGGCTTGAAACCGACGCTCATCAAACCGGCGGAAGGCGATAATTATCTGTGCATCGTCATGCCGCTGAAAATATAAATTTAAAAAAGGAATTGCTTAAAGAGGCAAGGAGTAAGAAGGTTGCAATGACAGAAACATACACTGCGGACAGTATTAAAGTTCTGGAAGGTCTGGAAGCCGTTCGAAAAAGACCGGCCATGTATATCGGCTCCACCGGCAAGGAGGGGTTGCACCACCTGGTGTACGAGGTGGTGGACAACAGCATCGACGAAGCGGCGGCGGGATTTTGCGACGCCATTACCGTCAAGATCCGCGTGGACAACAGTATTGTCGTGGATGACAACGGACGCGGCATACCGGTGGATATTCACAAGACGGAAGGCGTTTCCGCGGCGGAAGTCGCTCTCACCAAGCTGCATGCCGGCGGCAAGTTTACCAACGACACTTACAAAGTCTCCGGCGGTCTGCACGGCGTCGGCGTGTCGGTGGTGAACGCCCTTTCCAAAACCTGCGAACTCGAAGTTCGCCGCGACGGCAATGTTTACCGCCAGACGTATGCCCGCGGCGTGCCGGATGCGCCGCTGCAAATGGTGGGAAAAACCAAGGGCAGGGGCACGAAAGTCACCTTTCTGCCGGACGATGAAATCTTTGAAGAGGCGGAATTCAGTTTTGACGTTATTGCCAATCGGATGCGGGAGCTGGCTTTTTTAAACTCCGGCGTGAAAATCACGCTGGTCGATGAACGGGTCGACAAGACGACGGAGTTTTTCTACAAGGGCGGCATTGTTTCTTTTGTCGAGTACATCAACCGTAACAAGAAAGTCCTGCACAAGGATCCGATTTACGTCACCGGAGCGAGAGAGGACTGCGCGGTGGAGGTTGCCCTGCAGTACAACGAAAGCTATCTGGAAAACATCTTTTCCTTTGCCAACAGCATCAACACGGTGGAAGGCGGCACGCACATGGTCGGCTTCCGGTCCGCGCTTACCCGCGTTTTCAATAATTACGCCACCGCCAACAAGATCATCAAGGACGGCAAGGAATCCCTGCGCGGCGAGGATCTGCGGGAAGGTCTGGCCTGCGTGATCAGTGTGAAGGTCCGCAATCCGCAGTTTGAAGGGCAGACCAAAACGAAACTGGGCAATTCGGACGTAAAGGGCCTCGTGGAAGGCATCGTCTATGAAAAAATCGGCGCCTACCTGGAGGAGAATCCTTCGGTTGCCAGGCAGATTTTAAACAAGTGCATGGAAGCGGCCCGGGCGCGCGATGCGGCCCGCCGGGCGCGGGAGCTGACGCGCCGCAAGAGCGCTCTGGAAGTCGGCGCTCTGCCGGGAAAGCTGGCCGACTGCCAGGAAAAAGATCCGTCATTGAGTGAAATATATCTGGTGGAAGGCGATTCGGCCGGCGGCTCGGCCAAACAGGGCAGGGACCGAAAGTTCCAGGCCATTTTGCCCCTGCGCGGCAAAGTGCTCAATGTCGAGAAAGCGCGCTTCGACAAGATGCTGCAAAACGAGGAAATCAAGGTCATGGTCACGGCGTTTGGCGCCGGCATCGGGCCGGGAGACTACGACGTCAGCAAGCTGCGCTACCACAAAGTCATCATCATGACGGATGCGGACGTGGACGGAGCGCATATCCGCACGCTGCTTTTGACTTTCTTTTTCCGCCAGATGAAGGAATTGATCGAGAGGGGCTATTTGTATATCGCCCAACCGCCTCTGTATAAAGTGGTCGATAAGAAAAAAGAGATCTACATCCAGAATGAAGAGCAGATGAAAAATTATATTTTGGAAAACGGCGTGGAGAAAGTCCATCTCCTGATGGGCGACGGCAGCCCCTTTCCTGCGACGGGAAGCAAGTTGCTGGCGCTCATCAAGAAAGTCATGCGCATTGAAGACCTCCTGGACCGGTTTGAACGGGAGCGCCGCGACCGTAACCTGATCCGCGTGCTGGCGGGCGATCCGACGTTGCAGGACGAAACGTTTCAAAACGAGCACGAGCTTTTGAAAATCGCCGGACGGACCGTTGTGGCCCTGGGCGGCAAGACGATTGCCGATTACCGGATTGATGACGACCCGGAGCACGGCGGCTTTAAAATGGTGTTTGAAATCCGGCAAAACGGCAAAACCGTCGCTACCTGCGTCGATCGCGAAATCTTCCGGACGCCGCAGTTCGGCGAGATCCGCAACCTGCTTGGCCAGGTTTCGATTCTGGGAGAACCGCCGTACAGCGATGCGCCGGAGGATTCGTCCACGCCCACGATTCTGCCGTCCGCCAGGGCGCTGGTGGATCACATCATCGCTCTGGGGAAAAAGGGTCTCACCATCCAGCGCTACAAAGGTCTGGGCGAAATGAATCCCGAACAGCTGTGGGAAACCACCATGAATCCGGAAAAGCGGACGCTTTTACAGGTAAGCGTGGACGACGCGGTGGAGGCCGATGTCATCTTCACCACCCTGATGGGAGACCAGGTAGAGCCCCGGCGCGACTTTATTTACCAAAACGCCCTGCACGTCTCTAATTTGGATATTTAACCGTCGACCGTCGTTTCCGCGAAGACAGTTTTCCGGATCGGCCCTGAAGGGCACAAGACGGAGCGCGCTTCGCCTGTCCGAAATGACGTAAAAGGATTGATCCTTTGTCGTAAAAAGAGAGGAAGTTTAGAAAATGGAACGCGATATCCACCACAAGTACATGCTGGTGAATATAGAAGACGAAATGAAGAAGTCGTACATGGATTACGCCATGAGCGTCATCATCGGGCGCGCGATTCCCGATGTGCGCGACGGCCTGAAGCCGGTGCACCGCCGGATTCTGTACGCCATGTACGAAGGGGGCAACCGCTACAACAAACCCTACCGCAAGTCCGCCCGCATCGTCGGCGATATCATGGGCCGTTACCATCCGCACGGAGACGCGGCCATTTACGATACGCTGGTGCGCATGGCGCAGGATTTTTCGATGCGCTACACGCTGGTGGACGGCCAGGGAAACTTCGGCTCGATCGA
>DBPV01000123.1:0-1912 GCA_002304995.1 Syntrophaceae bacterium UBA1411
GTGAGCACCATTGTCCGCATGGCGGCGATGGACTATGTCCTGCCGAACCGCCCCGATTTCCGGGATCTGTTCGTCACGAAGGACGCGGACGGAGAGGACATTAATTTTCTTCTCACCTCGCCGAAAACACCGCAGGACATGCTGCGCCGGCGTGAGTGCTACATGGCCGGCATGCGCACGGGCGGCGGCGTGCTGGTGCACTGCATGGGCGCCGATGCCCTGGCATCCTTCAGTGTGGCTGCGGAAGTCATGGATAAGAAAATGGGGACGGGCTACACGGAGCGCGTCGAGAACTACCGCCGGTACCTCCAGAAAAACGATCTGGCGCTGACCGGCGCGATCACCGACGTGAAAGGCGACCGCAGCCTTCATCCCTCGCAGCAGAAGCAGCACAAGGATTTTTACCTGCGGATCGTCGACCGGCAGAAGGACGGCATTGTGGTTCGCGGCGCCAAGGTGCATATCAGCGCGTCGCCCTGCGCCAATGAGCTTCTGTGCCTGCCCTGCCGGACGCACGGCGAAGCGGACAAGGACTATGCGCTGGGCTTTGCGATACCGGTCGCCACGAAGGGCGTCAAACTTCTGGGTGTTGAGCCCAATGTCCGGTTGTACGGAGAAGAGTGCGAATTCGATTACCCGACCTCGGATCACCTGCAGCCCTCGGAGTCCCTCATTGTGTTTGACGATGTGTTTGTCCCCTGGGAACGGGTCTTCATGTGCGGCGAGTGGCAGTTCTCCCAGGTGCTGGCGTATGCGTTCGCCAGCTATCATCGGCTGTTCGGCACCTGCAAGATGACGGGAACGCTGGAACTCATGACGGGCGCGGCCAGTCTTATCGCGGAATACAACGGCGTCCAGAATATGCCGCATGTCCGCAAGAAGCTGGCCTGGATGGCCTACATCACGGAAACCGTCCAGATGCTCGCCAAGCAGGCCTGCCTCGATCCGGTGACCGAATTCGGCATGGACGTCATGATGCCCAACCGCATGGCGATCAACGCTTCGAAGTGGACCTACGCGAGCAACTTCCATACGATGTGCCAGCACATGCACGATATCGGCGGCGGACTCACCACCACCGTTCCCGCTTTCCGGGATTGGGACAATCCGGAAATCAAGCCGTTTATCGACAAGTATCTGGCGGCGAAAGACGGCGTTTCCACTGAAGAGCGGCTGCGCATCCTGCGGCTCATCAAGGACTGCACCGGGAATCACTGGCAGGTCGATACGATCCACGGCGAAGGATCGATGGCGGCTCAGGAGATGTTTCTTTACGGCAGCGCCAACTGGAAGAAACTTCAGGCGGCGGCACGGCGGGCTGCGCACATGGACGGCTGGCAGGACGATACCACCTACGGCAAGCTGCCCCTGATTGAAAACTGCGTTCAAATGCCCCCGATCGATGAAACCTATAAAAGTTTCGCGCCGACGGCGAAAAAGTAAAAGCGCATCCGGCGTGTAAAAAAATTATTGTGGAGGAGTAGCAGCATATGAGTAACGGATTAGTGAATACGAGGGATCAACAGTTTGTTCTGTTCGAGCAGCTGGGGATCGAGCAACTGTTTGCGTACGAAGCCTACAAGGATTTTTCCAAGGATGATTTGACCATGATCCTGAACGAGGCCGAGAAACTCGCCGTCAATGAGCTGGCGCCGGCCTGCAAGGAGGGTGACGAAGAAGGGTGTCATATTAAAAACGGCGTTGTCACCGTTCCCAAAGCCTTCCGCGAACCCTATAAGAAATTCTGCGCAGGCGGCTGGATCAATCCCATGGACGCGCCCGAGGTGGGCGGCCAGGGCGTTCCGGCGTCTGTCGGTTTTGCCTGCATCGAGTATTTCGGCGCGGCGAACTACGCTTTTTCCATGTACCCGGGGCTGACGCACGGCGCCGCCACGCTGATTTATCATTACGG